>NZ_CP090557.1:4594348-4941522 GCF_021484805.1 Tellurirhabdus bombi | reverse complement strand
TAGTTTATACGTTGAACCGGAAATGCATGATATCGCCATCCGCCACCACGTATTCTTTGCCTTCAACGCCCATTTTACCGGCTTCCTTAATGGCCGCTTCGGTTTTGTACTGGATATAATCCGGCAACTTGATAACTTCCGCCCGGATGAACCCGCGTTCAAAGTCCGTGTGAATCACGCCGGCTGCCTGCGGGGCTTTCCAACCCCGCTGGATGGTCCAGGCGCGAACTTCCTTCACACCCGCCGTAAAATACGTGATCAGGTTGAGGAGGCGGTAAGACGCTTTGATGAGTTTATCCAGACCTGATTCGTCCAAACCATATTCGCCCAGGAACATCTGGCGTTCTTCGGGATCTTCCATTTCGGCAATCTGGGATTCAATCGCCGCGCAAACGACAATCACCTCAGCGCCTTCGGCTTTGGCGGTCTCTTTTAACTGGTCGGAGAACTGATTTCCGTTGGGCAGGGAATTTTCGTCGACGTTCGCTACGTAAATAACCGGCTTAATGGTGAGCAGGTGCAGTTCACCAACAGCTGCCTGGCGATCTTCAGGCGAAGCCTCCACGCTACGGGCGTTTTGCCCCGCTTCCAAAGCCGTTTTGTATTTCAGCAGCACGTCTAGTTCGGCTTTCGCCTTGGCGTCGCCGCTCGACCGGACAGCTTTCTCGATCCGTTGCAGTTTTTTGTCAACCGATTCAAGATCTTTCAGTTGCAGTTCGGTATCGATGATATCTTTGTCGAAAATCGGGTTCACGCGGCCTTCAACGTGAACAATGTTTTCGTCTTCGAAACACCGGATGACGTGCACCACGGCGTCAACTTCCCGGATATTGGCTAAAAACTTGTTCCCCAGGCCCTGGCCCTGGCTGGCTCCCTTCACCAGACCGGCAATGTCGACAAACTCAATGATGGTTGGAACAACCTTTTGGGGCTTGACCAGGGTTTCGAGGGTATCCAGCCGCTCGTCTGGAACGGTGACCACCCCGACGTTGGGATCTATGGTACAGAACGGGTAGTTGGCCGCTTCGGCTTTCCCGCTCGAGATGGCATTAAATAAAGTGGATTTACCGACGTTTGGCAACCCTACGATTCCACATTGCAGACTCATGAATGGTTAAATTTGAATAAGGGAATGAGCGAATGAGCGATTTTGGCCGGGTTGCTAAGCCGCTGATTGATGGAATCATGCCTGACTTCAACCCTACTAACTATACGCATCGGCTCATTCAGAATTGTTCCGCAAAGTTCGGACATTCAGGGACGAAAAACAAAAAAGCCTCTGATGTTGATCAGAGGCGGACAAAAGAGAGAAGGTTATTGACTTAATCCCACTTAAGTTCACTGCCACCTATATCTTCTAGCTCGTCTTTCACCGTAAATTGGGCGAAGTCAAATTCAGGCATCAGATCAGCTTTGATGTATTGAATTGTCTCCTGAAGAGCATCTGCGAACTTATCGAAATCTTCTTTGTACAAAAACATTTTGTGTTTCTCATACACAAAGCCATCACCCTGCGGGTGGCGGCGGCTTTCGGTAATCGTTAGGTAATAGTCGCTTGCCCGGGTGGATTTAACGTCAAAGAAGTAGGTTCTTTTTCCAGCACGAACGCGCTTGGAAAAGATTTTTTCTTTCTCTTTTTCTTCCACAATCCTGATGGTTTAGAGTGTTTCAAACGCTAAAATAGCGGGATTAGTATAACAAGCAAAAGGAAGCGGGAAAAATATCTTTCAATCATATTTAAGACCGTTGAATGGAAAAACTGAACAAGATCAGTAGGAGAAAAGGGGCGTATACTCTTGTTCCTGAACTTTATCCTGTTATATTTGCAATAAGGGAATTGTGTTTTTCCTATGCGGAGGTGGCGTAAGTGTCTAACGTTCACCTCTTTTTTATTGTTCAACCAAACCAGCCCTGTATGAGTTTAATCATGTCCCTGATGTTGCTTTTCAACAGCATCCAACCGACGGAGATCCACAAGGGTCTCATACAGCGAGGCAAGGCCTCTTTCTACTCCAAGAAGTTCAATGGCCGTAAAACCGCCTATGGTGAGCGCATCAAACCTACCGACTTAACCGCTGCTCACCGCTCTCTACCGCATAATACCATGGTAGAAGTAACCAATCTAGATAATCACAAGTCTGTCGTTGTACGTATTAATGATCGCGGCCCGCATACGAAAGGCCGGATTATTGACTTGGGATATTCAGCCGCTAAAACCCTGGGAATGATCCAGCGCGGTGTTGCAAATGTAGCCATCCGTGTTGTCGGAGCCGACCGTTTTGCCAAGGCAGACTCCGCGCAGCAAGACTCTCTCTATTTGGCTAGTTCTCAATTGATGTTGCAAACAGCAGAGCCTGTTGGCAACAATTAAACGCAGTATGCGTTCTTAACCCAGACATGAGGTGACAGACACTTCAGCCTCATGTCTGATTTTTTTCGCCGGGGCTTTATGAAAAATCAGGTTGATTTACGGAAAATCAGAGAATTTGGTAGCGTCGAATTTCTGGCCCGTCAGTTGGTTGAAGGGTTCATTACCGGGCTGCATAAATCGCCATTCCACGGCTTTTCGGTCGAGTTTGCCGAACACCGGCTGTACAACACGGGCGAAAGTACCCGCCACATCGACTGGAAAGTATACGCCAAGTCGGAAAAAGTATTCGTCAAACGCTACGAAGAAGAAACCAACCTCCGCTGCCACTTATTAATCGACACATCGTCAACGATGTATTACCCCGATCTGGGAAAAGGCACCTACGGCAAAATTACGTTTAGTGTGATGGCTGCTGCCTGTGTGGCTTATTTGCTCCAACGTCAGAAGGATGCCGTTAGCCTTTGCACCTTCTCGGAAGATATCGAGCTTCAAACACCGGTCAAATCGACGCCCTCGCACGTTCACAAAATGTTCATTCAACTGAATGACCTGTTGGAACAGCCACCGCAGCCTAAAAAAACATCAGCCGCGTCGGTGATTCACCAATTAGCCGAAAAAATTAATAAGCGTTCGCTGGTGGTGATTTTTAGCGATATGTTTGAAAATGTCTCAGAGGCTGAGCACCTGTTTTCGGCGCTTCAGCATTTGCGGCACAACCTGCACGAGGTCTTGCTATTTCATGTCACGGATAAAAAAACCGAGCAGGATTTCTCCTTCGACGAGCGCCCGTATGAATTCATCGACCTGGAAACCGGCGAAAAAGTAAAAGTACAGCCTAATCAGGTGCGCGACTCCTACCAGCAGGCCATTCAAAACTTTTACCAGGAACTGAAACTGCGCTGTGGCCAGTACCGCATTGACTTCATTGAGGCCGATATTGCGCAGGGCTTCGATCAGATCCTGTCGGCGTATCTGGTGAAACGAGGCAAAATGAAATAATTTCGTGCCTTTATTGTAACGAGATATGATTCATGCGTCGTTTAGTCGGTTATTTATAAAATAATCAACAATCTTTTCGAAAAGTAGTTTGTGCTAGTGTAAGCTCTCGAGTTCCACTTAAAACTTTTATTAGTATGCACAAATTATTCCAGCGTTATGCACTGGCTTCCACAGTTGTGGTTGCGGCCTTTTTTGCTTCTTGTAGCCGTCCTTATGCCACTTATCAGCGTATGCCAGTTGAGCGGTTCTCCGCGGAAACTCCCAAGCCAGCTACGCAGCCCGTTGTTGCTGAAGCGGTAACGGCTCCCGTCGAAAAAGTAGAAGAGCCTACGCTCGTTGCTGCGGCTGCTCCTGTCGTTAAGACACAGGACATCCAGCAACTGAACGACGCTATTGCCAAAAATAGCGCCGCGTTGGAAGACAAGCGGGTTCAAAAGCGCATGGCTCGTGTGCAAGAGTTACTGACTTCTGCCGCTGCCAAAAGCAACGTAGCCGCTGCTCCGGCTGCTCCTAAAAAAATGAACATGGTTGAGCGGATGATGCTTAAGCGGCTCGACAAAAAGATTCAGAAGCACCTGGCTCCTGAGTCGCCACAAAAGCCAATGCTCAATTCTGGGCTGCTAGCCGCTGGTGCCGTTTTCGTCATTGTCGGTTTATTGTTAACCTTGTTTGCCACAGGAACTGCGGCAACTGTTGGGGTTGTAGGCTTGATTGTCGGGGCAATTATCCTCTTGATAGGCCTTATTTAAAAACATTTTCTCTCTAAAAGCGAGGGCCGGAAAACTCCGGCCCTCGCTTTTATTTTTTAGTACTTGCGGCACTGCCCGCTTTGGCTGTTGGGGTAGGTGCCTTTGGCTTGGCGGGCTGCTGCCGCTGCATAAACTGGAAGTAACTTTCCAGCTCTTCAACGGGTAGACGACGCGCCAGAATTTTTTTGTTTTTGTCCAGAAAATAGACTGTTGGGGTTGAATAAACGTCGTATTTCTGTTCAAAATTGATGCCGGAGCTAGGGCCATACACATGAACCATGCCCTGTAATTTCTGCTCCCGAACAAATTGCCGCCACTTCTCGGGGGTGTTGTTGATCGCTACGGCATATACCTGCATGCCTTTGGCGCGGTGATCTTCAAAAAATTTCTTCAGCTTGGGCGCCGATTCCTTGCAGTGTCCACAATCGGGGTCGTACATAAAAGCAACCACATACTCGCCTTTAACGCTGTGCAGAGCCTGGGGACGGCCCAGGGAATCCTGGGCGCTCATGTTCGGAATGATTTTTCCGGCCAGTAGAGGCTTCAGGATCTGTGCCCGTTTGCGAATGCTGCTCAGCGATGCCGTGTCCGAAAGCGGCATGACACCCGTCAGGTAATATTTCTCCGCCATGTGCACGAAAACGCCGTCCAGTCCAATCACTTTCGACTGCTCGTATTGATTGGTAATGTACCAAATCGTGTACGAAAGCATCTCTTTATTTGCCTTGGCCCGACCAACCAGGTAATCCGCTTCTTTGATCAGTGAATCGACCGTTTGCACGGTTAGTTCTTTCAGGTAACGATCCAGTTTTTGTTGGACAAAGGGAGAGCGGAGCAAGCGTTCGTCCGAGAAATCAAATCCGTCGAAAAAGTGCGATTTGTAGTAATTAAACACAAAAAGCGAGTCGGGGCGGCCATTGGCAAGCTTTGGCGCCGGTGGAACCTCGGGTTCGGCAACCGCTTGCAGCAATTTCACCGTCAGAGACTTGGGGTTTTTCTTAATAAAATCCGTGCGGTAAGTGTTAGACTCTTTCTGAAGGGCGGCAATCTGTGTCTGATTATTTGCTCCGTTCTGATTCCGAATGGCCGTAATTTGCTTATATTGCTTTTGCAGAAATTTCTGATAATCGTAGAAAAGAGCGCTTTCGCCGGGAGCTGCAAACTTGATTGTTCCAACGATGTCGGCTGTGTCGGCTTCAAACGAGAAATTCTGCTCACCAATAACCAACTGCATCACGGGCTTGGCGTCAACCACAATCATGTAAAGACCTTCCGGCAATGTGTTGGCTCCATCGAACAGGAGGCGTCCTTCGGCATCCGACTGGGCCGTGTCGCGTGGGATGTACTGCGTAGGGCCAAAGTAATTCGCCAGGTAAGCGGTCTTATTGGAGAGTCCTTTCAGATGGGCACTAATGCGGTGACTGGCGGCAGGAGCCTGCGCCATCGTCAAGGCGGAGTAACCGATAAAGAAGACTGTTAAACAAATTCGATGAAAGTTTGACATCCTGACTAGTTGATGTAAGATTTTACGTACAAATTTACCCTTTTTAAACGATAGAATTCCCGATTACTGCATTTCTCATGTTCTTCTTTTTGTCTAAAGTTCTGTATTACATCATCATGCCCGCTGGGCTGCTAACCATTACCTTACTGGCTGCGTTGTTGGTGAAGAATCCGCGGTATCGCCGCCGCTGGCTACAGCTTGGGATTGGACTCTGGTTTTTATTGGGGAATGGATTTCTGAGTAATGAAATTGCCCTGTGGTGGGAGGTGCCGCCCACCACGCTGGCGAAGACCACAAAGCCTCGAATTGGTATTGTGCTGACGGGAGGAATTATGCGCTCGGATATTAAACCGTTCAACCGGATTTTTTTAGCCGATCACGCCGATCGGATGGGGCAGGCGCTCTTGTTGTACAAAGCGGGACTAATCCAGAAAATCCTGATTAGCGGCGGCGGAGATCCAATTATTCCGCGTGAGATCGCTAATGAGGGAAAATTAACCGCGCAATTTCTACAGGCAGGCGGCATTCCGGCGAATGCCATTATTCTGGAGAATAAATCCCTGAATACCTACGAAAATGCCCGTTTTACAGCGGCAATTCTCCGTCAAAAGTTCTCTGATAATGAATATGTTCTGATCACGTCCGCCTTTCATATGCAACGAGCGGTGGCTTGTTTTCAGAAACAGCAAATCCAGGTTGTACCTTACTCCGCCGATATAATGGGCCAACAGCGGCTTTATACGCCGGATAACCTTATTCTACCTTCTGAAGGGGCCTTCCGGGACAGCTACCAGCTCTTACGTGAGCTAGTCGGGTACGTCGTTTACAAGCTAATGGGCTACGCCTGAGCTATACGCTCAGGATACGCACCATCCGCAGCATGTCCTCACTGATTGGTTTGGGCAAACGAATGGTATCGCGGAAAGGCGTGTAAACCAACTCGTTGTTGACGACGCCCGCCATTACGTTCTTTTCCCCATTCATCAAGCCTTCCAGCGCGCCCAGACCAAGCCGGCTCGCCAGAATGCGGTCATAGGCCGTAGGAACACCACCCCGCTGGATGTGTCCGAGCGTCGTTACCCGCATATCGACTCCTGAGCCAACGTGCAAACGGATTTTTTCCGCAACCTCGGCGGCGTTTCCTTCTTCGTCGCCTTCGGCCACAATGATGATCGACGAAGACTTGGAGCGGCTCCAGCCTTGTTTGAGCGTTTCAATAACTTCGGGAATGGGAGTTAGTACTTCCGGAACCATCACCATCTCAGCGCCCCCGGCAATACCGGACTGAATTGCGATGTAACCGGAGTCGCGGCCCATTACCTCGATGAAAAATACGCGGTCGTGGGAATCGGCTGTATCCCGAATTTTGTCGATGGCTTCCAGGGCGGTATTGACGGCGGTATCGAAGCCAATGGTGTGATCGGTTCCGTACAGGTCATTGTCAATGGTTCCCGGCGCACCAACGGTTGGAATGCCAAATTCGTCGTAGAAAATGGTGGCACCTGTAAACGTACCGTTTCCACCAATCGCTACCAGCCCTTCAATATTATTTTTTTGCAGTTGTTCAAATGCTTTGCGGCGACCTTCGGGTGTCATAAACTCCTTGCTTCGGGCCGATTTCAGAATCGTACCGCCCCGTTGAACAATGTTGCTAACCGAATGAGAGGTCATCTGGAAAATATCGCCGTTTATCATTCCGTTGTAGCCCCGCCGAACGCCGAACACTTCGATTCCATGGTAAACTGCCCCCCGAACAACTGCCCGGATGCAGGCATTCATACCAGGTGCGTCACCGCCGGAAGTAAAAACAGCTATACGCTTCATGATTTAATTCTATTTTAAGTTCAGGATATACAAAAGAAGAATCGTTGGTTTCTCCTAAATGAGCCGCAAATTTATTTTCATTTTGGTATTAATCGACAAATCTCTTCAAGGAAATGGAAAATTCATCGAAGATTAATCTTTAACACGTTGCTTCCTGTGTCGGCTAAACTGCTTTTTTACGAGTGGATAAGCAAGATAAGTTAGTTTAACAGAAGCAATTCCGATTCCGGCGCCGGCTAATACGTCGCCCCAGTGGTGATGTAGATTGGCTACTCGTAAAACGCTGGTTGCCGTTGCTAAGGTATACCCGGCCACGCTAATCCAGGGACTTTTATGCCGATAAGCCTGGTGCAGCAGCTCCGCACCGGTAAATGAAATGGCAGCGTGGCCAGAAGGAAACGATTTTCGGTCTTCGCCATTCGGGCGGAGGGAGCCAACCGTTCGCTTCAGCCCTTCGGTAACGCCGCCTGCCAGCACGTTTGCCACAATCGTAACGGCAATTTCATCGCCCAGCTTGATATTGGGTTTGACGCCGGCAACCTGCAAACCTACTCGCAAAGCATACGGACTAACAACCAGATAATCGTCGAGGTGGGTGACAACATTCATGGTCTGGAAAGGCTCGCGGGTGCGGCTATCCAGCAAGGCTACACCACCACCAATCAGGACGGAAGGAATAATGAACGCCTTTAATGGAATACGGTGCTGAAGACTATTTCGTTCAAAAGCAGTCGTATCAGTGGCAATGGGTTGGGCAAACGTGCGAAGCAACGTGAGCCAGAACAGAAGAAGAAGCGGAAACTTAAGATGAATGTTTTGTAGGGACATAAATAACGTTGGTAAAAGAATCAGGTATTCAGTCGTTTACGAGCCGCTCTGATCACGATCCGGGCGTGATTCCACAAAGTGGGAACGGTGCCAAAATGCGTGGCCAGTACCTTAAAGCGATCAATGAGCGATTGGCGATGCCGCTGCACCGAGAGTCCGCCGGTCAGGTACTTACAGAGGATGAAAGGTAGATAAACAATTTTATTAGCCGCTTTCAGACAGCGAATTTCCCAGTCAATATCAGCGCTGAGATTATCGATGGGGTATTGGGGTGCTATGATTCGTCGGGCAATAAACGCCTGATGACATACTTTCATACCCATGTCCATGTCCCGCCAGGTTAGGTTTTTAGGCAAGCGATGCGGGGTTATTTCGGAGCGAAGGCCAACGGGCTGTCCTGACTCATTCACGAAAAGGGCGTCGCTGTAATACACGTCGGCCTGCTGCGTATCGATAGCCCGGAGTAGCTGTGGAATAACCTGGCTGTCGTGGACTTCATCGCCCGCGTTCAAAAACCAGACATACTCCCCCGTGGCAGCCTGCAATCCTTTGTTCATGGCATCGTACAAACCCCGGTCAGATTCAGAAATCCAGCGTTGAATGACAACTTCATATTGTCGGATAATCCCTAAGGTTCCGTCTTTCGAGGCCCCGTCGATCACCAGATATTCAACCTCTGGTCTCTGACCATTGGCCAGGATGCTTCGGATGGTCCGTTCCAGATAGCGCTCGGCGTTGTACGTGACGGTGATAATGGAAAGTTTGGGCATATCAGGCTTTAAGCAGGTTTTGGTAAAGCTCCGTAAACTCAGAAGCCATCGCTTCGTAGCTTAACCACGAATGGATGTGGCGCGCCGCATTTTGCCGCATGATGGGCAGATCGGCCTGGGTTAGGAGCCAGTGCAACCCCTGCGCCAAATCCTCGGCAGAGGCAAGCTGCGCCAGATAGCCGGTCTGCCGATGCATAATCTGCTCTGGAATCCCGCCCGTCCGAAATCCCAGAACCGGCGTACCGCAGGCCAGCGATTCGATGATGGTATTTGGAAAATTATCTTCCAACGAGGGAATGAGCAAGACGTCGGCGGCCTGATAGACAGCAATCATTTTTTCTTCCGAAGTAATCGAACCCAGGTTCGTGACGGGCAGCGGCAGGGCATTGACTATTTCTGGATTTGATTTGCCAAAAATAACAATTTCTGTGTCTGGTAATCGATCTTTCTGTAATTGCAGCGCCTCCTGGATGTAACGAAATCCCTTGCGCGGGTCCTGCGTGTTGAAGCTGCCAAACAAAAGTAGTTTTTTGTCGAGGGGCAAACCCAGTTGCCGCCGAACTACCTGCCGATCCTGCGCCGGTTGGAACCGGTTAGAATCAATGGGGTTCGGTAAGACATGCACCGGAAAGGGTTGACCAAGATGGCTAACTTTTAATGACTTAGAAAGCCATTTACTAGGGGTTACAAACGTCAGGGGTGCGTTGTGGTAAAGCTCGACCTTCTTCTCGAAGAGGCGATACGACAAGTCATGCGCTCCCGGATTGCGAAGAAAAGGGCAGTGGTGACAGTGGGTTTGGTAATGCGCACAACCCCGACTATAATGGCAACCGCCCGTAAACGCCCACATATCATGCAAGGTCCAGACAACGGGTTTACCAAGTCGGAAGAGCTTGCTCATGTCTGACAAGCCAAGAAAACCAAACTGTGTCCAGTGCAGGTGCAGAATGTCGGCCTGCTGTACCAGCGGATGGCGGCTAATGTCCGTACCGACCCGCGCTGGCGAAAAGGCAAACCGCTCGGCTTTGCTTTTTTCGTAAGGCCAGAAGCTCAGGCGATCCAGTGCAAAGCGCGCAAAGGCCATTTTTCGTTCTAGCGTTGTTTCGGCCAGTCCGGCCACGTGAGGCTCGGGACGGTCCGTTTGCGGAACCAGCATCCAGGAATTCTGACCCGCCCGCACAAGCGCTTCGTTAAGCCGTCTAGCCGCAATGCCTGCGCCACCCGATGTATGATAGGTGCTTAGTTGCAGGATATTCAGTTTTCGCGCCATGCATGGATATTTAGCTGTAAATCCATCACGGCACTACCCGGATAGCGAAAATCAATGAACGGCGAACGGCGGCGGTGCTGGTTGGTGTCCAGATAATACCGGAAACCCGCTTCCTCCAGAATCGTCATGACGGTCGCCAGCGTTTGCGGATGACCGATGTACGAATGAAATTCCACAAAAAGGTGGTTAACTCGATTGAGCACGTCGCGGCAGTCTTCCAGCACGGCGGTTTCGGCACCTTCAATGTCAATTTTTAATAAATCAATGCGAGATTCGCGGAGCAGGTAATCCCGCAATCGAACTGAAGGAACAATATTTTTGGTTTCGGTCGAAAAAATAGACGAAGAATCAGCCGCTTCGCTACCAAACGAAACGCCTTGATCGTCGGTCCAGACCGCTTTGTTCACGACTTCAACGCCCGAAATGCCGTTCGTTTGCAGGTTTTGTTGCAGGATTTTCCCAATCACCGGGTCCGCCTCAAACGTGATGATGCGGGCTTGTGGGTAACGTTCACGGAAATAAGTCACGCTCATGCCAATGTTAGCTCCGCAGTCGATGATTACAGGCTGGCTGCTGCCCGGCTTGAAATAGTAGAGTTCGTCGGTATAAATTTCTTTGTACTGCCAGACAAAAGACAGCGCGTCAGGCACTTCGAGCTGATAGCGGCTAAAGCGAACAAGCTGGCGGGAGAAGCGTTTACGACCTCCATAAACCAGCAACAGCCAAAGAAAAGTGCGGCCAGTCGGTGAAATGAGTGCCCGGAAAGCATCTTTAAACAAAAAGCGAAATAAGAGCATGGCGCAAAAGTACGGAAACCGCCGCACTTGCCCTACTGGGAAAATAGCGGTGCGGATGGCTAAAAAGTCGGCTGAATCGTAAATACGTCGCAACTCCGTTCTACCTTTGTATCCTTGCACGTTGTGTTGGACATGATTACAAACGATAGTTACAAAGCCCATGAAGACCACATCAAGCGCGTATCGGCGGGTCTGGAAGCGGGCGGTGCCGATTATTCCCTGTTTCAGGAAGGAACGGTAGGACATTTCATTCACCAGCAATTCTGGCAACTGACGCAGCCGCTGATTCAGCCGGGAACGTCGGTGCTAACGGTCGGCGATCTCTACGGCGCCGATGCGGCCTATTTTCTGCGCCAGCGTTGTGAGGCGGTTGCCAGCGACTTGACCGATTCCATTCTGGAGCGGGTGAAAGAGGCGGGGCTAATCCGGCAGTATTCGGTTGAAAACGTGGAAAAGCTGTCGTTTGCGGATAATTCGTTCGATTACGTGTTTTGCAAGGAAGCCTACCATCATTTTCCGCGCCCGGCCATTGGTTTCTACGAAATGTTGCGCGTATGTCGAGAAGCGGTTGTTATCCAGGAACCGGTGGACCCCGTGATTCAGATGCCGATTCTGCTCTTTATACGGAATATTCTGGACCGAATCGATACGGGTTTGCTGCGAAAAATCTGGAAAAACCAGTATTCGTTTGAGGTCGTAGGCAACTACGTGCACAAAATTTCCATCCGGGAATTTGAAAAAATGGCGTGTTCGCTGGGCCTGCCGATGATGGCGTATAAAGGGTTCAATCCCGGCAACGTCGGGGCCGCTGCAACCATTGAGAAACAACAGCGTAAGATCCAAATCAGAAATTTATTAACGGCTACTACGCTTGTTCCGCCGGAGGCGTATTCAGTGGTTATTTTCAAGAAAACGCCAACTTCCGGCGTCCTGCAAAAGCTAGAGGAACAGGGTTATAAGCTGCTGAGATTTCCGCCTAATCCGTATTTGCGCTAAAAGCGCCGTTAGACCTGGGCTGATCGCCCGAAAAAGGAAAAGGCAAGGTGGGGTAAATTTTGTACCTTTGCAAAATTCAATTTTGGGCAACTAGATAAAATGAAAGTTTGCTTCTTAATGGCTGGGTTGCCGCACTACTTCACGCTGGTTTTAAATAAACTGGTGACGGAGTATGGCGTCGAGGTGGCTTTAATCAAACCGGGCCAGCGAAGCGCGAGCCTTGGGTCGGGCGTACACGAAGACACATCGAGCCGCCAATTCCGGTTGTATGAATTGGAAGAATACAAAACTTGGTATAAAAAACCATTTCTGCGCGGGATTCAGGAAGTTCTGGAAAAAGAAAAGCCGGACGTACTAATTGTCAACTGGCCGTATATTCTGCATTTCGCGATGAGTACCGAGTTCTGGGGCTGGTTCAAAGCGACCGGCATCAAGCTGATCAACCGCGATATTCCGTTCAATATTCCGACCTGGGGCAAAGTCAAAGAGTACTACTACGGCGGCCACAACCTGAACGAAGATTTCAGCCTGAGTACCAACATGAGCCTGAAAGGCTACCTTTGGTTTCTGGGCGTAACCGCTGTCCGTCGGGTGTATCTGCGCCGGGCGGCGGCTCATATTTATTACACCGACGAAGCGCGGCAAATCATTGGCAGCTACGGCATTCCGCAGGAAAAAATCTTCATTACGTCAAATTCGCCCGACACCGACGAACTGCTGAAAGCCTACGAGCAGGTTCGATACGAAGACCTGATTCTGCCGCCCAATCCCTATCGGCTGGTCCACGTGGGTCGGCTGGTGAAGTGGAAACGCGTTGATTTGATCATCGACACAGTACAGCGCTTACAGGCCAAATACCCCGGCATCGAACTGGTGGTGGTTGGATACGGACCGGAGGAGGAGAAGCTGAAGCAACACGCGGAAAAGCGGGGCGTAGCTGACCGGGTGAAGTTTGTCGGCGGCGTTTACGATGCCGTGTCGCTGGGTCGTTATCTGCACGCGTCGGCCATTTATGTGCTGGCGGGGATGGGCGGGCTGTCGATCAACGACGCCATGTGTTTTGCCAAACCCGTGGTTTGTTCGGTGGCTGATGGAACCGAAAAACGGCTGGTGCGTGAGGGCCAGAACGGCTATTATTTCCAGAATGGCGACGCTGATAGCTTGACTCAAACCATCGATTCGCTGCTGGCTGATCCAAAAAAAGTGAAGGCGTTCGGCGAACGGTCGTTACAAATTATTCGCGACGAAGTAAATATCCATAAAGTGCTGCAAGAATACGTACGGGCGTTTGAGTACGCCACGGGGCGGAAACACCAGCCTAACGTAACAACCTGAGATGAAAATTTTAAATATTGTGGGTGCGCGGCCCAACTTCATGAAAGTCGCACCGCTGCACCGGGCTTTTCAGCAATACCCGCAAATTCAGTCGAAAATCGTTCATACCGGCCAGCATTACGACGCCAAGATGAGCGATGTGTTTTTCAACCAGCTCGAATTGCCTAAGCCAGACTATTTTCTCGGCATTGGGGGCGGCTCGCACGCGCAGCAAACGGCACGGATCATGCTGGAATTTGAGCAGGTGGTGGAAACGGAAAAACCCGATGTCATTCTGGTGGTGGGCGACGTGACCTCGACGATTGCCTGTGCGTTGGTCGCCGTGAAAATGCACATTCCGGTGGTTCACGTGGAGGCGGGTTTACGCAGTGGTGACCGTCGGATGCCCGAAGAAATCAACCGCATTCTGACCGACAGCATTTCGGATCATCTTTTTGTGACGGAACAGGCCGGACTGGACAATCTGAAACGGGAAGGTGTGAACGATCAGAAAGTACATTTTGTCGGTAACGTCATGATCGATTCGCTCGTGCACTACCGCAAAAAAGCCGCCGAATTGAACACCGTTGGGCAGATGGGTCTGGAGCCGAAAAGCTACGTGGTTATGACCATGCACCGGCCCGCCAACGTAGATGCCGAAGGCGGCTTGCAAAGCATTGTGCAGATTGTGGAAGATACTGCGGTCTACAAAACGGTGCTTTTCCCGATTCACCCACGTACCGAAAACAACCTGAAACGCTTCGAACTTTGGGAGCGCTTAACGGCCATTCCGAACCTGCGTTTGCTGGAACCACAAGGCTACTTGGAATTCCTGAACCTGATGGAAAATGCCGCCATTATCGTGACCGATTCGGGCGGGATTCAGGAAGAAACGACTTACCTGCAAGTGCCTTGTCTGACCTTCCGCGACAGCACCGAACGCCCCGTGACGGTAGAGGTTGGAACAAACCAGTTGCTGGCTGATCTGAATTCAGTAACGGTGCACGAAAAAGTCTTGGAAATCCTGGATGGTAAAGCCAAGCAAGGCCAGATTCCGCAATTGTGGGACGGCCAGGCGGCCGGACGAATTGCGGCCTTTATTAACGAGACTTATCAGGAACCGGCATGAGTGACACCAGCGTTCGCACCGAAGCCCTGCCCGACAATCCGGAAGAACATTACCGGATCAAACCCGGTCTGGCCAATCCCCGGCGGTATTACCTGACAAAACTGCGCGAACTGGTGCAATACGCCAAAACGTCGTTTGTGGACCCATTGACTCGCTCGGGTCGCATTACGCTGGCTGATTTTGGGTGCGGGACGAAGCCGTATGTATCCTTGTTTCCGCCGGAAAATGTCAACTATCTGGGCATTGATCTGGCCTGGAACCCGCACGCCGAAGTACACATTGGCTCCGACAGCCGGATTCAAATGGCCGATAATCAGGTTGATGTGGTGTTGTCGACGCAAGTGTTGGAACACGTTGAAGACCCCGAAGGCTATCTGCGGGAAGCTTGCCGCATTCTGAAACCGGGTGGAACGCTGTTGCTCACAACGCATGGTTACTGGATGTATCATCCCGATCCAACGGATTTTTGGCGCTGGACTTCGGCGGGTTTGCAGAAAATTGTGGCTAGAAATGGGTTTGAGGTGGTTGCTTTTCGGGGAATTATTGGCCGCTCGGCGATGGGTTTGCAACTGTTTCAGGACGGTTTCTTGTTTAAGATACCAAAATGGGCCTGGCCGCCTTTTACGTTTCTGATGCAGTTATTGATTCAGTTATTCGATAAAACGACTTCGCAGGAAACGCGCGATAAAGACGCTTGTACGTACCTGGTTGTTGGAAGGAAAATATAAGCGTATGAAACTTTGCATTGCCTATCCAAACGCGAATAACTACCCGGAGACTTTCATCTATAACCACCTGAAATACCTGGATCCGGCCCTGACGCTGACGGGTGGCTGGCGACCGTATCAAAATAAAGAAGGCGAAAGCATTATTCATATGCCGCTGGCCGAGCCGGTGCGGGTTGGGATAAAACGGGTGATTCCAGCCCTGTATCCCGCTTTTTACACCCGGGCGCTGACGGCATATCTGAACGAGCAGAAACCCGACGTGCTGCTGGCTGAATACGGGCCGACGGGTTGTGGCGTGATGGATGCCTGCCGCAAAGCCAATGTACCTTTGGTGGTTCATTTTCACGGTTTTGATGCTTCGTATCGACCAACAATTGAGGAAAACAAAGACGATTATAAAAAACTGTTCGCGCAGGCCAAAGCGATTATAGCTGTTTCGGGCGATATGGCCGAGCAGTTGATTCAGTTGGGAGCCAGTGCCGAAAAGGTGAAGCTCAATCCATACGGCGTTGACGTTGAGAAATTTTACGGGGCGGCACCCGAAAAAGCCGATAAAATTGTGCTGGCCGTTGGGCGTTTTGCAGGTAAAAAAGCGCCGCATTTAACGATCCAGGCTTTCGATAAAGTACTGGAAACGCACCCCGACGCCCAGCTGGTCATGATTGGCAGCGGCGAACTGCTGGAGACCTGTAAAAAGCTGGTGGACAAATTGCAACTGCGTCATGCCGTGCAGTTTCTGGGCGTGAAGACCGCGGATGAAATTGCCGAATGGCACCGCAAAGCGCGGCTGTTTGTTCAGCACTCGGTCGTCAATCCCGAAAACGGTGATTCAGAAGGGACACCCAACACGGTTCTGGAAGCCTCCGCCGCCGGACTGCCAATTGTCAGTACGCGACACGCTGGAATTAAAGAAGCCGTTGAACACGAAAAAACGGGCTATTTGGTTGAGGAAGGCGATGTTGATGGCATGGCAAAATACATCATTGAGTTGCTTGGTAATCCGAACCGGGCGGCTGAAATGGGGCAGGAGGCCCGCCGAAAAATGGAACGGGACTACGAAATGCACCAGCAGATTGACAAGTTAAAGGCGATTCTTTTTTAAAATAGAATGACAAAAGGTCTTAGAAAAAGCATCATCAGTCTCGCCAACCGCTTCGGCTACGGCGTTACCCGCTTGAAAGATGAGCAGTTGAAACAAGCCGACATGACGGGCGAAAAAGCGTTTATGCGCTTGTATGAGCAGTGTCGCCCCTATACCATGACTTCGCAGGAGCGGCTGTTCGCGCTGCATCAGGCGGTGCAATACGTGCTGAAAGCCAGAATCGAGGGGGATTTTGTCGAATGTGGTGTCTGGCGGGGTGGTAGTTCGATGATGAGTGCCTTGACGCTACTAGCCGAAAAGCAAACCAACCGGAAATTGTATCTGTACGATACGTTCGAGGGCATGAGCGAGCCAACCGAAAATGACGTCAACTTTGTGGGCGACCAGGCGTTCGAAACCTGGGATGGTCGCGATAAATGCCTGGCCGACTTGCCCGACGTGCAGCAGAATATGGGTCGGACGGCTTACCCGGCAGCGCAGATTCAGTACGTCAAAGGGAAAGTGGAGGACACAATTCCGCAGGTATTACCCGAAACAATCGCCTTGCTGCGACTGGACACCGACTGGTACGAATCGACTTATCATGAATTGGTGCACTTGTACCCGCGTTTGGCCAAAGGTGGTGTCTTGATTATTGACGACTACGGCCACTGGCATGGAGCGCGCAAAGCGGTTGATCAGTACTTTGCCGAAAACAACATTCCGTTGCTGCTCAACCGGATCGACTATACGGGCCGCATGGCTGTAAAACTGTAAAATGGGAATCATTATTCGCCAGAGCCTCAAAGCCAGTCTGGGGGCCTACATTGGCGTTGCGATTGGCATTGTAAACCAGCTTCTGGTTTCGCCCGAATTCCTGGAGCCCCACCAGTTGGCTATTTCGCGTATCCTGCTGGAAAACAGCCTGGTTTTTGCAGCTTTTGCGCACTTGGGAACGCCCTTTATCGGCGACCGGTTTTTCAGTTATTTCCGGGATGACAAAACCAAACACAATGGTTTTCTGGGCTTTCTGCTGTCGTTTCCTCTGATTGGCGTTGCCCTGTTTACGCTTGCCTACTTCCTGTTTGAAGAACAAATCCAGAATTATTTCTCCGCCAAATCACCGGAGTTGATTCCGTACCATGCTTTGGTCGTTCCGCTGACTATTTTCTGGATTTATCTGGTCGTGCTGGAAGCCTATTGCCGAAACAATGCCCGCATTGCCATTCCAACTTTTGTGCGGGAGGTGTATTTAAAGCTGGCGAACGTATTTATTGTCCTGCTATTTGGGCTGGGTTGGTACAGTTTTGACCTGATGATCTATCTGCTGGTAGCGTCTTATGGATCAGCGGTTATTATTCTACTATTTTATATTGCGCACCTCGGGCGGTTTTCACTGCGCTTTGACTTCGGCCAGCTACGTAACGGCATGTTTCGGCAAATGGTCTATTACGGCCTATTTATCGTGATGGGCGGGGTTGGAATTAATCTGGTGATGCTGATTGACCGGACTATGCTGTCGCACGGTGAAGGGCTGAAAGAAACGGCTATTTTCATCATTGCGACCTACATCGCCGGGATCATCGAAATTCCCCGTAAATCCATTACCCAGATTTCAACGCCTTTGCTGGCGAACTCCATCCGGGAAGAAAACTGGACGCACGTGCTCGAGTTGTACCGCAAATCATCCTTGAACCAGCTTTTGGTAGGCGGTTTGGCCTTTTTGCTGGTTTTTACCAACATCGACGGCATTCTCGGCGTCTTGCCCAAAGCCGATTTATACAGCCAGGGGAAATGGGTGGTTTTGTTTATTTCGCTCTCGAAGCTGATCGATATGGCGATGGGCCTGAACGCCGAAATGATTACTTATTCCAAGCATTTTCGCTATTCGACCTACCTGGTTATTGTGATGGCGCTGGTAGCCATCGCCGCCAATTCCTACCTGATTCCGCTGTATGGGTTTAACGGCGCGGCCCTGGCGACGGCACTGACCACGTTGCTGTATACTGTAAGCCGGGTGTCACTGGTCTGGGTTTTTTACAAGATGTTGCCATTCACCACGGCGGCGCTGAAAGCTTTATTTGTGCTAATTGTAACGTACCTCGTGTCGCTGATTTTACCGGAGTGGCAGGGCGATTTATTTTTCACGCTAACCAGTATTGTCTTTCGCTCGGCCGTTTTAACGGGCTTGTTTGTGGGCCTCATTTTACTGCTGCGGGTTTCTGAAGACATCAATCACATTGTGGCTTCTTTCTGGGCGATGGTCACGAAGCGAAAGCCAGTCAATTAAAACGCCAGCTCGTAGGCGTATTTAGGACTTTCCAGGCCCCCCAGAAGTCGTTTAAAGAAAGCTAAGCCTTCGTTTCGGACGCCGTAGCTGCTGGCAGTACCCAGATCAAGAAGTGTAATGTTATTTTCCTGGCAATAATTGTATAAAGTTTCGACGAGCAAAACTGTAGGGCTATACGCCAGAAAATCACCGTGATCAGCTCCCATAAAATGGTACAGAATGCCGGGGGCCACGCGAATACCTACGGAAGTTGCAGCCAGCCGATCTTGCTGCCAGACCGCGAATACGTGGCAGACGTCGGGAAAATCCTGGATGAGGCTCCCTAGTTTTTCTTCTGAAATGGTAAGGGGAATGCCCCGCCGCTCACGGGCTTGCCGAATAAATTCAAACAACTGATGAATGTCAGGTTGTTGCCAGATCGCTCCGTGAAATCCCGCCCGTTTACTTTTCCGAAGTGTATTGCGCTTGAAAGACGACAACGATTTCAGCAATGGCTGGCTGGTGACGGGAAGGTGATAATTGAGATCGTCGTAGCTGACGCAATAACCAGACGCCAGAAGTGCTTCGTGCAGGAGCTGCGCGTTTTTGGGCACGTAACAAAACGGATAAGAAAGCAGGCGAATCCCTTTCAACGAGTTGGCCCGGCAGAAGGAAATCATTGCCTGAATGAAATCCGTTAAGACCTTGGTGGGTAAATTGTCCCGAAATTCAATTCCACCGAACGAAGCCGCCGAAGGACTTATCGCCCAACCATTCCGTTCGTATAAAATTCCGTGTAGTTCTGCCAGTCCGGTATGCTGGTTGACAGCGGCAAAATAATGGAGTGGACAGTCCGGTTGATTAAGAAAATGACGGGGCTGAAAAAATAAAAAGTTTTTTTCTATAAATTTTGGAATCTGATCAGCTTGAGGATTAGTCAGTTGTATAATTTTGTGCATTAAATGACGAAAATATTCAGATCAGATGTGACCAAATTTTTTTGTGGGTGTCTAAACCGCACAAGAAACTTAGTAAATAGATAGAGAATATGCTAAAGGAAACCCCAGTAATATTATTTTACTGGGGTTTTTTATTGACTAATCGAAGAAGGATTATTTTTTTGACTGCTTCTTGAGCAAGCGATTATAGACAAGCTGGATAATCCCATCCCGCAATCCTAAGTCTGGAACAATGATGTTGGCGGCCCCCGCCCACTGCATTACCGAGATGTAAATATCAGACGCCGGGATAATCACATCAGCCCGGTCGGCATTCAGACGAAGCTTGTTGATCCGGTCATCCAGACTAAAGCCAGCGATGTAATTTTTCATCCGGATAATCTCGTCCAGCGTGGTGGTATTGTCGGAAAATTTAGTGACCAGATTAAAGATTTTGTTGATGTTTCCGCCGGTACCGACCGCCATGATTTTCTGGCTTTTATCAACATTTTCGTTAATCCAGCTTTCCATTTTTTGCCACGCGCCTTTGGTTTCTTTTCCTTCCAGGAGCCGTACTGAACCAATTTTAAAGGATTTAGAAGCAACTTTCTGGCGATTCAGGTATACGTTTAGTTCGGTGCTGCCACCGCCTACATCGATGTGCAGATACTGCCGCTCGTCCAGCGCCTGGACGACCACGTTGTTGATGATTTCCGCTTCTTTCTGGCCGTCAATAATGTGAATATCGATGCCGGTTGCTTGCTTGATGCGGGCGCTTACCTCGTGTCCGTTCTGGGATTCACGCATGGCCGACGTGGCGCAGGCCATGTAGTCTTCGACTTCGTGTAATTCCATCAAGAGCCGATAAACTTCCATCAGCTTGGTGGTTCGGGCTTCGCTCTCGGGAGTAAGTTTGCCAAATGTAAAAACATCATGCCCCAAACGCAGCGGGAAGCGGACATACTCGACGCGCTTAAAACTAATCACATCGTCGACGTGCAGAACGGTTGAAATCTGCAAACGGGCGGCGTTGGAGCCGATATCAATGGCTGCTAGTTTCAAAATAATGTAAACGAAAAAGTAAATGAAAACGGCCAAATATAGTGTTTTTGCGGTTGAACAGCCTAATAGGCCAACCGCATTCTTCGTAGCAATCCAAAAAATAAAGGTAAAGAATCGTCAGCCTTTCCCTCAAGCAATTGCTCGGTTTCTGAAGACAACATTTGAATAGCGCCACTTTGTTTGTACTTTTCCGGTAATTTATCAAGGCGCCCTAAGAATACCTGCTTTTTCCACCAATTTAAAATACAATGACCTCCAAATTAGTTACTAGCCTGCTGCGACTTGTTTTAATAAGCATGCTGGCAGTTTTGCTGTTTTTTCCCGAGCGACTCAAAATTTCATTTTCCTATCCATTTCATGGCCTGTTCGACAACGCCTACATCCGCTTCGCCAAAGGTGTTGTTTTATTTCTCTTCCTCTACGATTTACTGAGAATTTTTTACTACAACATTGTCAAGAATCCCAAAGCACCGAAATGGCTGATTAACGTGGCCACGCTGTTTGTGCCGCTGCTGGTGTTGCTGGTTTTTCTGGAGATGGTATTTATGACCATTTCGCAGAGCCACGAGGGAAACAGCACGCTGGCCTCAAAAATCTGGTTTGAACGCTATTGGAGCCCGGTTAATGAAAAAGGATACCGGGATGAAGACCATGCCGATTCGCTGGGAAAAACAAAAGTAATGGTCATTGGGGACTCCTTTGCGGCGGGCCACGGAATCAAGAATGTAGAGGATCGCTTTTCCAATGTCCTGGCCCAAAAGCTGGGGGATAAGTACGAAGTCTATAATTTAGGGGTTTCGGGATCAGATACGCGGGATGAATACGAACGCTTTGAAAAATACGGCGTTAAGCCCGATTGGATGGTGTTGCAGTACTTTCCGAATGATATTGAGAAAGCCGCCCGGGACGGAGGCGTTGTCCCCCAGGGCTTTGAGCCTTACTCCGATGTTCCTGGCCCGACCCGGCCTTTATTTGCCCGCTCTTATCTCCTGAACTACATTTACTGGCAACTGCCGCACGGAAACTTCGCGCCTTATCAGGATTACGCCAAACGTGTTTACACCGACACAACGATTCTGAACAGCCACATCCGCGATCTGAGTCGTTTTGTGGATTATAGCAAGAAAAATAACGTTCGTCTGTTCGTGGTTATCTTTCCGTTCTCGCACAATTTCGAGAAAACCAAAATGTATACCCAGCCTGTAGAAACCTATTTTGCGCAGCAGCAGGTACCCATTCTGGAAGTGAGCAGTGTTACCAAAGACCTGGATCCTAAAGATCGGATTGTGGGCCGTAACGACGCGCACGCCAGCCCCCTTGTCAACCAGCGGGTAGGCGACGCACTTTATAAAATGCTTTCGGCCAATGCGACCGCTAAAGCAGATACAATGCGCTAGAAACGAGTTTGTTATTTTAATCAGGGAGGTTTGTTCTGTCCGAAATAATCATTTTGGCAAAACAAGCCTCTTTGTGTATTTTTGCAACAGCTTATCAAGAAAGACGGAGGGATCGGACCCAACGATGTCTTGGCAACCCCTTTTTAGAACGGTGCCACATTCCACCCCGCTCCGCTGGCGGGGAGAGATAAGAGAAATGTCGATCGCTGCGGCGAACTGCCAACTTCCTCTTCTGACGATAAGCCCTTGTCTGTTTTTTGATTGATCATCAACTGTTTAGGTGGGCTTAAAACTATAATTACACTTGGAAAAGATAAAAGACCTTCTGGAGCGTCGGATTCTCATTCTCGACGGAGCAATGGGGACAATGATTCAACGCTATAAACTCGAAGAAGAGGATTACCGGGGGGAACGTTTTCAGAACTGGCCGCATGACGTGAAGGGAAACAACGACTTGCTGTCCATTACCCAACCGCATATTATTCAGGAGATTCATCGGCAATACTTAGCAGCGGGATCGGATATTCTGGAAACCAACACCTTCAGCAGTACATCCATCGCGATGGCCGACTACCACATGGAGGATTTGGCGTATGAGTTGAATTACGAATCGGCGCGGATTGCTAAAGAAACGACCGTGGAGTTCACGCGGCAAAATCCCGCCAAGCCCCGCTTCGTAGCCGGGGCTATGGGACCCACCAACCGCACGGCTTCGCTTTCGCCGGATGTGAACAATCCAGGTTACCGCGCCATCACGTTTGATCAACTGGTGGATTCGTACTACGAGCAGGTGCGGGGACTGGTCGAAGGCGGTTCGGACCTGTTGCTGGTCGAAACGATTTTCGATACGCTCAACGCCAAAGCCGCGCTGTTTGCCATTGACAAATATTTTGTAGACACCAGGCGGGAACCATTGCCTATCATGGTTTCCGGGACGATTACCGATGCGTCGGGTCGGACTTTGTCGGGACAGACGACGGAGGCCTTTTTGTATTCCGTTTCTCATTTGCCGCTCCTGAGTGTGGGGCTAAACTGTGCGCTGGGGGCCGAGCTGATGCGCCCCTACGTGCAGACGCTGGCCAAAGAGTCGCCGTTCTTTACATCGGCCTATCCCAACGCGGGTTTGCCGAATGAGTTTGGCGAGTACGACGAAACGCCGGAGAGCATGGCCGCTCAGATTGAGGACTTTATCAAAGAAGGCTTTGTCAATATTGTCGGGGGATGCTGCGGATCGACGCCGGATCACATCCAGGCCATCGCCCAGGTAGCGGCCAACTACCAGCCCCGCCCTAAGCCACAGCCGGAACCTTACCAGAAACTGTCGGGTCTGGAACCTCTGAAAATTACAGAAACCACCAATTTCGTCAACATCGGGGAGCGGACCAACGTAACCGGTTCGAAAGCCTTTGCCCGACTGATTAAATCCGGTGATTACGATGCTGCTTTGTCGGTCGCCCGGCAACAGGTGGAGAACGGGGCGCAGGTCATCGATATTAACATGGACGAAGGAATGCTGGATTCGGTGGAAGCCATGACCACCTTCCTGAACCTGATTGCGGCTGAACCGGATATTGCCCGGGTGCCCATCATGATCGACTCTTCGAAGTGGGAGGTGATCGAGGCCGGTTTGAAATGCGTCCAGGGCAAAGCCATCGTCAACTCTATTTCGCTCAAAGAAGGCGAAGAAGCGTTTATTCAACGGGCTAAGCTGGTTAATCGATACGGGGCGGCGGTTGTAGTAATGGCTTTTGACGAACAAGGTCAGGCCGATAACTACGAGCGTCGGATTGAAATTTGTGAGCGGGCTTACCGAATTATGGTCGATCAGGTTGGCTTTGCCCCTCAGGACATTATTTTCGACCCGAACATCCTGACGGTTGCGACGGGGATCGAAGAACATAACAATTACGCGGTTGATTTTATCAACGCTACGCGCTGGATCAAGGAAAACCTGCCGTTAGCGAAAGTGTCGGGTGGGGTGTCTAATATCTCGTTCTCGTTCCGGGGCAATGAGGTGGTCCGCGAAGCCATGCACTCGGCTTTTCTCTACCACGCCATCAAAGCGGGTTTGGACATGGGCATCGTCAACGCCGGACAATTGGGCGTGTACGACGAAATTCCGAAAGATCTACTCGAACGCTGCGAAGACGTGCTGCTAAATCGTCGCCAGGATGCGACGGAGCGACTGGTTGAGTTTGCCGAAACCGTGAAGGCGAAAGGCAAAGAAATCGTTCAGGATGAAAGCTGGCGGCTGGAACCGGTCGGTTTACGGTTGAAACACGCCCTGGTGAAAGGCATTACCGACTACATCGACCAGGATGTAGAGGAGGCACGTCAGCAATTCGACCGTCCTTTGCAGGTCATTGAAGGCCCGTTGATGGATGGCATGAACGTCGTTGGCGATCTGTTTGGCGAAGGAAAAATGTTTCTGCCGCAGGTCGTGAAATCGGCGCGGGTGATGAAAAAAGCGGTGGCTTACTTGCTTCCCTACATCGAAGCGGAGAAATCGGAGGGGGCCAGAGCCGTTGGGAAAATCCTGATGGCCACCGTGAAAGGCGATGTGCATGATATTGGAAAAAACATTGTGGGCGTTGTCCTGGGCTGTAACAACTACGAAATCATCGATTTAGGGGTGATGGTGCCGACCCAGAAAATCCTGGAAGAGGCCAAGAAACACAATGTCGATATCATCGGCTTGAGTGGCTTGATTACGCCGTCACTGGATGAAATGGTCGGCGTAGCCAAAGAAATGGAGCGGCAGGGCTTCAAGGTGCCGTTGCTGATTGGCGGGGCAACAACGTCCCGGATTCATACCGCCGTAAAAATTGATCCGCATTATTCGGGACCGGTCATTCACGTGCTGGATGCCAGCCGAAGCGTGCCGGTTGCCGGGCGTTTGACGAGTGAAGCCTCTGAAACGCGCGATCTGATTTTCCAGGAAATTAAAGCCGAGTACGTCAAACTACGCGCCGATCATGCCAAGCGGCAAAAAGATAAAACAACGCTGACGATTGAAAAAGCGCGCGCCAACCGCGTAGCGATCAACTGGGCAGATTTTGAACCAACCAAACCCACTTTCCTGGGTAATCGGTACTTTGACGATTATTCGCTGGCCGACATTGCCAAATACATTGACTGGACTCCGTTTTTCCAGACCTGGCAGCTGCACGGAAAATACCCGAAGATTTTCGAGGATGCCGTGGTAGGAAACGAAGCGAAGAAGCTGTTCGACGATGCGCAGCAGCTTTTGCAGGAAATCATCGATAAAAAGCTCCTGAAAGCCAAGGCAGTGGTTGGGTTCTTTCCCGCTAACTCAACGGAGGACGACGTTTTATTGCATGATTTTGAGGAAGTTGTTAGGCAGATTCCTTGTGAGCGGCACGGGTCGCATACGCATCTGGAATATAAACTGAGCCGCCAGCAAGCGAACGTCAACGGGCAGGGGAAGCTGGATTTAGGGCAGGCCGGGGAGTTAGTATACGACACCAAAGCCGTTTTACACTTTATCCGTCAGCAAAACCAGAAAGCACCGGGGTTGCCTAACTTCTGCCTGTCCGATTTTATTGCGCCTTTGGAAAGTGGGCGGGAAGACTACATCGGTGGCTTTGCCGTTACGGCTGGTATTGGCATCGAAACCTTACTGGAGCAGTATGAGCGTGACCACGACGATTACAACAGCATCATGGTGAAGGCCCTGGCCGACCGGCTGGCCGAAGCTTTTGCGGAGCTGATGCATGAGCGGGTTCGGAAGGAATTTTGGCCCTATGCAACCAATGAGCAACTCTCCAACGAACAGCTGATTAAAGAAGATTACCAAGGAATCCGTCCCGCTCCCGGCTATCCGGCCTGCCCGGATCATACGGAAAAAGCGACGCTTTTTGATTTGCTGGACGCGGGTAAAATCGACATCAAGCTAACCGAAAGTTTTGCCATGTATCCGGCTTCGTCGGTGAGTGGGTTTTACTTTTCGCACCCTGAATCGAAGTATTTTGCTACCGGCAAGATCAATAAAGACCAGGTACATGACTATGCGCAACGGAAAAACATGAGCGTGGAGGATGTGGAACGCTGGTTGGCTCCCGTTTTAAGTTACGACGCCTGAAAATAACTGTCCTAGAGGTGGTTAACACCTCTAGGACAGCTTCTAAAATTGACTATTTCCTAGAAATAATCACGTTCCATAAATAGATGAACAAGTATTTGACTTAAGGGGCTATTTCCCGTAAGTTCCAGACACTTACCTCAAAAGCTATTTATGTGAAAACCTCTATCGCGATTGTTGATGATCATCGGCTATTTGCCTACAGTTTGTCGGATCTGGTGCAAAAATTCGATAATTACGAAGTCACTATTGTAGCTGAACACGGGCGGGACCTGCTAAAATACCTGAATCGGGGCGACCGGCCTCAGCTCGTGTTGCTTGATGTCCATATGCCCGAGATGGACGGCTTCACAACCGCAGCTTATCTAAAGCAGAATTTCCCCGATATCAAGGTCATTGCTTTATCCATGATGGATCAGGAAGATCACGTCGTTCGCATGGTTCAGAGCGGCGCGCGGGGCTATTTGTTAAAAATCTGTCGTCCGGCGGAACTACGGCAGGCGCTGGATGACGTGTGTACCAAAGGCTATCATTACTCGGCTTCGTTAACCGAACGATTGGTGAAAGTTCTGGATCCTGCAAAAAATGATGCGCCGACGGCCTATTTCAAATTCAGCGGTCGGGAGCATGAATTTCTGAAAATGGCGTGCAGCGATTTGACTTACGCCCAGATTGCAGATAAAATGTGCGTCAGCCCCCGCACGGTGGACGGCTACCGGGAATCGCTTTTTGAAAAAATGAACGTAAAAAGTCGGGTAGGGATGGCGATTGCCGCGATTCGCTGGGGCTTTTTTAAGTTGCAAAAGTAAATACGAAGCCTTCAGAGGAGGTCTGCCTGTACTGAAAAAGGACACTGAAATTTTTATCCCGAAAAAACGGGAATCAAGGAGGGAATGCAGCCAGTTATCGCGCATTATCCTCTAAATTTGTCCTGCCCAAAATATAACGCGTAGAAGCGTTTTGGGATCTTTTCTGATCGCAAATGACCAAGATTACTGAACATATTCGCAGAGCGGCTGGTAAAACCATCTTTAGCCTGGAAGTAATTCCGCCTATCAAAGGCGACAATTTGAAAAATCTGCTGGATAATATTGAGCCGTTGATGGAGTTTAAGCCTCCGTTCATCGATGTAACCTACCACCGGGAGGAATACATTGAACGGCCAGAACCAGACGGGACGATCAAAAAAATTGTTACCCGGAAACGCCCCGGCACCGTTGGCATCTGCTCGGCCATCATGCATCGCTTCGGGGTTGATCCCGTGCCGCACGTACTTTGCGGGGGCTTTACAAAAGGTGAAACGGAAGATTTTCTGATTGATTTACAATACCTTGGAATCGATAATGTGCTGGTGCTGCGGGGCGATCCGGCAAAGCCTTACAAGGATTTTAAGCCCAAGGAAAACGGCCATAGCTACGCCAGTGAGTTGGTTGCGCAGGTATGCGACATGAATCGCGGTATTTACCTGCACGAAGGGGAAACGGCGCTGAGCCCGACGGATTTTTGCATCGGGGTAGCGGCCTATCCCGAGAAGCACTTCGAGGCCATCGACTCGGAGACGGATATGCGCTACCTAAAGCAAAAGATCGATAACGGAGCTGAATACATTGTCACGCAAATGTTTTTTGACAATGCGAAATATTTTGCCTTTGTCGATCAATGCCGTGCTGCGGGCATTACCGTTCCCATTATTCCGGGGCTGAAGCCGCTCAGTACGCGCAGGCAACTGGATGTATTGCCGAGTATTTTTTACCTCCACATGCCCGAAGATTTGGTTGGGGCCGTGAAAGCCTGCGAAAATGACCAGCAGGCGCGTCAGGTAGGCATTGAATGGTGCGTTCAGCAGTGCCGTGAGTTGATGGCTAAGGGTGCGCCCGTGCTGCATTTTTATACAATGGGCAAATCAGACAACATCACGAAAATTGCCCGTGAAGTATTTTAAACGAGTTATCGGTTAACGCAGTAAGCAGAAAGGATTCTGTGCTTTATACCCTAAATAATCAGGAATCTAACCAATCAACTCTTTAACGCTTATCAAAGCATGAAGTATTTACTCTTTTTTGGCTTACTAATCACTACTTCACTGGGGTATGCCCAATCGACCAGCGCGGACGAAAAAGCTGTACTGGACGTTGAAAAAGCCCGCTTTGCAGCGCAGGTGAGCAAAGACCTGACGTATCTGGACAAAGTACTGGCCAGCGATTTGGTTTACATCCATTCCAGTGGAAAAACGGATACGAAACAGGCCTTTATTCAATCGATCAAGGATGGTAGTATGCAGTATAATTCGATCGATTCGAAAGAGCTTAAGGCGCGGATATACGGCAAAACGGCCATTCTCAATGGCGTTTGCGAGATAAAAGCCTTCACGAATGGCCAGCCGCTTAACACGAGTTTTCGCTACACGGATGTTTACGTGAAAAACGGCAATCAGTGGCAATTAGTAACCTGGCAGTCGTTGCGTCTACCCAATTAAGCCAGTACGCAGCGTTCGCCTTTGAGCAAATCCAGCCCGCCGTTTTCCATAAACAGGCGGGTTTTTTCATTATCGAAACTTATTCGGTTATTGGCTTTCAGCTCTTTCCGTTTGATGGCTTCCAGAAAGCGCCGGATGTCGTCTTTATTCTCAAGCAGGAGGGGTGGTACTTCGGTAGGGCGGTCGTCATCGTCTTTGGCGACCATCGTAAAATAAGAGGTATTGGTATGCTTAACCGTGCCTTTTTTGACATTTTCGGCAATCACCTTGATGCCGATCACCATCGAGCTGCGCCCCACGTGATTGACCGAAGCCAACAGCGAAACAAGTTCGCCCACTTCGACTGGCTGCTTAAATTCCACCCCTTCGACAGAAACCGTCACGCAGTAAGCACCCGAGTGCTTCGATGCACAGGCAAAGGCAACTTTATCCATCAATGACAGCAAAATACCCCCGTGAATCTTCCCGCCAAAGTTGGCGTAGGAAGGAATCATCAATTCGGTAAGCGTCGTGCGGGAGTGGAAAACGGATTTGGCTTTCATCAGAAACAGAAATTACATTGATTAATGATTAGTCATGATACGTGTTTTTACACAAATACCACACTTAATTCACGAACCAATGTAATTCAAAAAGCGTAAAGCCCGGATATTATTTGAGGCTAGACGGCAAAACTTTCGCCGCAGCCGCACGTGCGAGACGCATTTGGATTCCTGAACTGGAAGCCTTTGCCATTCAAGCCATCGGAGAAATCTAGCTCAGTACCAGCTAGATACAGCAGGCTCTTGCGGTCGACATAAATTTTAATTCCTTTGTCTTCAATAATATGATCGGTGGCTTGCTGCGCCGTATCGAACTGAAGATCATACATCAGGCCAGAGCAGCCTCCGCCCTGAACGGCTACGCGAATGGCGTAATTTTCCGTCAGGCCATCTTTCTGGCGGAGTTCAATAATTTTATCTTTCGCTTTGTCAGTAACAGAAACCATAGCAGTACGTGTCAATTGTGTGCTAAAATAAAAACCCTGCGCCGAAAAGAAAAGTTTCGCGCTGTTCCTGCTAAAAGTCTGGTCAACTTTGGTTAACTCTGCATAAAGAAGCCTTAAAAACGCCAACGAAAAAAAACAGGTTGATTATGCTGACCAACGTAGAACATATTGGCATAGCCGTTAAAAACATAGCGTCTTCTAACGAATTATTTGCCAGGCTTTTGGGCGCGGAGCCTTACAAGTCGGAAGCCGTCGAATCGGAAGGGGTGGCTACGTCGTTTTTCAGGGTGAAGGACACAAAAATCGAACTGCTCGAAGCGACTCGGGAGGATAGCCCGATTGCCAAATTCATCGAAAAACGCGGGGAAGGTGTTCATCACATTGCGTTTGAAGTGGATGATCTGCGCGTTGAAATTGAACGGCTGAGCTTACTGGGCTTTACGTTTCTGAGCGAGACACCGAAAAAAGGAGCGGACAACAAAATGGTCGTTTTTCTGCATCCGAAAAGCACAAATGGCGTATTAGTTGAGTTATGTCAAGAGATAAAGTAACAGGATTATGAAGTACTACAATTCCATTATAGACACGATTGGCAACACGCCGCTGGTGAAACTGAATAAGGTCACAAAAGGCATTAAAGGAACGGTGCTGGCCAAAGTTGAATATTTTAACCCCGGTAATTCGGTCAAAGATCGCATCGCGATTCGGATGATTGAAGACGCCGAAAAAGCGGGCATTCTGAAACCGGGCGGTACCATCATCGAGGGAACCAGCGGCAACACGGGAATGGGTCTGGCGCTGGCGGCTATCGGCAAAGGGTACAAATGTATTTTTACGATGGCCGATAAACAATCGAAGGAGAAAATGGACATTCTCCGGGCGGTTGGGGCCGAAGTAATAGTGTGTCCTACGAATGTAACGCCCGATGATCCACGTTCTTACTACTCTGTGGCGAAGCGGTTAAATCAGGAAATTCCAAACTCCCTATACCCCAATCAGTACGATAACCTTTCCAATACGGCGGCGCATTACGACACGACTGGCCCTGAGATCTGGCGGGATACCGAAGGCGAAATTACGCACTTTGCGGCGGGTGTTGGCACGGGAGGAACCATTTGTGGGACGGCTAAATACCTGAAAGAGCAACAGTCTTCGGTAGTGACCGTTGGGATTGATACGTACGGATCAGTCTTCAAAAAATACAAAGAGACCGGAATTTTCGACGAAGGAGAGGTGTATCCGTATTTAACCGAAGGCATCGGCGAAGATATTCTGCCTCAGAACGTTAACTTTAGTCTAATCGACCATTTTGTAAAAGTGACGGACAAAGATGCGGCGATTATGGCCCGTCGGCTGTCGCGGGAGGAAGGGCTTTTTGTGGGTTGGTCGTGCGGTTCGGCGGTGCACGGCGCACTGGAATGGGCCAAAGAAAACCTCAAAGAAGAAGATGTGATGGTGATTTTGCTGCCCGATCATGGCACCCGTTATCTGGCCAAAATTTACAACGATACCTGGATGAAAGACCATGGATTCCTCGAATCCCGGGAGTTCGCTACTGCGCGTGATATAGTCCGGGGAAAAAATGGCCGCTCCCAACTAACCACCGTTCCCGCCGCAGCGACTGTCAGTGAAGCCATCCGGACGCTAAACAAACAGAGCATTTCGCAGATTCCGGTTACGGACGAAAATGGACACATTGTCGGCAGTCTGACCGATGCCACCATCCTGAATAAGCTCATTGAAGATCCCACTATCAAAGACGTACCCGTTGGTGAGGTGATGGATAAGCCGTTTAAGTTCGTGGGTCTGGACAACACGGTTGATGTGCTTTCTTCGCTGATTGACCGCGAGAACAAGGCGTTGCTGGTCCGGGACGAGCTTGAGCAGGTGCACATCATCACGCAGGCGGATTTGCTGGCCGCGATGACAACATAGATAAATATTTAAGTTTATTAATATATATTTCTTAATCTTGGGTCGCATGCATAAATTAGCAGTAAATTGTCTGTTAATTATTGATTTATAGCCTCCTAAAGTTGAATATATACTCCAAACCGAAGGGAATAGCGTTAGCCAGAAGAGATAGTGAGCCTATTAGGCCGGCGATGGCTGTGAACCAAACGAATTACCTTCCCCAGTTAGACGGCCTGCGTTGTCTGGCCGTTTTATTCGTTTTGCTAGAACATTGGCTTGGCGCTCGTAACATATTGCCGTTGGGCCCTTTAGGCGTAACACTATTTTTTGTCCTGAGTGGCTTTCTTATTACCCGAATCTTGCTGACCAGCAAAGAAAAGCTTGCTGGTCAGCAGGGTGGGTTTAAGCGATACATTAAAACGTTTTATATTCGTCGGACGCTACGCATTTTTCCGCTCTACTACGCGATTCTGATTCTTCTTGCCGTCCTGAATGTGCCACCCGTTCGTGAAACTTTGGTCTGGAGCGCCTTGTATGCGACCAATATTTACATGATTATTCATAGAACCTGGCTTGGGAGCATTGATCATTTCTGGTCGCTGGCGGTGGAGGAGCAAGTGTATCTGGTCGTACCATTCGTACTTTTCTTCTTACCTAAACGCCTGGTACCCTGGCTGGTAATAGGGACCATGTTGGTTAGTTTTGCTGTTCGGTATATGGTTTATCGGTGGCCACTCCCGTTGATGGTATCCTACGTCGCCACGCCGGCCTGTCTGGATTCTTTCGGGTTGGGCGCGCTGCTCGCTTACTGGTATTTATATAAGCCCACGCTTTTTCAGAAAATATTTAGCAATACCTGGTTAATTATCAGCAGTGTAGCTTTATATAGTTGTCTGTTGGCCTTATCTATGAACAATGAGTCATTTCACAAAGTGTATCCGGCTTTGTGGGATCGTTTTTGTGCTTCCGTCATGGGGGCTTTTATCATAGGGGGAGCTGTTATTGGGTATAAAGGAGTGGGAAAATGGCTACTGGAAAACCCATTTAGCCAATATATAGGAAGGATTAGCTACGGTTTGTACCTCATCCATGCTTTTGTTTACAACGCCTTTTATATGAACTATGATTTTGTGTTAATGAGCCCTTGGAATGAATGGGTAGCGGCTATACCTGCCCTGGATAACTGGATTTTGTTGAAACTCGCCTACTGCCTGAGTATAACCGTTGTTCTGGCCAGCTTATCCTGGTATTTACTGGAAAATCCAATCAATCGCCTGAAAGATAAGCTGACGTAAAAGAGCAAGTTATCGCCGGTTATCTTCCCCTTCCACCATGCTCAGGTAGCTCCAGTAGCGGCTCTCGGCAATTTCTCCTTCACCGACCGCATCTTTGATGGCGCAACCGGGTTCGTTGATATGCAGGCAGTTATGGTAGCGACATTGGTTGAGGCGCTCGCGCATTTCTGGAAAATAATGGCTGATTTCTTCTTTTTCTATGTCGGCCAGTCCCAGTTCTTTGATACCGGGCGTATCGATGATAAAGGTGTTCGGAGCCAGTTCAAACATTTCGGCGAACGTGGTGGTATGAACGCCTTTGTTGGCAAAAGTAGATACTTCGTTGGTTTTCAGATGTAAGTCCGGCGAAACAGCGTTGACAAGTGACGATTTTCCGACGCCAGAATGCCCGGAAAGAAGCGTGATTTTCTGGTCTAGCAACGCCCGAAACTCATCAACTCCTCTTTTTTCGGTGGCGGAGGTAGCCAGCGTCGGGTAACCAATTTGCTCGTAGAGTTGCTGGATCTCCTGTTGGTATTCTACACCTTCTTCGCTCAAAATATCCGTTTTGTTGAAAACTAGCGTCGTCGGAATGCGGAACGATTCAGCGGTTACCAGAAAGCGGTCGATAAAACCCAGCGATGTACGGGGAAATGTCAACGTTACAATTAAAACGGCCTGATCAAGATTAGCCGCCAAAATATGGCCATGCGCCGTTTTATGGACAGATTGCCGAATGATGTAATTGTCGCGTGGCTCAATATCAGTGATGATGGCTGTGTTTTCCGCTTCATCCTCAAGCTCGTACCGCACCCGGTCGCCAACGGCTATCGGATTGGTTACCTTCAGCCCTTTAATTTTAAATTTTCCTTTTAAGCGGGCGCGGTACGTATGTCCGTTCTCGCTGCGAACATCATACCACGAACCGGTAGATCGTATAACTAAGCCGATAGCCAAGGGTAAATCAGTCAATGAGTGAGTAATCCTGTATAACTTCCATAACCTTTCCGGTTGCGCCAATGTTCCGCAGCACATACTGACGACTGATTTCAGTTGCCTTCTGATGGGCTGCCTGATCCTGATAAAGCCGCCGAAAAGTAGCTTCCAACTCAGCCGTGTCTGCTACCGGAAAGGCACCGCCTTCCTGCACTAAATCAATGGCTTCCTGAAATTTCTGGTAAGATGGACCAAAAAACAGGGGCATTCCGAAAGTCGCCGCTTCCAGAATGTTGTGCAATCCCTTCCCGAAAGCGCCGCCAACGTACGCATAGTCACCATATTGATACAAAGAAGAAAGCATGCCAATGTTATCAATAATCAGTACGGTGCTTGAGGCTAAAGAGGCTGATTCGAAGCCGGAGGTCTGGGTTTCCGAATACCGGATGCTAGTCCCTCGCAACTGTCCGCGCCAGCGTTCTATCTCGTCGGTATGAATTTCGTGCGGCGCAATAATTACTTTCAGCGGCTGGTCAAATCGGTTTAAAAAAGGAATCAGTACGTCCAGATCGGCCTGCCAGGCGCTACCAATTACTACCAAAGGCTGATTCCCTTTAAAAAGCTGAGCAACCGGTATTTCTTTCTTATTGGCGACAATTTGCGCTACCCGGTCGAAGCGCGTATCGCCCGCCAGGGTAAGGTTCGTAAGGCCAATGCCCTTCAGTAAATCCAGCGACTGTTGATTCTGAACCAGAATGTGGTCGAAATAGGTCAGCAATTTCCGGTAACCGCCCCCATACAGTTTAAAAAATACCTGACCAGGCCGAAAAATAGCCGAAAAGGAAATGGTCGGCACACGGCGCTGGTGCAGCTCCTGAAGGTAATTGAGCCAAAATTCGTATTTAACGAAAAAAGCAATACGCGGTTTGACCAGACCCACAAACTGCTTTGCGTTCTGAGGCATATCCAGTGGCAGGTAAAAGATATAGTCTGCCCCGGCGTAGTTTTTTCTAACTTCATAGCCCGAAGGAGAGAAAAACGTAAGCAGAATTTTATAGCCTGGATAACGCTCTCGGAAGGCTTCGATGACCGGTCGCCCCTGTTCGAACTCGCCCAGAGAAGCCGCATGAAACCAGGCAACCGGTGCCGTATTGCCCGCTAAGCGCGTTTGGATGGAAGCAAGTAAATGACGCTGACCTTCAGCGGATTGTCGTGCTTTGGTATGAAAAGGGGCCGCCAGGCGGATAGCCGCTCCGTATAACCAGATGGACGTATTATAGAGCAGTGAAAACAACGTGTTGGAAAGTGCTGATCAGAACACAAAGCTACAAATTACCACCTTACGCCGCGATAGTCGAAACTTTTCAGAGCCGAAAAAGCTTATCAGTCTGTAGTTATGTGTGTATTTGAGCTATGAACTGGAATAAACTGCAAAGCGAAGACCAATTAGAAACCATCAAGCAGGAATCGGCGCAACAGCCGGTTTTGATTTTTAAACACAGCACGCGCTGTTCCATTAGTTCAATGGCCCTGAGTCGGCTGGAACGCAGCTGGAACGACGCAGCAGGGATCAAACCGTATTACCTGGATTTGATTACTTATCGCTCGGTTTCCAATAAAATTGCGGATACGTTTGACGTGGATCATCAATCGCCGCAGGTACTTTTGATTCAAAATGGTACCTGTGTTTATGATGAATCGCATATGGGCATTTCCTTCGATACCTTGAAAGACCAGGTAGCGTCGGTTTAAACAGCCTGACCAAGTGGCGGTATTTCCCGAAAATTAAGAAATACCGCCGGTTTATGTTAGCCCCGAAGCGTAATTTTTGAGCGGTGGCAAACACCCCCGATGGGCGGATTAAATTTAGAAACGCTCACTTCAACCGATTCGATGGCTGGATACCGATTTCGAATCTCCTCGCAAATCGAGTGAGCAATGTGCTCCAGTAGGCGCGCAGGGCGCTGCATGACCGCTAAAGTGATGCGGTATAATTCTTCGTAATTGACCGTCATGCTCAGGCGATCCTGGCGGGCGGCCTCGGTAAAGTCGGTGGCTACAGTAATATCTACCGAATATTTATTACCGATCTTCTGTTCTTCGTCGGAAAAGCCGTGATAGGCGAAAAATTCAAGTCCTTCCAGTGCAATGGTTCCCATGAGTGGGGTGAGTCTTTAGCCCACCTTTCTTTGTGTCGCAATTTTTGACAAAGAAAAGAAAAAGGCGGGGTTGGCCCGCCTCTGCTTTAAATTTGATCGAAGAAAGATCCGCCACTTTTCGGTTTTTCGGCGGTTGCTTCGTGAGCTGGCTGTGGCTCTTTTTCGTCGGCAGGAACGTCATCATCGGTCGAATCCTGCGGCAACGTATCGTTATCGTTCGTAGACTCTACAAAAGGAAAGCCTGCTTCGCCCGCTTCGTCAGCCTGGGCCGTCACCGGATCACCAATGTCCGTCGAAAGTTTATTTTCCTCTGCCGATAACGATTCGTTTTCTAGGTCGGGTGCTGTTGGGTCAACAACTAGTTCTGATGGGTCCTTCGCTTCATGATCTGCCTCATCGAGCCGGGGCGCGGTTGGGTCAACAAGCAACTCGTCTGAAATCTCCGGTGTTTCCCCTGATACGCTTAATTCCTCAATTTTGGACTGTAAGGATTGCTGGTTAAATTTCTTTTCAAACCGATCCACGCTTTCAACGGCATTGGCTGCCAAGGTGCGGATTTGGGAAATCAGACTTTCTTTATACCGTTCCATTGCCTTGAAGTCATACTCCATGGTTTTCAGGTCGGTTAACACGTTGTCTTTGATGTAGCGAGCCTGATTTTCAGCATCCTGAACCATCAGCGTAGAGCGTTTGCGGGCGTCGGCCAGTTGCTCATCGGCTTTTTGCTTGGCTTCGTTCAGGTATTGTTCTGCTGCCCGTTGCGCCTGTTCGGTGATTTGTGAACTAGTATCTTCCGCCGTTTTGAGCATTTTGAACAGCGTCTGCTGAATCTCCTTAAGCTCATTGCGTTCTTTTTCGGCTAATTCCAACTGCATTTTGAGCATTTTCTGTTCGCTCAGAACGCGCTCCCATTCCTGTGATAACGAAGCCAGAAAAGCCTCCACTTCATCAGTTCGGTAGCCACGCATGGCTTTTTCAAAGGAGTGCTGGCGTATCTCGATGGGCGTAATTTTCATAACAGCTCGGGTTGAAATGACCACATAACTAGTGGTTTTATTGAAAAATAAGAGTGGATGGTCAAAAATATCAATATTTTAATCAGAATAACAGTTGGAATATGCGAAAAAAAGATAAATAGTTTACTTACCGGGAAACCTCCCAGACCGAAATTAATTTATCGTCGCCGCAAGAGACAAGCTGTTGATGAAACGATGACCACCAAAGTTTATTGACCGAGGTGCCGTGTCCAGCGTGGCGCGCCCGGTCGATCACCTTAAGGAGCCTGAACGTCTGCGCATCCCACACCTTGACCGACTTATCCATGCTGCACGTAGCAAATAGAGTGCCGTCTGGATGATAAGCGATGTGATTTATGGCAAAAAGATGCGCCGGAATGGATTCTAGCGGCTTATAATGCTGCGCTACATCCCAGATTTTCAGATGCGCGTCCCGACCAGCCGACAACAAATAACGACTATCCGGAGAGTAACAAACCGTAAAAACTGAGTTTGTGTGCGCCGCAATGAGGTGCTTCAGTTCTAGACTCTGTAAATCAAAAATGCGGATATCATTGTCGCTGTAACCAACGGCAAATTCGTTTTTATCGGGTCGGATGGAGATGGAACGGGCACTTTTGTTTGAGGCTTTCAGGTGCTTCCTGACCACGGGGGGCGCCTCGGGCAGGGGAGACGTATCCAATACAATCACGACCCCATCTGACAGGGCAAGCAGCGCCAGATCATCAATTAGCTGAATGTCAAAAATGGCGGCTGTCGTGAGTTTAACCGAGTGGGTTTCACGTTGCTGGTCAGGCTGAATGAGGTGAAGGCCTTCGTAGTTTTGGCCTACCCACAACAGCTCGTGCGTTTCGTCGTAAGTAATGGCGTACACCGAGGAAGGAATGCGGGCAACCAGCCTTCCCAGATCGGGCTTGTCCAGGCGCCAGCGCACCACCTGTCCATCGGCTCCAGCCGAAAAAAATTGGGCCGGCTCAGAACCAGGTGCCAGGGCATAAACACAATCGCGGTGGCCGGCAAAGGTGTCAACTTTTTTTATGAGCATGGGCGAGATGTTGGCGGCAGACCGGTACTGACTGCTATTTTTACAACAAAATTAATCAGATTCAGGAATGCCCCTGCAACAAACGCTATTACTGCACGATGATTGTGTAGCTGTTTTGTGGAAAATTGAGGAAGAGGAGGCTACGTTGCGGGCCTCATTGCCCTTGACTGCCGTTGAGCTTGCCGAACTGGATTCAATCCGGCATCCGGCCCAGCGTACCGAATGGCTGGCCTGTCGGGCTGCTGTTTGTGAACTCGTGGAAAGCCAGGGAATGATCTATGCTGGAATGGCTAAAGATGAACACGGAAAACCATTTCTGATCGGGCAAGAGGCGCACGTTTCGATTTCGCATACGTTGGGCTGGGCGGCGGCAGTATGGCACCCGGAGCGAGCGGTAGGGATTGATATTGAGCCTTTCCGAAGCCAGTTTGGCCGCGTTGTGCCAAGAGTGCTGTCAGATGATGAAATTGCGGATGCCGGTGGAAATCTGTCCCGCCTGGCCGTCTATTGGTGCGCAAAAGAAGCGCTGTATAAACTGTATGGTAAGCGGCAACTTACTTTCCGGGAGCACCTCCACGTTGAGCCATTTGAAGACGGAGCCGAGTGGTTGGTTGGCCATGTGCGTTTGCCGGACTATGTCGCCAAATTAACCATTCGGTGTTATTTAGCCGGACCCGGTTTGGTTGCCGTGGCTTTGTGAGAATAAAAAAAAAGCCTGAGCCCTATCCTCAACAGACAGAACTCAGGAAAAAAGTTTACTTGTTGGTATAATCGGACAAAGGTGGCTGCGCATCTTCATCCTGAATTGACTCCATGATCTTTTCTACTTCCTTCATCCGATCCGTATCGCCCGTTTTTTCAAAAGCGAGCATCAGGTTTCGGAGCACCCGCCGGATGATGTCCACATTCGGGCAGGGCTGGTAGAACGTATCGGTTGGTTTGAGGTTTAACTGGCCAATGTAATGATCAATGTCAGACTTGGAAAAAACCAAACCCCGGTTAAAAACATTGATGTAAAACTGCGTCGTCCCTTGTTTATAGGTCAACACAAACAAGCTGGGCAGATTTACTCCATAAACCGGCATCCCCAGTTTCTGGGCAATCAGCATGTAGATGGTACAAAGCGAAATCGGATTTCCTCGCCGCGTATCTAACACAATGTTAATCATTGAATTAGAGGGAGAGTGGAAGTGCTTTGTATTCGCTGCAAACTTCAGTTTATTGAAAAAAACATGGTTGAGCGTTTTAATCTGATCAACCGGATGCATGTCTGAACGGGCTTCCAGCCAGACCTCGTAGTAAAGCTGTTCAATATCGCGGCGGAGTTTGTCAAGGGACAAATCCGGGTACTGATAGGTAGCAATAATCCAGAGTCCTTCCAGCAAATCGATGCTGCCGCCTTCTTTCCAGACGCGGATTCGTTCAAGAACGGATTGGTATTGCAAATCATGAATTAGCTCTTCTATTTTTTTCTGAACAACCGGATTAAAACTCCCTTCCCACTCACTTTCGAGGTAAGGAATCATCTGGCCACCCAGCTGGCGAATACGCTGTTCAACGTGTTCGGTTATCTCCTGATCTTCGTCGTCCAATAACGAAATCAACGCCTTAATTTCACTATTATTTATCATGCGCGTTCACGGGAATCGGTTCGGCGTTACAACTTCACAAGGATCGTATGCAGGGACGACCCAGCCCTAAGATAAAAACAATTTTCAGAAGCCTCCTGAATTTTATACTTTTGCCATCAAATAGCAAGAGTCATCCTAGTTTTGTAACAAAATTTTACAAAAAAGATTTTCGCTAGTCAGTACATTTTCGGTCTGGGAGTTGATTGATTCGGCGGTCATGAACAGGCCCAACTCAACGATAGAATTTTTTCAGAAACCTCTAACAAATGAAAATACTAGTTACTGGCGGCGCAGGCTTCATTGGCTCGCACACGGTGGTAGAGCTCGTTAACGCTGGTTATGAGCCTGTCATCATCGACAACTTCTCTAACTCTGAGCATTCAGCGCTCGAAGGACTTCAACAAATTCTGGGTCGGGATGTCATTTGCTACGAGAACGACTGCAATGACCCGGATGCGCTGGACACCATCTTTCAGAAAGAGCAAATCACCGGAATTATTCATTTTGCGGCCTACAAGGCAGTAGGCGAATCGGTGGCTTCACCGATGAAATACTACCGGAACAACCTCGATTCAACGATGTTGCTGCTGGAAAAAATGGAACAGTACGGGGTAAAAAACTTTGTTTTTTCGTCGTCCTGCACCGTGTATGGACAGCCGGAAAAACTGCCGGTGACGGAAGAGACGCCCCGCCTGCCAGCACAGTCGCCCTACGGAAACACGAAAGCGATTTGCGAAGATATCATCCGGGATGTAGTTCGGGCAAATGCGCCGATCAAGGCTATTTCCCTGCGTTATTTTAATCCGATCGGGGCACACCCATCCGCTCTGATTGGTGAGCTACCTTTGGGTGTACCAAGTAACCTGGTGCCTTTCGTAACGCAAACAGCGGCGGGGCTGCGCGAAAAAATTACCATTTTTGGCGATGATTATAATACGCCCGACGGCACTTGCATCCGGGATTATATCCACGTGGTTGACTTGGCTAAAGCCCATGTTCAGGCGCTGCGTTTGCTAGATAAGCAGACAGAAGGCAACTATTACGATGTATTTAATGTGGGTACAGGACAGGGCAACACCGTGCTGGAACTGGTCCAAACATTTGAGGAAGTCAACGACCTGAAACTGAATTATTCCCTTGGACCCCGCCGTCCGGGTGACGTTGAGAAAATCTACGCAGAGGTTGATAAAGTAAATAACATCATGGGCTGGAAAGCGGAAAAAACGCTGGCCGATAGCCTGCGCGATGCCTGGCGCTGGCAACAAAAATTAACCTCAAAATAAGGAAGGCCGTTCGGCAGGTTGGTAAAAGCTGCCTCCGCACCGGTCAACTTCAAATCCATACTTTATGAGCAAAAATATTCTGATTACCGGTGGAGCAGGCTTCATCGGTTCCCACGTGGTCCGCTTGTTCGTCCAAAAATACCCGGATTACCAAATTTACAACCTCGACGCGCTGACCTACGCCGGTAACCTGGCCAACCTGACCGATATCGAGCAGGCTTCCAACTATACCTTCGTCAAAGGCGACATCACCGATGCCACGTTCCTGGAGCAACTCTTCGCCCAAACCGCCTTTGATGGTGTGATTCACCTGGCCGCCGAGTCCCACGTCGATCGTTCCATCACTGATCCCATGGCTTTCGTGCTGACCAATGTGGTGGGTACAGTTAACCTGCTTAACGCCGCCAAAAACAGCTGGAAAGGGGCCTTTGAAGGCAAACGCTTCTACCACGTCTCCACCGACGAAGTTTACGGCTCGTTGCATAATCCCGAGGATTTCTTCACCGAAGAGACGCCTTACGATCCACAGTCGCCTTACTCGGCTTCCAAAGCAGCCTCCGACCACTTTGTGCGGGCCTATGGCAACACCTACGGACTGCCCATTGTGCTGTCTAACTGTTCCAATAACTACGGGCCTAATCACTTTCCCGAGAAGCTGATTCCGTTGATGATTCATAACATCCAGAACAACAAGCCACTGCCGGTCTACGGCAAAGGCGAGAATGTGCGCGACTGGCTGTATGTGATTGATCACGCCCGAGCGATTGACACTATTTTCCACGATGGTAAGAACGGAGAAACGTATAACATCGGTGGCTTTAACGAGTGGAAAAACATTGACCTGGTGCACCTGCTGTGCCAGATTATGGACCGCAAGCTAGGTCGGCCCGAAGGGACGTCAGTGCAATTAATTACTTATGTCACCGACCGCGCGGGCCACGATCTGCGGTATGCCATTGACGCGCACAAGATTATGCGGGAGCTGGGCTGGGAGCCTTCGTTGCAATTTGCCGAAGGGTTGGAGAAAACCGTTGACTGGTTCTTAGCCAACCAGGAGTGGATGGACAACGTGACTTCGGGTCATTATCAGCAGTATTATCAGGACATGTACGCCAACCGGTAACTAAAGAGAGAAAGCGGTAAAGAGCGAAAGAGTGAATTGCTGGCGCAACCTGGCATTCGCTCTTTCACTCCTTCGCTCTCTCGCTCATTCAAACTATGAAAGGTATTATTCTGGCCGGGGGCTCCGGCACACGTCTGCACCCGTTGACTCTGGCTGTTTCGAAGCAGTTGATGCCGGTGTATGACAAACCCATGATTTATTACCCGCTGTCAATTCTGATGTTGGCCGGGATTCGGGAGATTCTCGTTATCTCGACACCGCATGATCTGCCGCACTTCAAGAAACTGCTGGGCGATGGCTCAAAGGTGGGCTGTTCGTTCAGCTACGCCGAGCAGCCTGAGCCTAACGGTCTGGCGCAGGCTTTTGTGATTGGGGCTGATTTTATTGGCAATGACAAGGTGGCTCTGATTCTGGGGGACAACATCTTCTACGGTTCGGGCTTGTCGAAGCTGTTGCAAGCCAACAACGACCCCGATGGCGGAGTGGTATTCGCCTACAAGGTGCACGATCCGGAGCGTTACGGAGTGGTGGAATTTGACGACCACAAGAAAGCGTTGTCGATCGAAGAGAAGCCGGCTCAACCTAAATCGAATTATGCCGTGCCGGGTTTGTATTTTTACGACAACGAGGTGGTCGAAATTGCCAAGCAACTCAAGCCTAGCCCGCGCGGGGAGTACGAGATCACGGATGTGAATAAAGTGTACCTGGAGCAAGGTCGGCTGAAGGTCGGCATTCTGGACCGGGGCACGGCGTGGTTGGACACGGGCACGTTTGCTTCGTTGATGCAGGCAGGTCAGTTTGTAGAGGTGATTGAAGAGCGTCAGGGCTTGAAAATTGGCTCAATTGAAGAAGTGGCCTATCGGATGGACTACATCAATGATGAGCAACTGCAAGCCATTGCCCAGCCGCTGGTCAAGAGTGGTTATGGGCAGTATCTGCTCAACTTATTGAAGTAATAGTTTACTAGATTATATAAAAGGCGCCGGGGAAACTTAGGCGCCTTTTCTTATGGATTAAAAATCAAAAAAAGCTCCGACAATCTGTCTGAGCTTTTTCCCTTGACCTAACCTATGAGATAAGAAATAATGGAGTACGCCTTGCGGCGACGATTACAACCAATCCTATTGCAAAATAGCCATCAAAAAAGCACTATCGGTAGCGCATAAACACCTGATTATGCACTAAATTCAAGTGATAAAATACAAGGGTATCTACTTGTGAACCTACGTAGTTTTACGTGTTTTTGAGAATTATTGATCGGTAAAAGTGTTGATTTTTAGGTAGTTATATAATAAATTCTTGGTGTCGCCTGTTTGGGGGCTTGATGTTTGTGGGTAAATTGTAAGGACAAAGAAGGTTTACCGCTTATTGCTCTAGCCATGAAACGCACTAAATACGATGGAAATGTTGGGCGGTTTTTAACCGCAGCTGATGCCAAAGCGCGTACCAAACTATTCCGTAGAACGGCTAGAACGACCCAGCTTTGTCTTGAAAAGGAAGGTATCCAAACAGGGGAGGTGATTCGGGCGGAATTTTTTGGCATCAATCGTATCAACAAGCTGCTGGGCCGTACAGAATGCGTAGGCATACGAATTTACTACGGGAATCGGTGGGAAGATGAAAATGGAGATCCTACATCGGATGGCAAAGGAGAGTTAAAAAATCGCTTGGTTCTTGTGGGTGTTCGCTCAGACGGATCAGATATTTTCGAAGATGGGGAAGGACTTAAGGGCGGTGGTGACGGCGACGCGCTTGGCGATGGGCTACCCTGTCCACAGAATTGCGCTTCTAATCATAAGGTTTAGATGATCGATAGAATCATTGAGATTTACATAAGGTACCCGTTGGAGTTAATGGCAAACCTAGCTACGTTTATGCCATTAGTAATGGGTATCATTTACTATAAATGCCTTCCACTGGGAATAAAATACTTGCCTTATTTTTTCAGTTTTGTTTTAGCCAGAGATATAACTACTTTAATTTACGGCGTCTATCGATTAAATAACCTTTACTTATACAATTTATCAGCCATTTTAGAAGCTATTTTTTTTAGCTATATATTTTATCTTTCAATCAATAAAACTCAATTCAGAAAAGGAATAGCAATCATTTTATTAATTGTTTTAATCACGGATATTTTTTTCTGGATGCCTGATGATTTCTCTCCCATCATTTTAACGCTAACCCGGGTTGTGGAAATAATAGTAACCTTGTTGTATTTCATTGAATTAATTAGTGATTTAAAAGCAAGTAATATATTGGTTCACTCTTATTTCTGGCTCAGTAGCGGTTTAATGTTGCAGGCATCCGGTACTTTTTTTGTTTCCTTATTTTCTAGTGTAGTCTTATCCAAAGTAATCAATCACGCTGATTTTAATTACTACTGGAATGTGAATCTAATAATGTATATACTATTTTGTTTTTTTGCTACAACTTCATTCTGGGTTAGTAAATATGAATACGTAATTAAATAAGTTATCAGCTACTAGATCGTATGTGGCAATGACCGGTAAATCAAAGCCTTAGCTATAAATTGTTAAAATTTCCACATCTTTGCGATGACTATTTTTTTATCTACCATAATCTATACTTAACATGTTTAACGGTAATGAAGGCCGCTTTGTACAAGCAGGTGAAGCAAAAAAATTGAGACAAACTTACCGCGAAAAGAAAACAAATTTATCAGATTATGAATGTGTTACAGCAGAATTTTTCGGAGCTAATAACATAAAAAAGCTGCTGGATCAACCTAACTGTGTGGGTATTCGTATTTACCATGCGAAGCGGGAGGAAGAAATAAATGGCAAAACGCACCTTATACCCCGTTTAGTATTAATAGGTGTAGACGCAAATGGAAAAGATATTCGCACCCAGGACGAAAAGAGACAGATAGGATTAAAAGATATGCCAGGAGAAAGCAACAGGGATGAATTGGCTGATGGTCCAGTTTGTCCGCCTGCGTGCACTCCATAATTTTTACTAAATTGAGCCTTTCTACTATGCTTGAGCCGTACATCCGATTATTTATTAATTACGCGGATTGGTTCATTTCAGATCTGTTCCTTTTGATTGCATTAGGGACAGGTCTAATTTGTTATAGATACGTATACGGTGGTGCCCGTTGGTTATTCTGGTTGCTGGTACTTAGCTTTTTCGTAGAATTACTGCTAATTCATTACGCCGCCTTGAGTAAAAATAATCACTTCTTATTAAATGTAAGTTCGATTATTGAAACTGCCTGTTTAGCGGGAATGTACTACTCTATTATTATGAGAAAATGGAGTAGGATATTTATTGTGGTCTCTTTTTTGATTTACTTATCAATATCTATTTATTCCTTTGAATGGTTGCGTATTGCTGATTACATGCTGGGTGTGCAGCGGCTAATGATGATTGTCTATGTGATTCTTTATTTTCAGTATTTGCTTTCTGAACTCAAAGTTGATTATTTAATGGGGCATTCGTTTTTCTGGATCAGTGCGGGGGCCTTGTTATATGCTTCGGGAACACTATTTATTTTTCTATTCGTTAAAATTACATTTGGCAATCCAAACGACGGCGATTTCAGCTGGTATATGCACTTTGCTCAGGCATTCAATTCATTTTTCTACATAACGCTGGCCGTCGGTTTCTGGCTCCAGCGCCGTGAAATACAGCTTGAGCAAGCAAAACAGGGATATAAGTTAGGGCGTTGATGAAGGAGAAAAGGGATTATTGTGCAACTTGCTACCGATGCTTGATCCGTATCTGAACTTAATTCTGAAATACCCATTCAGCTTCCTGCAGGATTTATGCTTGCTGGTCGGCTTATTATCAGGGATAGTAAACTACCGGAAACTCGATGCCGCAAACCGAACGGTCTTTGGCCTGATTGCCATTACGTTTGGGATTGAGCTTGTTTTGATCCACTACGCGGCCTTTGGGCGTAATAACCATTTTTTAGTTAACATCACATCGCTGGTTACCGTCATTGGTCTAGGGCAGAGTTATGCTTTGGAAATAAAGAAGGCTTCTTATAGCCGGTCCATTTATGCACTTACGGCTGTCTATGCAGCGATTTTTCTATACGCCTTTCAGTGGACCAGGGTAATTGAATACATACTGGCTATCGAGCGTTTGCTACTAATTGGGTTTGTGGCTATGTATTTTCACCGCTTGCTGTCTAGTTTGCTGGTTGAAAACCTGTTGCAACATGCCATGTTTTGGAACAGTGTTGGTGTTGCGCTGTATGCTTCGGCAACCTTGTTTATTTTACTTTTTATTCGCTTTCCTTTTTTTAACGAGGCTCTTTATAGGAAAGAATATGCCTTTTATTGGGAATTGACACAATATGCGTCCTCTTTTTTGTACATGACTCTGGCAACGGGCTTTTGGGTACGGCGTCAGGAAGTATCCCAGTCGGTCGTAAAATCGTTTTCGTAAACGGTATTCAAATAAATTGCAGAAATACAGATCTCTTACTAACTTTCCGATACAGAGGGGCTTCCGGGTTGGATGGGCTGTTCTGGATCGCCTAAGCATCAGGATATAGTGGACGCTTACATGAAATTATACATTGCGGTAGGAACAGCCGTATTGCTGGTTATGGCGATATTTATTATTGTCTTTGTGGCCTATTATCAGCAAAAGCAGATCCGCCAGCAATTGGTCATGAAAGACATGCAGGAGACCTACCGCAAAGAGCTGATGACGGCCACGCTGCAAGGCCAGGAGCAGGAACGGCGGCGCATTGCGCAGGATTTGCACGATGAGATTGGTACAATGCTTTCTGTTACGAAGTTAAGCCTGAATCAGTTGGGGCGTAGCATTGAAAAGACCGATCCCGCTTCGATTATACTGGTACAGAAAACTCGATCGCTGCTCGACGAAACCATCTCCAATGTACGCCGGATTAGCCGTGACCTCGTTCCAACAACCCTCGAACGCTTTGGCTTAGTAGCGGCGCTGGAAGAACTAGCCGAAAAAGTAATCAGTCAGGGGGATATTCACATTGAGATAATTTGCCCCGATACAGTCACTTCGTTGCCATCAAGTTTAAATCTGATGCTGTTCCGAATTGCGCAGGAACTGACCAATAATGCCATTAAACACGCAAAGGCCGAAACCATTCAGATTCAGTTGAGTTGCGAGCCAGGACAATTAAACTTGTCGGTTATTGACGATGGTCATGGCTTTGACCTGGATGAAGTACTGAGTGACAAGCGGCGCGGACTGGGCCTGCGGAACATTGAAAGTCGCCTATCGGTGGTGGATGGCAGCGTGACGTTTGATGTTGCCAAAGGTCGCGGATCCCGGGTATATGTGCAGGTGCGGACACCCCAGTTTGTACCTGAAGAGGTGTTGGAGCCTATACAGGCCTGATAGAAATTACACAATGGATAAGGTAAGCTTTGTCGCTTAGGCCAAGCTCAGACTATGAAAAAGATACGCATTGCCCTAGCCGATGACCATAATCTGTTCCGTAAAGGAATGGCTTCTGTACTAAGTCAAATTCCTGATTTTGAATTAGTCCTGGAAGCCAGTAACGGGCAGGAATTGATTGACAAGTTAACGCGTCGGATTCCGGACGTAGTTTTACTGGATCTCGAAATGCCTGTTATGGATGGCGTAGCCGCCACCGAATACATTCGGGAGCATCATCCCGATATTAAAATCATCATGCTAACTATGCACGATGAAGATCGCTTTGTGCTGCACTTGCTGGAGAAAGGCGTGAGCGGCTATGTACTGAAAGATGCAGATTTGGATGAGGTCGAGAAGGCCGTACACCGCGTTATGCAGGATGGCGTTTACCTGAACGATTTTGTCTCGAAGGTGATGCACCGTAAGATGACAAGCAAAGCAACGGTAGTGAAGCAACCATCGCTCTACAACAGTAAAGTGGTGCTGTCGGAGCGGGAAAAAGAAATTCTAAAACTGATCTGCGAAGGCCTCTCCACGGCGGAAATTAGCGAGAAGGTCTTTCTGAGCCCCCGCACGGTGGAGGGCCACCGGTTGCGCATTCTGGAAAAGACCGCTACGAAGAATACCGCCGGTATGGTGGCGTATGCGTTTAAGAATAATCTGGTATAATAGAACACTGAAACAAAATAAAAAAGGGCCGCTCAGCGGCCCTTTTTGCTTAGTATCGAATTGCCCAGAACGGATTTCGGTGGGCCTTCATGCTATCCCGGATATGCTCCGAAATGAGCTTGTTGTAATCACTGTTCTTGATTTTCTTCCCTTTTAGCTTGGCCGGTAATGCCAGGTCTTTTTTGGCATCTTTGAACTCCACTTTTGTGGCCGTAATAACCACTGCACCGTCATTCAGGTCCAGTTCCATAATTAAACCCGGTAAGCCATACGATTGCTCGGGACCGGCAGGAACCAGAATGTCGCTGGAAAACCAGGCGGTCAGCTTATGCCCTTTGAGGGGATCTTTTGCTTCAGCTTTCATGCAAACATAGCCCGCAATGTCTTTCAACTGGTTCAGTACCTTCCATTTAGGCGTTTGTAACGAGTCTTCAAGAATGTAGGTTCTACCCAGCATTTCAATGATTTCCGTTTTCTTCTCTTTTTCGAAATCGCGTTGGATGATGTAGTCATCCTGCCGCCAGGAATAGGTGCCATCTTCGCTTTGGCCCTGGTCACTTAAATACGTATACAAACTTTGCGTCGGGCTGAAAGCCAGTTTCATCTTTGTTTTATATACCTCGTCGTTCTTCCAGGTTTGCGCCATCCGCTCTTTTTCTTCCTTGCTCAGGAAAGTGAGCTGGGAGTTCATTTTAACCCAGTCGGTAGCGTGTTCGTAGGTGACTACACCCTCGGATTTGTCTTGAGCCAGCGCGGTCAGACTAAGTAGACAGCAGGCTATGAGCAATAGTTTTTTCATTTTGATGACTCTGTTAATGATGACCAATCTTACCGGCGAATCTGGGTTCTCATCCCGCGAATGTTATACGAGAAGCTCAGCATGAAGTACCGGGAAAGCGTTTGTACGCGCTCCGTTGAAACGAAATTTAACGAAGCATTTTGATTAACCCCTAAGTTACGTTTGAAAACATCGTAGGCTGTGAAGCGTAGCTCTCCGCGATTATCTTTCAGGAATATTTTATAAACCGATAAGTTCAGGATGGGCAAACGCTGATCGAAAGCAAAGCGCCGGTTAATGGACACCTGATAGTTGAAATTCCCGTTCAGGTAGAAATTAGAAGGTAGCTTTAAGTTCGCATCGGCACTGTATCGGTAGTTATAGAGACGCTGGTTCTGTGTCGTATTGATCGAGTAGCGCGTGTTCGTAATGTTCCAGTTGGCGTTTGCGTAAAAGGTGAAATTGTCCGTTGGCGTTAAATCCAGTCGTGTACCAAAGCCATAGTTATTGGAATTGGTTTCGTTACGCACGTTGTTCACAAAAACTGGATTCTGCCCAAAGTTTAACGACGAGTTGAAGTTCATCGTAGCTTTGGTTTTTTTCAGCGGGAATCCAAAATTCAGGTACGTTCCGTAGTTCTGACCACCCGACGAAATATTACCGGGTATGACGGTAGTGACCAGTGTTTCGGTGTCGACTAGCTGATTGTAAACAATCTGATTTTGATTGTAGCTATAGTTTAGGCTGGCACTTATGTTCATAAACGTAGCAGGGTTGAACATGTGAAAACCTCCGTAAACCCGGTGCGTCATTTGGGGAAGCAGGTTCGGGTTTCCTTCACGGATGTAGCGCGGATTGCTGTTGTCAATAACTGGTTGCAAATCGCGGGAATTAGGCATCTGAACATCTGCCGAGTAATCTACATAAGTATACCGGTTGTTTTTCAAATCGTAGCTAAATCCAAAACTAGGTACGAAGGTATTGAACGTACGGTCAACTTTCTTAAAATCGGTAGAAGTTTGGTCTGCCGCAAACTGGCCATTGAGGCGGAACTGCTGTCCGGCCAATCCAACCGAAACGTTTAGCCCTTTGTAGCTGTAGCGAAGACCTGTACCTAAGCGGTTGTAGAGGTAATCGTTTGTGTAATAACGGCTTAACGTATCGTTGCGAACGGGGCGCTCACCACCTTGGTTGAACACATCGCGGTCTACTTCGTCATACCGGAGACTAAAATTGTAGAATGACTCCCAGGTAAACCGTTTGGAAAGCGGCTCAATGAACAAAAGGCTTGATTTGAACTCGTTCTGGCGGCTGTCTGTCGCATTGGATTGATTGATATTTGGCAACGTTTCGGTACTCGTTGTTGACCCAATATAACGGCTTCTCGAAATTTGATTGCCTGAACCTTCGGTATTGTTATAGCTGAACGAGCCGCTGGCAGCAAACTGGCGACCTTTTTTCTTGAATTTATGCCGGTAGATGAGCGAGGTAATAAAAGCGAGTGAATTATACTGGTTGTTATTGTTTATCTCCGTCTCACTGGTTTGTCTAGCCAGGCTATCCGGGTTTGCCCGACGGGAGAAAACCTGTTGGCTGCGGTAGGTATCATTCCCATTATTCATCCGGCCATTAGCGATCAGAATCAGCGTGTTGAGCGAATCAATGTTTTGCTCGACCCGTAGGGAAAAACGGTGGTTCGCGCTAAAGTTGATCCGGCTATTGTTATCGTTGGTGCCAAAGGAACTTTTATCAGGCAGGAAATTCTCGCGGTTATTTTCGGCATTGAGCGTCTGGCGCATCTGGTTATAGAAGTAACTCGAACTTGCTTTGAACTTCTTGGTGTCGTAATTGTAGTTGGCACCACCGGCAAAGTTGTTGGAGAAGCCCCGGCCCCGGTTGTACGATTGAGGAATTGAAAAACCACCGTCCCCATCGTCGGAGAAATAGACAACCCGTCCGCCATTGCTGAAACCAAAATCAGCATTATCGCCCCAGTTATAAGATTGGCTACCTCTAAAATCTTGATAATCACCGCCGGACAAGCCCGTTTGGTTGACGTTGTTCCCCATGCCGATCACGGAGAATTGTTCTTTCGTGTTAAATCGGTTGTAGTTTCCGCGAACTTCGGTCCGGGCAACGCTTTGCGCTCCCGCGACTTTTGATTGCGGACCGGCACCCGCCGTAAACTTGCCGAAGCCACCTTTTTTATGGCTTTCTTTCAGTTCCAGGTTGAGCGTCTTTTCGATTTTACCGTCATTAATGCCCGTCAGCTTTGACTGTTCCGTTTTATCATTGAAGACTTGTACGCGGGAAAGAGCTTCGGCGGGCAGGTTTTTTGTGGCTTGTTTGGGGTCGCTGCCGAAGAAAAGTTTTCCATCAACAGTCACTTTATTAACACTCTGGCCCTGCGCCTGAATGTTACCATCCTGGTCAACGCTCACACCCGGTAGCTTCCGAAGCAGATCCTCCACGGTTGCTCCCGGCGGAACTTTGAACGAACTCACGTTATATTCAATTGTATCGCCCCGAATCATCAAAGGTGCTTTGGCAGCCTTGATGACAACCTCAAATAACTCTCTGGTGATGGGCTTTAATTTGATGTTACCCATATCCATGATTTGATCAGAGCCCGGGTGGATTTCCTGTTGGTAGGGTAAATAACCGACAAACGTGATTTTTAACAGGTAAGAGCCTGCTTTCACGTTTCGGAACTCAAAAGTACCTTTGTCGTTTGTGCGGCCAAAATTTACGAGAGTAGAGTCTTTGGGGGTTAGCAACATGACCGTCGCAGCTGGCAAAGCCGCGTTGACGGTGTCTACTACGGTTCCTTTGATGTTTACTCGCGGAGCCGTCGAGACTCGTCCGGCCTGCTGGGCCATGGCCGTACCTATACTGACTGCCAGTAATAGGAGAAGGAGAAGTTTACGCATGATGAATTAAGAGGAAAGAGATTACTGATAGGTATGCAATATGGGATAAATCAAATTAGCTGCTTTAAAATTAACATTTTTTAGCAAAAGCAAACTAGTAGTATAGTTAGATAATTAAAATTTTAGTTGAGCGGTAAATATTCCGAGTTGATTGGCAAATTAAGGATGGACGTTGTTTGTAAATGTTGCACTGAACCTATATAAAATTTTTTGTATGACCATTAATGAAGCACAAACTACGGTTGACCGTTGGATAAAAACCATTGGCGTCCGTTACTTCAATGAGCTAACCAACATGGCGATGCTGACAGAAGAAGTTGGGGAAGTGGCGCGAATCATCGCTCGGCGCTACGGAGAGCAATCGGAGAAAGAGTCAGATAAGGCCAAAGACCTGGGCGACGAGATGGCTGATGTCTTATGGGTATTGATCTGCCTGGCCAACCAGACAGGCGTTGACTTGACGGAAGCATTTCAGAAAAATTTAGAGAAGAAAACCATCCGGGATGCAACCCGCCACCAGGAAAACGAGAAGTTGTTGTAACCAATTCGTCTCCTGCGACAAAGTCGCAGGAGACGAAAACCAGTTGGCAAAAATCACTTTCCTGCAAAGCTCGGACTTAATTCAATCCATGCTGATCAATTAAATACAGGAGGGCTGTCATGGAAGCGGCCCCTAGTTCCAATTCTCGCTTGTTGATCGCTTCGAAGCGGTCGGCGTCGGTATGGTGAAAATCAAAATAGCGCTGGGAATCGGGTTTGAAACCAAAAAGGGCCGTCCCCGACTGCGCCAAGGGGCCAATATCAGCGCCGCCACTGCCGGGTCCAATCTCGTGAAGTCCATAGGGAGCGAGCAGGCTTTTCCAACTCATGGCCTTGGCTTTTTCACTGGCGGTTCCAACGATGCCGAATCCCCGGGGCGTAAAGCCACCGTTATCCGACTCAATGGCCGCAATGTGCTTTTCCCCGCCTTTTTTAGCGTAGTCGGCGTAGCCAATGCCTCCTTTCAGACCGTTTTCCTCGTTCATAAACATCACCGCCCGAATGGTTCGCTTAGGTTTGTAGCCTAAAGCCTTCAAAACCCGCAATACCTCGACGGACTGCATGCAACCCGAACCATCGTCATGGGCACCCTGGCCTAAATCCCAGGAATCCAGGTGGCCACCGACCACAATTATTTCGTCAGGTTTCTCACTTCCCCGAATTTCTCCCACCACATTATACGATTTTGCATCGGGCAGGGTTTCGCAGGACTGCTTAAAAAAGAATGTTAGAGCGGGGTTTTCTTTAAGTAACTGGCTCAATTTCTCCGCGCCCTTTGTGCTGATGGCGGCGGTCGGAATCAAGGGAACGCCCGACGCGTAACGCATGGAACCCGTGTGCGGAATATCGTCTAATCCAACCGCCATCGACCGAACAATGGCACCAACGGCCCCGAACTTGGCGGCAAAGGTAGCTCCATTAGCCCGTTGCTCGACGGCACCTGCGTAGGCTTCAAAGGTGTTTATTTTGGTGGGGTCCATCGGGCGGTTGAAAAAGACAATTTTGCCTTTCACTTTTGCGGCTCCCAATTCTTCCAGCTCTTTAAAGGTTTTTACTTCCACAACGCCAGCTTCAACGCCTTTGGTAGGGGTTGCCACGGAACCACCCAGGGCCGCAATCGGAACGTTGGTTTTTTGTTTGCCAGATTTAATATAGGATTCTTCTTTCGCTCCCCGTACCCAGTGCGGAACCATCACTTCCTGTAAGAAAACGCGGTCGAAGCCTTCTTTTTCCATGAGTTGCTTCGTCCAGTCAACGGCTTTCTGCGCACCGGCGGAGCCACTCAGACGCGGCCCAATCTGCTGGGTTAAATGACGAAGCCACTCATACGCTTTTCCACGGGCCAGGGTTTCGTCATAAATTTGCCGGATAAAAAGAGAGTCGGCATTCTGGGCAAAGACAGGCGCAGAAAAGAGGAGTAATAGAGCGTAAAGAATGTATTTCATAGAGTGGTAGGTTAATTTGTGGTCTTAAGAACGCGGTGTTGATTTAATTCTTAACAGAAAAGTTTTGAAAAGGAAGGCCCTTTTTTCCACGCGAATGCGTTATACTTATGAAAAGAATTCAGAATAGGGCGAGGCAATTTCACTAGTTTTAATCCCTTTTTATTTTCTGAAACCGTAAAATTAGAGTAATAAAGCGGATTTTTGCTAGCTACGAAGGACGGAGTTGCTGAAAAGATTCGCGGCGCTTTTTTTACTTAACCTATACGTATGAAAATACTTGGAGCTATTCATGACCCTGTTTTTGTTGCCAAACCCCAAAACGCGACCGACCGTTTTTTTCTGAAGTACATCAAAGATGAACGAGATTTGCCGTTTGTCTATCTAACCATTCAGATTACCTTCACAATGATTTTGTGCGGTGTTCTGCTTTATATGCCTTTTGTAACGGGCTGGCTTTGGTGGGTTATTGCCTTTATTTATACAGCACTGAATAACGCTCGCTTCAAGGGCCCTTTTGGCTTGATGATGCACTGCACAAGCCACCGACCGTTGTTTAAAAATGAGTATAAGATTTGGAATAAATACCAGCCGTGGGTTGTAGGGCCCTTTTTCGGACAGACACCGGAAACGTATTATAGTCATCATATTGGCATGCACCATGCCGAAAATAACCTTACTGACGATGACAGCAGCACAATGGCTTACCAGCGCGACAGCCTGAAAGATTTCCTGCGTTATTATTTTGACTTTCTGTTTACAGGCTTAGCTGGACTCGTTAGCTACCTGAACTGGAAGAACCGGCGAAAACTGGCGAGTCGGGCTTTCATTGGCGAGATGACTTTTTTTGCGGTTTGTATTGGGCTGAGCTTTGTCAATTTTGCGGCTACCCTGATTGTTTTTATTCTGCCTTTCGTAATTGCCCGAATCATTATGATGCTGGGTAACTGGACGCAACACTCTTTTATCGATGCCAAAGATCCAGGGAATCCCTACAAAAACAGCATTACCTGCATCAATGTAAAGTATAACCATAAGTGCTGGAACGACGGCTACCACATTAGCCACCATGAGCGCCCGGCCATGCACTGGACCGAACACCCTGTTCATTTCCAAAAGACGCTGGCTAAGTATGCCGCTAACAAAGCGGTCGTCTTTGATGGATTGGATTACGGACGAATATTTTTATGTCTGATGCAAAAACGGTATGATGTTCTGGTGAAGCATCTCGTCAATATTGACAGCACGTTTAAAAGCGATGAGGAAGCCATTGCTTTTCTAAAAGAACGGACCCAGCGCATTGGGACGCCAATTCTTCAAGCCCACAGTCGCTCAGAGAAAAATCTAAGGCCCGCTACGGTAAATGCCTAAAAAAAGCCCGGAGAAATAAATTTTCTCCGGGCTTTTTCTTTAAGCTGAGTACAAGCCAGCGCTTACATATGAAGCGCCCGGTTTTCAGTAGCAGCCAGACAAGCTTCCTTGATGGCTTCTGTATAGGTCGGGTGAGCGTGTGAGATCCGGCCAATGTCTTCCGCCGAAGCCCGGAATTCCATCGCCACCACGGCTTCCGCAATCATGTCGGCAGCGCGGGCACCAATGATGTGAACGCCCAGAATTTCGTCGGTTTGTTTGTCGGCTAAGACCTTCACCAGACCATCGGTATCCATCGACGCCCGGGCGCGGCCCAGCGCTTTGTATGGAAATGATCCTGATTTGTAAGCTTTGCCTTCTTGTTTCAATTCTTCTTCAGTGAAACCTACACTAGCCACTTCTGGCCAGGTGTAGACGACGCCCGGGATCAGACGGTAGTTGATGTGTGGTTTCTGACCCGCAATGGTTTCAGCAGCAAAAACGCCTTCTTCTTCCGCTTTGTGGGCTAGCATCGCTCCTCGAATTACATCGCCGATGGCGTAAATATGGGAAACTTTAGTCTGAAGGTGATCATCTACTTCAATCCGACCACGGCTATCGGCTGCCAGACCGGCTGCTTCGAGATTCAGATTGTCGGTGTATGGACGGCGACCAACGGAAACCAGACAGTAGTCGCCTTCCAGCGTGATTTGCTCACCTTTGGGGGTGTCCGCCTTGACGATAACGCCTTCGCCGGTATTTTCAACGCTGGTTACTTTGTGGCTAAAATAGAAGTCAGTACCGAGTTTTTTCACCGCTTTCTGCAACTCCTTACCCATGGTTTTGTCCATCGTCGGAATCATCGAATCAGCAAATTCAACGAACGATACTTTTGATCCAATTCGGGCGTAAACCGAACCCAGCTCAGCGCCGATAACGCCCGCACCAATCACGATCAGGTGCTTCGGTACTTCTGTCAGCGTCAGTGCTTCGGTTGAGGTAATAACCCGTTTTTTGTCGATGGGCATCGACGGAAACGAAGACGGTTTTGACCCCGTTGCAATGATAAAGTTCTTGCCCGTAATCTGCTCATCGCTGCCATCGTCCTTTTTGACGTTCAGGGTATTCGCATCCACAAATGAACCGAACCCCTGATGAACTGTAATTTTGTTCTTTTTCATCAGGAATTGAATACCGGTAACATTCGCTTCGACTACGCCCTCTTTCCGCTTGATCATCTGGGGGAGATCCACTTGCAGATCGGCTAATTTGATGCCGTGTTCAGCGAAGGTATGGGCAGCGTTGTAAAAGTGTTCGGACGAATCAAGTAAAGCTTTAGAAGGAATACAGCCGACGTTTAGGCAAGTACCGCCCAGCGTCTTATATTTTTCAACGATTGCGGTTTTAAGACCAAGTTGGGCACAGCGGATAGCCGCTACGTAACCACCGGGACCTGAACCGATTACAATGACATCGTATTGCATAAAGGCAGGAAGTTTTAATACAAAAGCAAGTTAGGCTTCTATAAAGCGATAGTGCTACCGACTGGCAGCACTATCGCTTTATACAAATGAAGTTATTTTATCAAGTGAGCTTGACCAATAGCCAATCAGTTAACACTTATACATCCAATAAAATTCGGGTTGGATCTTCCAGCAACTGCTTAACGCGTACGAGGAAACTAACCGATTCTTTACCGTCAATAATGCGGTGGTCGTACGATAGGGCAATGTACATCATAGGCCGGGCAACAATTTGACCATTTACCACAACCGGACGCTCAATGATATTGTGCATACCAAGGATGGCCGACTGCGGCGCATTGATGATTGGCGTTGAAAGCATCGAACCGAAAATACCACCGTTTGTGATGGTAAACGTACCGCCCTGCATTTGGTCGATTGTCAGTTTGTTATCCCGCGCTAAACCAGCCAGTCGGATAATTTCCTTCTCGATCTGGGCAAAGTTCATTTGCTCCGCATTCCGAACGACCGGAACGACCAGACCACGCTCCGTAGATACGGCAATCGAAATATCGCAGTAGTCATTGTAAACCAGCGAATCGCCGTCAATCATGGCATTAACTGCCGGGAATTCCTGAAGGGCAATGCAAATGGCTTTGGCAAAGAAAGACATGAATCCAAGACCTACGGCGTGCTTGTCTTTAAATTTATCCTTGTATTTGGCCCGCAAATCCATGATCGGCTTCATATCAACCTCATTAAAGGTTGTTAGCATGGCCGTCTCATTTTTCACGGCTACCAGACGCCGGGCGATGGTTTTGCGCAGGGAAGTCATACGTTCCCGGCGTTGTCCCCGTTCTCCCTGAGCAGGCGCGCTTGGAGCCGGAGCCTGCGGAGCCGCTTTAGCAGCTGCGGGGGCAGGAGCTGGTGCAGGAGCAGATTTTTCAGCCTTCTGAGCGTCCTCTTTGGTGATCCGTCCACCAACACCGCTGCCGTTCACTTCTTTAGGATCAACGCCTTTTTCCGCCAAGATTTTGCCCGCTGCCGGAGATGGGTGGTTGGCTGCGTAGGTAGTTCCTTGCGCTGGAGCTGCCGTTTGAGCAGGTTGCGCGGCCGGAGCTGCTTGAGCCGGAGCAGAGGCGCCCGCAGCCGATTGGCCTACTTCTATTTTACAGATGGTCGCGCCAATGGCTAACGTCGTGCCAGCTTCGGCCACAATGCGCAAAGTGCCCGCTGCTTCGGCAGGCAATTCAAACGTTGCTTTATCAGATTCCAGTTCGCAAAGAACTTCGTCTAACTCTACGTGATCTCCATCTTTTTTGCTCCATGCCGCGATGGTTACTTCCGTAACAGATTCACCAACGGTTGGCACTTTCATTTCAATAACTTTGCTTTCCGCAGCGGCTGGGGCAGCTTCAGCAGCGGGAGTTGGTTCGGCGGCTGGCGCTGGCGCTTCTTCTTTTGCTTCAGGAGCTGGAGCCTTGGCTGGTTCGGCGGCCGGAGCAGGGGCTGCACCATCAGATGAGCCTTCACCATCAATTGAGCAGATCACGGCACCAATCGGAAGAACATCGCCTTCCTGGGCCATAATATGAAGTACGCCGTTGGCTTCGGCAGTTAATTCAAAGGTCGCTTTGTCGGAATCAAGGCCACAAATAACCTCGTCCATCTTTACTGTATCTCCTTCTTTTTTATACCAAGTTCCTACCGTTACTTCGGTAATCGATTCCCCAACGGGGGGCACTTTCATTTCATTTGCCATATCTAGTATGTTTCAAGTTCCGAGTTGACGGGTTTCGTGTTGCAGGCAACGGGTTGTTACTCAGGATAACAACCCGAAACCCATAAATCCAAAACAAAGAAAACTCTTTATTATTCAAATGCGCGACGAATAATGTCGGCTTGTTCCTGCGTATGAATTTTGGCAAAACCAGTTGCCGGCGATGCACTCGATTTCCGGGTAACACCGTGCAATTTAACTTCTGGCAGCGACCGCAACAAGAACGTCCAGGCGCCCATGTTAGCTGGTTCTTCCTGTACCCAGAACAACTCTACGTCTTTGCTGTATTCGGCCAGAAGCGCATTGAGCTGCTTGAGCGGGAACGGATGAAGCTGCTCTACGCGAACAATGGCTACGTCTTCACGCTTGTCAGTTTGCTGTTTTTCGAGCAGTTCGTAGTAAATCTTACCGGTGCAAAGCAGAACGCGTTTTACTTTCTTGGTTTTAGCGTACGCATCGCCCAGCACTTCCTGGAACGAACCTTTGGTCAGGTCTTCCAGCGGGGAAACAACTTGTGGGTGACGAAGCAGCGATTTCGGTGACATCACAACCAGCGGCTTCCGGAATGGCCATGCCAATTGCCGACGCATCAGGTGGAAGAAGTTGGCCGGAGTCGTTACGTTGGCTACAATCATGTTGTATTCCGCGCAAAGTTGCAGGTAGCGTTCTGGACGGGCATTCGAGTGTTCGGGTCCCTGGCCTTCATAACCATGTGGTAATAAAAGAACCACCCCGTTCATCAGTCCCCATTTGGATTCGCCCGCGGAAACAAACTGGTCCATAACGACCTGCGCGCCGTTGGAGAAGTCGCCAAATTGGGCTTCCCAGATGACGAGTGCCTTCGGATTGGCCAGCGCGTACCCGTATTCAAAGCCTAAAACACCGTATTCAGAGAGCAGTGAATTATAGATCTGCAACTTCTGCTGTTCTTCCTGAATGTGGTTCAGGGAGGTATACGAATCGTTGGTCTGGGCATCGTGCAGAACGGCGTGGCGGTGTGAGAATGTACCGCGTTGCACATCCTGACCACTTAAACGAACCACTTCGTTCGACGCCAGAAGAGAGCCATAGGCCAGCAATTCGGCGGTTCCCCAGTTGACCTGCTTCGATTCGAAAATCATCTGCTGGCGGTCTTTCAGCAGCTTGTCAATTTGCTTCAGGGGTTTGAATCCTTCTGGAATAGTCACTAACGCTTTACCGACTTTTTCCAGAACCTCCAGAGGAACCCCCGTTTCCGGCGACTGGTCGAAATCTTCCGGCGTGGCATACCGTAGTTCGGCCCATTCCCGGTCCAAACGCAAGGGTTTGTATGGAATCTCAGCCTTTTGTTTCACCATATCAAGGCGATCCTGAAGCTGCTTTTTGAACTCAGTATCCAGATTAGCGGCCAGCTTGGCATCAACATCACCCCGCTCGATCAACTGCTTGTTATACACTTCGCGTGGGTTGGGGTGCTTATCAATCAGCGCGTATAACGTTGGCTGCGTGAATTTCGGCTCATCCGATTCGTTGTGGCCGTGCCGACGGTAGCAAACCATGTCGATAAACACGTCGCGATTGAACTTCTGACGGAATTCAACGGCCAGTTTGGCCACGAAGAAAACCGCTTCCGGATCGTCGCCATTAACGTGGAAGATAGGCGCATCGATGATTTTGGCTACATCTGAGCAGTAAATCGACGAGCGTGCATCTTCAAAGTCGGTGGTGAAACCAACCTGGTTATTAATGATGAAATGAAGCGTACCGCCCGTGTGATAACCGGCCAGTTTCGCCATTTGGGTTACTTCATAGACAATGCCCTGACCAGCCACGGCGGCATCACCGTGGATGAGAATCGGAACAATTTTATCAAAATTACCCTGATATTCTTCGTCGGCCTGTGCCCGCACAAATCCCTCAATGACGGGGTTTACGGCTTCTAGGTGCGAAGGGTTAGGGGAGAGCTTAACGCTGATTTGTTTTTGCGAAGGCGTTTCGATGAGGCTGGAATAACCAAGGTGGTATTTTACATCACCGTCGCCATAGCCCTGGTTTGGAACGTTGCCTTCGAAGCCGTCAAAAATGCTTTCGTAGGCTTTGCCGAGAATATTGGCGAGTACGTTCAGACGACCCCGGTGGGCCATTCCAATCATAACTTCTTGAACACCCAGTTCAGCCGAGCGGTTAATGATGGCATCCAGAGCAGGAATTGTCGTTTCGCCACCTTCCAGTGAAAAACGTTTCTGTCCTAAAAATTTAGTGTGCAGGAAGTTTTCAAAAACAACGGCTTCATTCAACTTCTCCAGGATGCGTTTTTGCTCCGCAGCGGTAGTTTTGAACGTCAGTGCTTCTTTCTCAATTTTATTCCGCAACCAGTTTTTAACGTCGATTTCGCGGATATACATGTACTCGAAACCGATGGCTCCGGCGTAGATCTTCTCCAGCGACTCCAGGATTTTCCGCAACGAGGAAGCGCCAATACCCAGCAGTTCGCCGGCGTGGAATACCGTGTCGAGATCCGCATCGGACAAACCGTAATCGGACAGTGTTAAGCGGGGATTTCGGTTTTTACGGGGGCGAACAGGGTTCGTTTTGGCCAATAAGTGGCCTCTGGAACGGTAAGCTTTGATTAAACTGGCTACTGAAACCTCTTTTTCTGCGTAGCTGGCATCAACAGTAGATTTACCCGTTGCAGCGTTGCCGTTTGCGCCATTACCGTTGGCTGAGGGAGTAGCCTCACCGCCGGATTCTTCGCTGTATGTTTGTGAAAAATCGAAACCTTCAAAAAATTTTTGCCAGCTTTCATCAACAGAATTAGGGTCTTGTTTATAAGACTTGTATAAGTCGTCAATGTAAGCTGCTTCTGAATTAGCTATATACGAATATTTGTCCATGATGGAAGCATGCCTTGTTTAAAGGACAAAGGTAAGTAAGTCCATAAAAGTTTAGTACAATTTACTAGCAGATTCTCTATTAATTGAGCAAAAAAAAAGCATGCGGGAACTTCCTGCCAAAAACTCTTTAAATCGGCTCTTTTTAGAACGGAGTCTGCGTTAAAATCATACTCTAAAAAGAGCTGTTGATGCGCTTTAGTTCAATAATATCTGGCAACGAGTCAATTCCTACTGCCGGTTTTTGGAGTCAATGAGAATGGTAACGGGTCCGTCGTTGAGCAAGGAAACTTTCATATCAGCACCAAATTCGCCGGTCTGAATGGGTTGACCCAGGTCCAGCGTGAGTTGCTGAATCATCTGTTCGTACAACGGAATAGCTACTTCGGGGCGGGCGGCTTCAATAAAGCTGGGGCGATTTCCTTTCTTCGTGCTGGCGTGAAGCGTAAACTGACTGATGAGAAGAATATGGCCATTGACCGTTTTCAGGTCGAGGTTCATTTTGTCTTCTGCATCACTAAAAATGCGCATACCCACAATTTTCTTGCTCAACCACTCAATGTCTTCGCGGGTATCGGTATGCGTAATTCCCAGTAAAATTAAAAAACCAAGACCGATCTGGCCTTTGATTTGTCCTTCAATGGTAACCGAGGCTTGCGTTACGCGCTGGATAACGGCAATCATAATTCAGAAAGTAAAAGATCTGCAATCAGAAAATAGACACCAATGCCAATTAAGTCGTTGGCGGTGGTAATGAAGGGACCGGAGGCAACGGCGGGATTGATCCCGATTCGGTTTAAGAGCAATGGGGTTACTGTTCCCATGAACGAAGCCAGTAAAACAACGGCCAAGAGTGAGGCTGCCACCACAAAAAAGAGCCTTTGTTCACCAATCAGAAAGGTATAAAGTCCCGCAATCAGGCCAACCACCAGCCCATTAAGCAGCGACACCAGAAGCGTACGCAGCAGCCGCTGGCCGATTGTCGTAGACAGGCCGGAGGTATCAGTCAGACTTTGCAGAATCAGCGAAGACGTTTGAATGCCGACATTGCCACCCGTCGAACCGATGATCGGAATGAAAGCAGCCAGGGCGGCTACTTTACCCAACTCACTCTGAAAACCATTGATCACCGTCGCGGCCAATAGGCTACCGACTGCCCCGGCAATGAGCCACGGCAACTGCACTTTGGCCCGTTCCCAGACGCTGTCGGTTTCTTCCACCTCACCCGACAAACCCGAAATGGCCTGAATGTCTTCTTCGGCCTGTTCGGTAATAACGTCTACAATGTCATCAATGGTGATTCGGCCCAGCAGTCGCCCCTGTACGTTCACGACGGGGATGGTTTCCAGGTCATAACGCTGCATCACTTCGGCTACTTCCTGCGCTGGGCGGTAGGTTTCCACAAAGTGAATGTCTTCTTCGTAGATGTCGGCGATTTTGGCGTTTTTCTGCGAAAGAACTATTTTTTTCAGCGAGACAAAGCCCAGCAGTTTGCTGCTATCGTCCACCACATACACCACGTTGACGTTTTCGACATCCTCGGCCTGCTGCCGGATTTCCTCAATACACTGATTTACGGTGAGGTTGACGTTGATCTTGATTAATTCTTTCTGCATCAAACCGCCAGCCACGTCTTCGTCGTAGTGAAGCAGGTCGAGAATGAAACGGGCCTGTTCGCGGTCTTCCAGCAGGGCAATTACTTCTTCACGCAGTTGAATGGATTGCTCGTTCAAGATATCAACCGCATCATCCGAGTCCATGTTTTCGATGAACGGGGCCAGTTCGGTAGATTGGAAACTCTTCAGAAAATCAACGCGTTCGGACGGGTCGAGATTGGCCAGAATCTCGGCCCCCACTTTTTTATCTAGCACATTGAGCAGATACCGCGCCGACTCGTTATCCAATTCATACAAAATGCTAGAAATATCGGCGGGGTATAGCTCATCCATCTCGGCCAGCAGGGTCGAATCGTCACGGGCTTCGATGGCAAGTTGAAGGCTTTCTAAATATTCTTTAGTTAGTTCGAAAGTCATGATCGTAAGAAGCAACCAATAAGAATGCTGTTCGTGCCCGCTTCCTGGCGGTTGCCGCGCGGTTCATTCCTTATTGTTCGGGGGTCATCAACTGCGTTAGCTTCACAAAATCGGCTACACTTAATTGCTCGGCTCGTTTATCTAACAGCGGGTTGGAAAGCATTGTTTCGGGGGGATTGAGCGGCTTGAGTGCATTGCGCAGCATTTTCCGGCGGTTATTAAACCCCTGTTTGACCACCTGAACAAACTTCTTTTCATCACAGGGAAGCGCCTCGACGCTGTTTCGCTTTAATCGGATCACGCCCGACTGAACCGCTGGAGGTGGTTGAAAAACGCTGGCATCGACCGTAAATTCGTAAGTAATATCGTAGTAAGCCTGTAAAAGCACGCTTAGAATTCCGTAATCTCTATTGCCCGGAGGGGAAGCAATGCGCTGGGCTACCTCTTTCTGAAGCATGCAAACCACTTCTGGAATCTGCGCGCGGTACTCCAATACCCTAAAAAAGATCTGGGAGGAAATATTGTAAGGAAAATTGCCAATGATCGCCACGGGCTCCTGAAACAGTTTGCGCAAATCCATCTGGAGAAAGTCGCCGTCGATAATGCGCCCCCTCAAACTGGGAAAATGCTGCTGCAAATAGGAAATCGATTCGCGGTCAATTTCGATAACATGCGTTTCGAACTGCTCATTGGGGAGGAGATACTGGGTCAAAACGCCCATCCCCGGTCCAATTTCCAGTACCTTTTTATAAGCATTATGACCTGATAACAAGCCCGCGATTTGCTGGGCAATGGACAGATCTTTCAGAAAATGCTGACCCAGGTGTTTTTTGGGCCGTACAGAATGGTTAGACATAGGCTAAAGAATTGCAAAAGCCCAAAGGTACAACCCTGCGTCCATTAATAAGACTTATCGTCAAACCATCCTAAATCTTTAGCAAATATTTGGGTCATTTGCTACTTTTACCCGCTTTCACGGCTATCCATTCCATGCGGGGAACCATTATTCATTATGACGAACTAAGCCAGTGCGGCCTTTTACGGGATGAAACCGGCCAGACGCATTACTTTCGGCACGAAGAATTGACGGCTGGAATGATCATAACAGATAATCAAACGGTCGATATAAACGTTAGAGAAGAAAGCCCGGTGCAGATTTTACCTTATGCCGAAGCGGCCCCCGTAGCGAGAACCGTCGCTTATGTGCCCAGACAAACGGTTGGTGCACCCGTAAAACAGAGTGGCTGGCTAAACTGGCCGGGTGTGCTGATTTCCGGGCTATCCCTGATTGCGCTGTTGCTGGCGGGTGGCGAGGAAAACCGGGTTCGGGGCGGTCAGACACCGAAGCTGATCGAATCCATCTGGGCAATTCTGGCGGCTATATTGCTGGTTATTGAAGCCAATTTTTTTCGTACAGGAGCGAAACGCTGGCGAGTGCGGGCGGTTGTGTGGCAAATCGTTCTTTTTTCGTTAATCGCCTACGGACTACAAAGCTGCGATGGTTTTCAGGCTGACGACGCTACCCGCACGTACGCCTACCTGCTTGGCGCATTGCTCGTAGCGGCTTACTTGTTACCTTACCAGCGAAAAGAAGATAACTGATAGATTACAAAGAATGACTATACGATTATTTCGAGCTGTTTATGGGCTCTTGGTGTTGACGCTTTTGCTGGCTGGTTGCGGCGGCTCACGCGAAAAAAAAGAAGAAAAGAAAACGGCTGCCCCGGCGGCGGCTTCCCTGAAGGAAGTTCATTTCTTTATGGAAACTTCTGCCAGTATGGGGGGGTATCTGCGGGGCGGTACGGAGTTTAAAGACGTGGTTTCCGACGTGGTGACGAAAGCCAATACCATCAAGCCCCTCAAAGTCTGGACCATTACCGAAAAACCGCAAGCCTATACCGGCGATGCCCGCCAGTTTGTGGAAGGCCTCGCCACCACGCCGCTGGCTACCGGGAAAAGCTCCAAACTGCACACCATTTTCGAGCAGGTAGGGCAAAAGGCTGGTACGTCCAACATCGCCATGCTGGTAACCGACGCGATTTTGTCGTTTCCCGATAACGAGATCAAAGCAAATCCTGAAATCAACCGGGAAAATGCGTCCAGCGTGCTGAAAAACCAGATTTACGATCAGTTTTCCAAGCTCTCCCAGAAAGGCGTTGGGGCCACCGTTTACGCCTTTACCTCGCAGTATAACGGAACGTATTACGACTATCGGAATGCCAAGCAGAAGCTTTCCGGCGAACCGCGCCCGTTTTACATCTGGCTAATCGGGAAGCAGGAATTGCTCAATGATTTTAATCAGAAGCTTCAGGGCATGCTGTCGGTGCAACCCGCCAAGGTTTTGAATTTCGGTACGGGTACGGCACTAACCGATTATGAGTTATTTTTCTCGCTGAACAAAAAAGGCAAGTGGCGGGCCGAGCGGGGCAGCCTGGCCGACATGCGGGCGCGCAGCGGAAATCCCGAAGAATTTGCCATTGGGCTGGATTTGGGAAATCTGCCCGCTTACGCCCAGTCGGAAGACTATTTGCGGAAAAATCTGACAGTCAATGCGAAGGAAGCCGCCGTTAAACTGGCGACCGTTCAGCGCAAAGACGACCTCTCGAACACGGCAAAGCTGAGTGAGCGCGAGGAGAAAATCCTCAATGGAGTCACGCATGTTCTAACATTTCGGGTCGATAACTTGTATGGTAATGAAGCAACCGTAGCGATCAAATTGCCCGTGCGGTTCGACAACTGGTACGAGAAAGACTGGACTACCCTGGATGACCGGACTGCTGCCGGGCGGCGGGGCAAAACATTTGCCCTGCAATACCTGATGAGCGGGGTCAAGGAAGCCTACCAGTCATCGACCAACGATTTTCTGAATCTGACCATTAAACTGAAAAAATAAACCACCGCACTCCGCATGTTTACTTCCCTGTATGAATTGATTTTAGGCCAGAATAACGACCCCATTTATAGTGAAGAAATTTTTGGTCCCGTTGGATTCATGACGTTGATGCTGGCGCTCGTCGTGGCGGCGGTGTTTTATGTCTTGCTGGGGCGCTGGAAGCCGGTTTTCGATAACATTGTGCATTGGGTCATTACGCTGATTGCCGTGGGTATTTTTGGGTTTGGCTATGCACTCTGGTTTGCGCTGGACCGGACGGGAGCCGACGAAACAGATGGGTACATGCAGGGATTTGGCGCCGTAAATGCGTTGTACGCCCTTATTTTCTTTTTCGCATTTTCCGTCATTCTGAAGCGGTTTTCCATCTTTGCCAAACGGACTCCGTTTTGATTTTAGGCGCTAGATAAATGTTGGGATAGGGGCGAAAGGTGCTGTTATTAAAGAACTAAAAAAGAATCTCAAGACGCCTCGGCTTCATATGCAGGAGCCGGGCTGAGGGAATCAAAGCTTATGAAATTATTTCTTTTCGGTATAGGGGGAACGGGTGCTCGGGTGCTGCGTTCGCTGACAATGTTGCTGGCGGCTGGCGCGAAAGCCCCCGCCGATTTAACCATTATTCCGATTCTGCTGGACATGGACATGCAGAACGGCGATACCGAACGGGCATTGCGATTGGTGGAACAATACCGAACCATCCGACGCATTGCCTACAAAGATACGGCAGCCAGCCAGGGTACGCAGACGGAACGACGGACGTTTTTTGCCACGCCGCTGCAACCGCTCGGCACCCTACAGGCCGAAAATGCGCAGGAACGAATCGGCGATTCGGTATTGCCTAAACTGACCGAGCACCAGGGAACTTTCGAGGAGTTTTTGCAGGTCAGTAGCATGGAAGAAATTGACCGCGAGTTTCTGAAACTATTTTACGACAACTCGGCCAAGCCAACCAGTACGGAGCTAAAGCTGAATCTGTCGGTTGGCTTCAAAGGAAATCCCAATATCGGAAGTGTGGTGTTTAACTCGCTAGAGGATTCGGCGGTTTACAAATACTTCACGGGGGCGTTCAACAATGAAACGGATCGGGTCTTTATCATCAGTTCTATTTTTGGCGGAACGGGTTCATCGGGCTTTCCGCAACTGGTGAAGCTGTTGCAGCATCCCAGCCAGAAAATGCACATCCGCAATGCCCGTAAAGGGGCCGTGACGGTGATGCCTTATTTCGCGCTGGAAGAAAATACCCAGAGTTCGATTGATCAGAACCGCTTCCTGTCGAAAACCAAAGCGGCGCTGTCTTACTACCAGAACCAGATTGACCTCGACGCCTTATATTATATTGGTGATAAACCGGGCAGCAAGCTTTACCCGAACGTAGAAGGCGGCTCGCAGCAGTTGAACAACGCCCACGTGGTGGAACTGCTGGCGGCGGAATCGATTCTGCATTTTGCCAGCAAACACAACGACGATTTTACGGAAAACAAGCGCTTCTACGAATACGGCCTTAAACGCAACGACCGGCGTCTGGATTTGCCTCATTTTCACGATTCAACCTACCACGGCGTGCTGGAGCCCTTGATTCGGTTTACCTACGCAACGAAGTTATTTACCGATTTTGTCCCGGCGAACTTGGGAGAAGCGTTTGCGAAAAATCTGGCGTTGCCGCAAAACCTGAATACCAGCACATTCTACCAGGCATTACGGAACTTCCTGGGCCACCATTATAAAGAGTGGTTGCGCGAAATGGCGGAGAATGACCGCAGTTTCCACCCCTTTGACCTGGGCGCTGAATTCAATTCAGTAGTGCGGGCCAAACGCATCGAAACCAGCTTTTTCGATAAGGGCATAAGCGACCGTTTCCTCCGCGAACAGGCGGGTCGGATTGAACATAACCTGCAAGGCTCCTTTCCGCAAACAGAGCAGCGCTTCATGCAACTGCTGATTGACATGGCGGAGAAATGCCGCGATAAACTCGGTGCATTGAACCGCGAATTAACGGATGTTTAGCCTCCGCTTGTTCGTGAAAATTCTATTTATTCATTGACGTTAAGCGAATTAAGTTCGCAGATACATACATATGGCGCATATCCTTCGTATTGATAACGACCCCAACGTTAGCCAGCAGAACCACCAGGGTTGGACGGGTTCTCACAGTGGTCTGGTTGGTAACCGCATTGAACACATTCCGGATACGCTTTCGGGAACCATGAGTGCGGCGGTGGCAGCCAAGGCCGGAACCTCTATTCCGTCGCCGTTTGCCCGCCTGTATTTGTTCGATACGGCGTTTCGGATGGTGAAAAATAACCTGATTCCCCGCGAGCTTTCCCTCTATCATGTGCTGGTATCGCACTGTCTGGATATGCTGGAACTGCTTTTTCAGGCGGGTAACAGCAACGATCTGACGTACCGGGTATGGAATCGGGCGGAACGTTTGGGGGCGTTGAACCAGCGCAATAACGGGGGCACGACGGCGGGTCGGCATCCGCACCAGATTCTGGCCAAAGCGCTGGAACTGGATATGCGGAACGAATTGACGGGGATTCAGCAATTTACCCTGATTTATTACAAAGGGGCGCTTCTGGGTAGTACGTCGCCGCTGACACTCGTATTTACGTCGCCAAACTGGGAACAGGAACGGCAGAGCAAATACATTGATCCGCCAAAAAGTACGACGGGCCGAATTCTGTTCCAGAACGAATACGTTCCGCTTTCGGAGCGCGACGAGGCTTTTGTGACCTACCTGCGACGGCTCTACGACCAATATGGTAGTTCTCTACTGTCGGGGGGCTTCAAAGAATATTTATACCGCGTTTTCTTCGATAGCCAAACCAATCTGCCCATTGCGGGAGGGACAACGCTGGAAAGCTTCGAGCCCATCCAGACCGGCGGCGAAGGCAATTCGACCCTACAGGTTATGCCCGGGTTGATGCTCTACAAAGTACGCGAAGCCGACGTGCTGGAAGACATTGAAACGAACAGCGATTTCGTCATTCAGCCAACGGTTTTCTATTACCAGCAGGAAGCACGCGCTGGGGCCTCTACCAACATGCGGCGTCCGCTGGTGTTGGCTTCCCGTATGGATATACCCGGTCGTTACGTCAAAAGCACCAACTGGAATCCGCAAACGGTGGTATTTAAAACCTCGCTGACTCCTTTGCTGGTCGAGCGGTTTTTGCCGGGCGTCGACAACGTGCGTTATCCGTTCGTAACTACCGACGATTTTCTGGAAGATTTTCTGATCCGTCTGCCGTTTGTGGTCAATAACGACCGATTCATGACCGGCATGAGTGGTGACAGTGAGTTTATGCTGCCCATTCGGAAAGAGTATTTTAATTTTTTCCGTCCGGAAGATTTGCAGCAGTACCTCACCATGCGGGAAGATGTTCGCGGGATGGGACGGGTTATCACGGCGACATTGCGGGTTCCGATTCGGAACAATCGGTTTGTGGAATTTCGGAAAGAATACGATTTGTCGAAGCCCGAAACGGTGTTGGATTTCCGGTCGGGAATGGCCTTTTTCCCGTTCTACCGCACCACGGTGCCCGATCCTTACTGGCAGAGTCTGAACCAATATACGGTGATGCTGGCCGACGAAAGTGATCCGCAGTGCAATTTCCGCCCTGACTCGGTGAGCTTTTTTGAATACGCCAACATCATTCATAACAAACCCATTATTGTACCAACGCCGGAGGGCCGCTCGCCAAAAGCATCGCCTTTTGTAGGTACGTATTATTACAAAGTGCCCCAGGCATTTGACCTGATCGAACTGCGGCTCGAACGAAATGGAATTCCGTACCGGGGTTTGGTGGTGCCTAAGTTTACGGTGATAAGCCAGCCCGGTTACAAAGCGTTTACATTTGGGATTGACTTTGGTACATCCAACACGCACATTGCCTACATGGAAGCCGGTCCGGGGAGCATCGAACCGCAGGCACTGACCATCAGCGATCAGAAAATTGTGCTGAACCAGGACGAGTTGCAGATGGTGTCGCTGAACAAGCCCTACACGGGTTACGAAGTGAAATCCATGTACGACAAGTACGAAAAGCGGGTGAGCTTCGGGCAACTGATCCAGATGGAATCGCACATCCGTCGGGAATTTATGCCGCCTATCATTGGTAAAGAGTTTGGCTCTCCCTTCTCGTTTCCGCTGCGGACCACCGTTTACGAGAAAAGTGGCTTCTCCGACAGTGGCGACAACCTGTTCACCAAAGTCAATTTAGGGTTCAATATTGACCTGGAAGAAGGCGATACGGGTGTTAACCACTACATCACCAACCTGAAGTGGCTGTTCGAAAACCAGCCGGGAGATTCGCTGAACCGCCCCCGCGTAAGGGCTTTCTTTGAAACCCTGATGCTGATGATTCGGAATAAAATTCTGCTGAATCAGGGCGATATTCAGAAGGCTAAAATTGTCTGGCTGGCTCCATCAAGCATGCGGGCTGTCAACCTGGAAAAGCTGGAAGATGAGTTTAGAAAGGCTGTCCAGTCAGTGTTTCAAACGACGCGGAACTTTGAGCCAAACCCCATACCAGAATCGCTGGCGCCTTATTTTTATCTGGTTCGAAACGGCGTGATGGCCTTTGCTGACACGGTGAACGTGGATATTGGCGGTGGCACAACGGACATCATGATGTTCATGAAGCAGCAGAATCGGTACTTAAATACGTCTTTCCGGTTTGCTGGCTACGACATCTGGGGCGGTGGGCTGGACCAGTACGGGCATCCGTCGCACAGCAAAGACAACGGCTTCCTGAAAAATTACTGGCAGTATCGTCGCTCGCTCAACCAGGTGCCGACGCGGGAGGACAACATTCTGGAAACCTTCCGGGCCAAGCAGGAATTAACGGCGGAAGACATCGTTAGTTTGCTGTTCAAATACAACGATCATTTCAAGTTTGTTCAGTCGATTCAGGATGGTCGCCCGACGCTTCGGTTGGTGCTCTACCTGCATTACAGCGCGATTGTTTACCACCTGGTGCAGCTCATTGAACACCACGGTCTGACGTTGCCGCGCTTCCTGACTTTTACGGGTCGTGGTAGCCAGTACCTGCGGTTGATGTGCTCAGAATCAAGGCTTAATGAGTTTACCCGGCTTTTGTTCAAAGCGTATTCAAACCTGCCTGTGCCAAGTGATTTCCGGGTGTTACTGACCCCGAATCCAAAAGAAACGACAGCTAACGGCGCCGTTTTATTTGCGCAGGAAAGCACGGACCGAACCCCGTATGAGCGGCGGGAAACCACGGCTTATTGGGGAAATGAACCCGATAAACCAACCACGCTGGAATTTAAACGAACAGAGATTGGCGAAACCCGGACCCAGAATGAGTTCCATGAGTCGGTGCTGCACAATGTCGAGACTTTCCTGAAAAAGACACTGCAAGACCGGGACATTGCCTATTTCCTGAGTGAGTACAACATCACAACGCCGGAAAAATACCTCGAATTTCTCCTGGGTTCTGACGTAACGCGGGGCGGTCGCCTATTCGATAGTTACATGCTGGCTCGGGTCGGGTTGGAACAGAATGCCAACGAGCGACTGTCGGAAACGTTCTTTTTCCTACCGCTAAAAAATGCATTGTACGAACTTTCAAAGCATATTGCCGAATCATAGCGATTATTTATTGGGTAGCTTATGAGATATCGCAATTGGGGTATAGTTGTTCTGGTTTATGGATTGATGCTGGCGCAGCCAGCATCGGCTCAGTCCAGTGAAGAGGTTGTTAGCGCGGTCAATGGAGGGACGTTGCAAATGTTGAAGGCCACCGTTGAGTTTTTGGCAACGGACCGGCAAACATTTCCCAACGCCCGGCAGACCAAATGCGCCGATTGTCAGACAGAGGCGCAATTACGGGCTTTCATTTCGGCCAACAGGCTGGAAGGTGCTGACGGCTTGGTAGGACGCGTTCAGAAAAGCAAAGTAGATTTACTGGCCTCTTACCGGAAGAAAAAAGCACTGAATCGGCAGGCTACGAAGTTAATTCTGAATGATTTACAGAAATACATTCAGAAGGAGATAATTCAAAACCGAAATCGGGCTTACCGCGCTCAGTTGCCTGCCTACGCTACCTTCACGCAGCAGTTGAATCAGATTGAAGCGGCCCCAGTAGCGCAGGCTGCGGCGGCCTCAGAACCTGCTGGAAGTTACCAGGAGGCCGGTATAGGCCCGCTTCCGGCGGATGAAGTCGGCGCGGATTCATCTGCTTATAATGCTGATAGTTTACAATCGAGAGATGCTGTTCCCCCCCAAGAAACCATGACAAACGAATCAACTTTTCCGTACGATATAGTGGCGCTTATTCTGGCGGTAATCAGCCTGTTGTTTGGTATCTATCTGTACCTACGCGGTCGGCGGCAGGGCGTTCCAGCGCCAAGCTTTAACGCACCATCCGTGGATCATACGTCGTCGATCAGGGATTTGGAGCGGCAAGTTCGGGCATTGCAAACAGAAGTGAAACGCTTGCAGGGTGTTGAACAGGCAGCTTCGGCGTCAACCTGGAATCCGCAGCCAAATGTTTTGGAGCAGATGCCCCACAGCGTTCCTAAGCCCGCGCCAGCTCCACCAACTGTGTCGGTGAATCCACCGCCATCCGCTTACCCAACCCACGCGGTTCCGCTGGACACGGCTGAAAACCCTCAACCGCAGGCGGCACCACCAACGCCACCACAACCTCGTCAGGAACCTGTGCCTGCGCCCGTATCGGCCCCAACACAAGCACCAGCCCAGCCCCGGCAGTTGGCAACGTTGTATGGTCGGACGGCTGACTTAGGCGATGGATTTAGCACGCGGGGTCTCTCGCCATCACCTGATCGGGATACTGTGTTTGAAATCGCCCGCCATAGCGACGTGTTAGCCGTGTTTCGGGTGAGCGATAATCCCGAACTACAGCGGCTGGCCTTGTCAGACCCTTATTCGTATCTGAACGATACCTGTACTTATCTGACGCAGCCTCGGCCCGGTAGCCGCATCGTAACCACACAGCCAGGGCGGTTGGTTTTGCAGGGAGAAAAGTGGGTAATTACCGAAAAAGCGCAGATTAATTTTCAGTAATAAGTTTTAAAGTCTACGCGCTAAGAAATTTTATGATTCCTATGTCGATACATCAGTAGATCGACAAGCCAGCCTGTTATATTTGCAATTATGACGCTGGAAGAATTACGGGAACGGGTTAAGGAAGAAATAATTCTACATGAGGGCGATGTAGCTGATTGGGAGTGGCAGAAAAAAGGCTTAACGACCGAAGCGACTCAGTTGGGCTTGTCAGCTGACGCCTTTGCGCGACTGGTTCATCAGGTAAGCTACAGCGTGCAGCCAGATTTTGGCCGTATTCTTGATCTAAAAGAGCGCGTCATCGAGTTAGCTACCAGCCAGCAAAACCAGCTATCGCCGCAGGACATTCGCCGCCTGACTGAAGAAGGAGAACGAATACAGATGTCCCGGGCCTTCATGACGGAAAAGTGGATTCCAGATATTCTGGCTGATTTACCCCAGTCGGCCCCGGTTCCCGCCATTACGCCGCCCGCTCCGGCAACGGTAGCCACACCCGTAGCTACGCCGGTTACGCCAGTCAGCACGAGCGAGTCGACTGAGAAAGTTCGTCGGAAAATTAAAGAGATTCTGGATGATTATGATCGGCATATTCCGGCGCAGAATCTACGCTTCCTGTTCAAAGCCATTGATTACGACGAGCAGGGGTTGGCCCGGGAAATTCTGGCTTACTTATCCGAGCATTTTTATGCTTCCGTAAAACCTCCAAAAGGAGCTAGCTTGAAAGAAAAGTTACTGTCAACCGATTGGCGGCACTTAAGCTGGTGGGAAAAAGAAACAAACGAAAGCGAAGCCGCGCCAAAACCGTCCTTGCCGTTAGGGCCTGTCTTGCAGGATTTTAAGGCGGTTCCGTCGGAGATTCGGCAGGGCGAAACCGTCCGATTACATTGGAAAGTAGCCAACGCAACCGCCGTAACGATAGTGGGTGTTGGGCAAAACCTGCCGCCGGAAGGCAGCCGAATGGTGGTGCCGAACAAAAGCAATACGTATACGCTGAACGACGCCAACGGGAATCGGCTTGGTGTGGCTGCGGTAGAGGTTTCTCACTCCCGCCTGAGAGATTGGTCGGGCTTTTGGGGGATTTTACTCGCTATTCTAATGCTGGCCCTGACGATCTGGGTAATTTATTACGAACCGGAGTCGGAGCAACCTGTCAAAAAGTCCCAGAAGACCGAGGAAGTCCAGAAGCAAACCCCTACCGAAAAAAAAGCGACCAAGAAGAAGCGTCCGACTAAAAAATCAAAGCCAAAAAAGGAGGAGACCGAAGACGAAGCATTCCGGGAAGAGGACATACCCGCTTCGGAGGAAGTTTAACTGTTACCGATTCGGAGTTACAATAACCGACAAGTTCCGAAAGGCAGTCCAGACACCCGAGGAAATAAAGCCAATTCCATCTCCTGAAAAAGGGCGGAAAGGATACGGACTACTCTCTACTTCTTTGCCGTTGATGTAAAAATGCAGGCGCTCTTCCCGCTTCTCGAGCCGAAGCCTGTTGTGACCCGACTGAATAAAACCACCCATGTCGATGCTCTGACCAGGCATGTAGTTGGCGTAAGTTGTGTTGTTAATGAGCGCTTTAATAATAACTTCCCGGCGACTGGTCAGCATGAACTGCGTATAGTTAAGCGAATCTTTGACACCAAGCAGTAAGCCAGCATCCGGAACAACGCCGGGGTCAGTGAAAACATCTACTTGAATAACGAACGTTTTAGCCAGATTCAGACTAATGGCCGTGGGCAGTGGAATGTAGCTCAGAGCGGGTTGCATGGTGTTCGTGCGTCTACGGAATTGGTAACTATTGCCCCCAACCTCATACGCGTAGGCGCCAACATCGCCGGATTTCCACTGATTCTGATTATCTCTAAAGGTATCTGTAAAGCTAAAATCAGCTTTTGGACTGATTGGCGCAGCAGGTGGCTTGGCCGTTCGAATGCGTGTCCAGGCGCTACTGGCGGAGGAGGCAGCGCCTTTGCGTTGTGCAAAACCTGATTGATATCCTGCTAGAAGGAAAATAAGCACTATAAAACGCATAATCATTATACTTAAAACGTATACCGAACAACGGCTACGGGCTGACCAATCTGATAATCCATTCGCACGGCCAGCGCTCGGTTTTGCCGTTGGTTACGCGCCCCTTTCAGAAAAGTGGCTACTACATCGGAGGCCCAAATGACGGCTGCGAGCCGAGTGGCGATGTAATACCGCTGATGCGCCTTATTCGCTCGTTCGTAATACGGTTGCGCATCCGTAGTATTTTTTTGATCGAGGTACAAATCGTATTCTTTCCGGGAATCCCGGTGCTGGTTGATGCCGTAAATTATGAGGCCATAAGTCGCAACAGTCAGTAAAGGCCGCACGCCTATTTTGGGGCTTGGGTTTTGGACAAAAATATTTCCAATGCCGGGAGCAAGTGCCGATAAAAGAGCATAACCCGGTCCGCCGGGGCGTTTCAGGCGGCTGGTCCAGGCATGAACGGTCACCTGAATCTCATCGGTCAGTTCAAAGCCTTCCGCAAAAATATTCCAGCGTATACGCCGATTGGTTCCGTCCGTTATGCCCTTGCCATAGTCACCGGAAACCGCTTTTCGGCGGGGATAAAGTATGCTGCCATTGCGCTGTTTTACAGCAAAATAAACCGAGTCCGTTGGGGAAGCTCCGGTGATATCGTATAGAATTTCCAGCGAGGTATCGTCAATTGGTTGAACGCGAACATTGCTTACCTGTACCTGCGCCCAACTGGAAGATTGAAGTAAAAGCAACGATAAAAAGAGTGGCCAGAAAAAGTGTTTCATCCTAGCAATTAATTGGTTACGGTTATGGTACGGGTGGTTGTGAAGGTATCGTTGCACTGATTGGCCAGCGTAAGATTGACGGTGTATGTGCCAGGTTTAGTATAGATGTAGGTGAAGCGATTGCCAATTTTGCGTTGCCCATCGCCTAGGTCCCAGCCAACGGCGCCAATGTCGCCCTGCGGATCTTCCACGAAAAATTCAACTTGCAGACGAAACGCATTTTGGCCGATTTTGGCCGTCGGTTTTGTACAGGTTGCAAACTCTTTTTTCTCCAGATTAAAAGGCTCGCAGGAGGTACAAATCAATAAAAGAATAGAGAAAATAGGTACAATTTTAAGCATCACGGAGGGTTTTACGCAAGACTAAATTACGAAACTATTCCTGGATTTTAAACGCAGCTTCCAATAAAAGGAATCGCTGAAAACGGTTACTTAACCCTGAAAAAGCAAATTTTTATTCGATTCAGGCTATTTTTTGTATCTTCACTAGATGCATCAATGAGTAAGTGAATCGTTGGAAAGGCTGGGTTGCAAAGCTGGGTTTTTTACTTACTCGTTGAACTCATATTAAATTGAAAATTAGAAAACGTGCGCTGGTCTGCTAAAACAAAGGAAGAACTAGTCACCGAAATTCGGCGACTAAGTAAAGAACTTGATATTTTGAATACGCTGGATGAGTCAGCCCGGGCGCAGAACTTGCCTTTGTTTGATGTCCGAAAAACAGTTGACCAACTGAATTTGATTGGGTTAACCATCGAGCGGGACGGTACCGTTACGTTTGCCAATCAATATACCCTGCGCATTACGGGCTGGTCGAAGGAAGACATCGTTGGGACAAACTTCTTTGAAACGTTTATTCCAGACAGTGAACGGCTTCAAATCGAGCAGGACTTTGATGAAGCCATTGAACGGGGGGGCTTGCTGGAACAAAAGGAAATGAACCTGCTGGCTAAAAGTGGTGCGCTGCGGCATGTCCACTTGAACTCCTTCATTATCAATAATGTGGCCGGTGTTATTGCGTCATTTACGCTCATTGCGGAGGACGTGACCAACAAAAAGCGTGTAGCCTCGGCGCTGTCTTACTCCAACGCCCAACTTCAGGATTTGGTGGATAATACCAGTGACCTGATTCAACTGGTGACGTTGGATGGCAAATTTGTGTTTGTTAACCGCGCCTGGCGTGAAGTTTTAGGATACAGTTCGGAGGAAATTGCTTCGTTGACGTTAACCGACGTCCTGCACCCGGATTTTGCCGAAAGCACCTTGCAGCGGCTCAAGCGCGTGCAGGCGGGCGAAAAATTTCCTTATTTCGAGACGGTTTTTCGAAGCAAAAGCGGTAAAGTTATTTTTCTGTCGGGCTCAGTCAACTGTCGCTATGACCAAGGAAAACCGACCGTCTTTCGGTGTATTTTACACAATATTACGAGTCGGATTCGGGCCGAAAAAGCGCAGAAACTGTATTATAGCATCGCCAACTGGACCCTCAACACCCCTGATCTCGACGACCTTTACCAGAAAATTCACGACGAACTGGCTAATATCATCGACGCTCAGAATTTTTTCATCGCGTTGTATGACCAGGGCAAAAGTTACCTTTATTTTCCCTACTACGTTGACGAATATTTCCGGGGAAATGTGCGCTTTACGAAGCGTCGGCTTGGCAATGGATTAACGGAATATACCATCCGTGAAAACAGACCTCTGTTTCTGTATGAGCAGGATATTCAGAAGCTGGCCGATACGCACAACATCTATTTATACGGGCAGATTCCAAAAGTAATGCTCTGCGCACCGCTGCGGATTGGCGACCGGATTACGGGAATTATTGGCGTTAAGTCCTACGACAACGTAACGGCTTACAACACCCGCGATCTTGAACTGCTGGAATTTATCTCGGGACAGGTGGCACTGGCCATCGCCCGGAAGCAGGACGAAGCGGCACTGGGTAAGCAAACGGCCCGTCTGAATGCCATTTTCGATAGCAGTTCGCACTTGATCTGGTCGGTAAACAAAAGCTACCAGCTCACCTCTTTTAACCGAAATTATTCCCGGCTCATTGAAACGCGTTTGGGTGAAGTTCCGCAACTCAATATCACGACGGAAAAGCTGGGCTGGCGACTCATCGGTACCGCTAACCGGAAACTGCTAGAAGAGCGGTACCGCATGGCGTTCAGGGGATTACCGCAGAGCGTGGAGCTTCATTTCGACAGCTCAAAGAACGGTCGACACAATGGAAATGATGGGGAAATATGGCTGGAAGTAAACCTGAATCCGATCCTGCTGTCGGGTGGAATCATTGAGGAAGTATCGGGAATTGCCCGGGACATAACGGTGCGGAAGCGGACAGAACTGGAGCTGCGGGAAAGTGAAGAAAAATTCCGAGGCATCTTTGTTAACCTGCAGGATATTTACTGCCGTGTTGACCGTCATGGCCGGATCACAATGATTAGTCAGTCGGTTCTGAAACGGACCGGATATAGACCCGAGGAAGTAATGGGCCAGCCGATTATTAACTACGTTGACAAGCACGACGTTAAGCGGGCTTTGCTACGGGTTATTCGGCACAAAAGTTTACGGAATTTTGAAGCAACCATTCGCCGGAAAGACGGCACGGAGCGGCAATTCATGTTCAACATGCTCACCCTTTCAGACAACGGAGGGCGGGTTACGGAAGTGGCAACGCTGGCGCGTGATATCACCGAGTTGAAGCGGAATGCACAAGAGTTGATGCTGGCCAAAGAAGATGCCGAGCGTTCATTGAAGGTAAAAGAGCGGTTCCTGGCCAACATGAGCCACGAAATCCGCACGCCCATGAACGGCGTTATCGGTATGATTGATTTGCTAAATGACACACCTCTGGATCAAGAGCAGAAAGATTACGTCCAGACCATCAAACGCTCGTCGGAAACACTGCTTAATATTCTGAACGATATTCTGGACTTATCGAAAATCGAAGCCGGAAAAATGCAGTTGCACGAAGCACCGTTGCCTTTGCAGGAAATTCTGGATAAGCTGGTCGCTTTATTTGGGCAGCAGGCAAATGCCAAAGGCAATAAACTGATCTACAAGCTCGGACCTGACCTGCCCCAGTATGTCATTGCCGACCAGACGCGGCTTTTGCAAATTCTCTCAAATTTAACTTCAAACGCGATCAAGTTTACCGAAAACGGTGCTGTTACCATCCATGTATCGTTGCAGGAAAAACGGGGCAAGTTCAACCGCATCAAGTTTAGTGTGCAGGATACGGGGATTGGAATTGCGAAAGAAGACTTAGGGTTGCTCTTTAATTCTTTTAGTCAGGTAGATACGTCTTCGCGGAAATCTTTTGGTGGAACGGGGCTTGGCCTGGCCATTTCGAAAGAACTGGCGGCGCTCATGAAAGGCTCCATTGGGGTGGACTCGGCGGCGGGCCAGGGCAGTGTGTTCTGGTTTACCATTGAGGTGAAAGAAACGGCTATCAGCCCGTCGGCCAACATGGCGAACGAAGTGGATGTGCCCCTGCAAAACGTTTTCTCGACGTATAAGCCAGCTATTCTGCTTGTTGATGATAATGCCGTGAACCGGAAGGTAGCCAGCGAAATTCTCAAAAAATCGGGCTGTCGCGTCGATACCGCCTCCAGTGGTATGGAAGCCATCGAGCGGGTGGCGGCTTCGCTGGCGGTCCAGGGAATGGCCTACGATGTCGTCTTTATGGATATTCAGATGCCGGATATGGATGGCGTTGAAACCACGAAGCGATTGCGCGAGCAGTTTGGGAAGGAATTGCCGCCCATTGTAGCCATGACGGCCTACTCCATGCGCGAAGACCGCGACCGCTTTTTAAGCCAGGGGCTGGATGATTACATTGCCAAGCCAATTCGGGCCCAAAGCCTGATTGCCAAAGTCAAAGAAATTGCGGAGGCAGGAAAAACATTCCGGGAAGCGGCCGAGCTTCGATCCGCCCAGCAGCAATTTGTGCAGGAACTGGTGGTTCCTATGATTGATGCGGACACAATTGCTCAGTTAGCTCAGTTGGGCGGCCCAGACCTGGTCCTGTCGATTTACGAAGATTTTCAGGAAGAAGCAACGATGCTGGTGCAAGGTTCGCTGGATGCCTTTGCCATTGGTGATATCGCAACGGTTAAAAGTAACCTACATACGCTCAAAGGAAGCGCAGGAACGATTGGCGTCACCCGTGTTGCCGATGTAGCGCGGATTGCGGAAGCAAAACTGAAAACCAACGATACGAATACACTGGCCGAAGACCTGATCCAGTTGGAAAAAACGTACAAAGAGTTTTTAAGGGATTATAGCCCCGTCCTGAACGAATTACTGGCCACCGAAAAGTCGTAGCCGGAAAGAAACGGGCTCATCGGCCAACCGGTGCCGGTGGGTCCGTTTAAAAAATTACTCCCGAACCGGAAATTGCTGGAGCTGATTTTCCAGATCGTGAATGGCCATTTCTAATTCTTCGGGACAAGGGGAGACGGGAAGGACAAAAGGGCCTCCGTCTGACCAGTCCGGCGTCGCTTCACAGTCCAGTTTGATGTTTAGAATACGGGTTGGCTGTTCAGTGGTGACGGCGCTAAAACCCAGACAAGGTTCGGTAAAGGTCAATTTAGTCAGGGATTTGCACTGGTTCGCAATGGAGCGCATCCACTTGATGAGCATCTCAACTTCCCAGGTGGATAGGAGGGGTGCCGTTGTTGTGCTTTCCTGGTTTTGGAAGCGGGTTTTCAGGCTGACGTGTAGCCAGTTACGATCCAGAAAATGCTTGGCGTCGTTATACTCGTAATCCAGTATATCCAGCTCAAAGTAAGTGTTTGGTCCAGTTAGTTTCATAACGCGTAGAAGAAGGTTCAAGAGGATTTTTTAGACTTCGCGCTGATGAATTCTCTCTTCTGAAAACCGGGCGGAGTCGTTGTTACGAGGCTTGGGTTTCTAGGGGCGAATTACTTCCTGCGATTCAGTGCCAAAAAATAAATATACACATCCTTTCCCTAAATTGTTAATATTTAATATTAAATTTTTAAGAATAAATTGTGATATTGTCTTTTTGATAAGGAGTACCTTTAAATAGCTTCCTGCGTAAGTAGCAAAGTTTTTTTTGTCTTTCTGGAATAGTGACTAATTTCACCTGCTCAAACAATCTAAACCCATTGAGTTGCTCCCAGCGAGCCAAGGAAATGGGGACGGACCTACATAACATTACTGATAGCCGACATGTCAGCCAAACGCGTACTAATTGCCGAAGATAGCTCTGTTATTCAGAACCTAGCCCGCAAAATTCTGGAATTCCAAAACTACGACATCACCTCTGTAAAGAACGGTGAGCAGGTTTTGCAGATTCTGGACAAAGAAGATTTCAGCATTTTGCTTCTGGACATTAACATGCCCATTATGGACGGTATGGAGTGCGTTCGTCGTGTACGGGCCTTACCAGATAGCAAAAAAGCCAATGTGCCCATCGTGGCCATCACGGGCAATGCTAAGAATTACACAGAAGAAGAATTTAAATCTGCTGGCTTCAACGATGTGCTGGTAAAACCATTAAACTTCGATCGTTTGGTTGAAGTAGTCAATCAGTTGACAGATAAGTAGCTAAAGAAAAGAACTGAAACACCGGAGTAAGGGTACACGAACAGGTCGTTGTCCGTTGCTCCGGTGAGTCAGGTTGCTACTTTATCCTTTTGCCACTCATTATGCTCGTCACGCTGCTTGGAACCGGTACTTCATCCGGGGTGCCACAGATTGGCTGCGACTGCGTCGTTTGCCGGTCCGTTGATTTTCGGGATAAACGCCTGCGGACATCTATCCATGTTTCGGTGGATGGCAAAAGTTTTATCATTGATACGGGTCCCGACTTTCGTCAGCAAGTCCTGCGCGAAGGCATTCGGCACTTGGACGCGGTGATTTTTACGCACGAGCATAAAGACCACACCGCTGGCCTGGATGATATACGGGCTTATAATTTTCGGCAGGGATACGACATTCCGATCTACGCGCGTAAGCGGGTGCTTGATCAAATTCAAACCGAGTTTGCCTATGTATTCGCCGAAAAAAGATACCCCGGCATTCCCAGTGTTCGGCTGAACGAGATTGATACCGAGCCTTTTGAGGTGGCGGGTGTCCGTTTTACGCCTATCGATGTGCTGCATCATCGGTTGCCCGTACTGGGCTTTCGCATCCATGATTTTACGTACCTGACCGACCTCAATTATATTTCTGATCAAGAGTTAGAAAAAGTGTATGGAACGCGGGTTCTGGTGCTGGATGCGCTGCAACGTCAGCCGCATTTATCCCATTTTACGCTGGACCAGGCGGTTGCCCTCGTAGAACGGATTCGGCCAGAAATGACTTATTTCACGCACATTAGCCATAAACTAGGGTTGCACCGCGAAGTAGAACAGGAACTACCACCTTACATTCGTTTGGGCTTCGATGGGCTGAGAATCAAACTCTAACTCATCCGGTCGAGCAACTCCATGCAGGCTCTTGAGTTATGGTACGGACACTTCCACATGCTGATTTTCGCATCACCCAGCACGGCGTGATTGGCATCCACTCCGCTGAACCATTCGCCTTTTTTTGTGTCCAGTAAATATTTCTTGGTGAACTCCCAGCTTTGCAGCGCCTTATCAAGAAATTGCTTTTCGTTGGTTAATTGGTACGCGTTGTAAAACCCGACCATCGCTTCGGCCATCACCCACCACGACCGTTCCCGGTTGACATGACCCGTTTTCGGATCGTATTCATAATTTAAACCACCGTCGGCTTCGAGGCCAGTTGCTGCCGCCCGTGCCATCTTGATCGAAAGGTCTTTTATTTGCTTGATGAGCTTTTCATCGTGTAAAACCTCCGCCGACTCAAGCAGGAGCCAGGAGGCCTCAATGTCATGCCCGTAGGAAACCGCCGTGCGGCGCACGCGCCAGTCATCGTCCATAAATAAATTCATGCGGTAGGTTTTTGGATCGATGATATGCGTCAAAAACGAATCGATCAGGCCACGCACCTGTTTTCGCAGCCCCTCGTCAGGCCAAACGCGGTACAAGTTTGTAAACGCTTCCAGAATGTGCAGGTGCGTGTTCATGGTTTTCGTCTCCCGCTCGGCCTTATTACTTAAAATATAGTCGTCTGCTTCCGACCAGTCGCGGGCAAAAGCCTCGTGAAAGCCGCCTTTTTTGGCGTCAAACCCGTGTTTTACCATGAGTCCGTAAATTTCTTTGGCAAAATCAAGCGCTGGCTGGTGCTTGGCAACGCGGTAATATTCGCTCAGTCCATAAACCGCAAATGCCTGACCATAAAGCTGTTTTACAGGTACGAAAGGGCTGCCTTTGGCATCAACCAGCCAGTAGACGCCGCCAAATTGCGGATCTCTAAAATACGTTGTCAAGTATTTGAAAGCGCGTTCGGCGTGGGGGAGGTATTGATCGTGGTGCTGCGTATGCCGGGCGGCAGCCGCAAACGTCCAGACGATTCGGCTATTCAAAACTATGCCTTTGGGCGCGTCAATTTTGGGGGCATTCTGATAATCGACCTGGCCGTAGTAACCACCATTTGGGTCAGGGCCGTAGGTCTGCCAGTAAGCCAGAATATCCTTTAGCTCCTGGTTGAGCTCCTGGCGGATAAGGCGTAAATCGGGAAGCATGAAGGATTAAGGTTTAGCGTTTGAAAGCAAATGTATGAATTGCCTGGTTCAAACGTTAAACCCTGACGCTGGAATTGATTACTTACCGCCACCGCTATCACTGCCACTGCGTGAGCTGCTGTGTCCGCTTCGGCCATGCCCGCCACGTTCGTGTTCTAGCTCAGTCTTCGTTTTGCCCTCTGCACTATCTGGCTCATTATCACCCTGCACGGTTTTATCTCGGTTGGAACGCTCTTGCTCCATGTTCGGCTTTTGGCCGGATGTATCTCGTGCGTCAACGTTGCGATTGCGGTCCGAATTTGGTTGCTTGTTGTCCGAACCAGGTTGGTTCGTGGTTTTGTTGTTTGCCATAACGTTGTGCGAAAATGGTTATGGGAAATAAACGGTTAGCGGACTGAATTGTTCGGGATAGTGTACCTTTGCTGCCAGTAAAACGCTTACCTCTGTGCACACCAATTATTATTTTCTTCGTCAGTTGGCTCCAGCGCTGCAAACGCAACTGGTTGGTTTAAAATTGATGGAATGTTTCAGCCAGGATCGCGACGAACTGGTGATGGTATTTGCTCAGGCGAGAGGAAAACTGAATTATTACCGACCTTTCTACCTCAAAGCAACCTTACGGCCTGATTTTTCGGGGCTATTTTTTCCGGAGCAGGTTCAGCGAGCGCGTACCAACAGTGTCGATTTATTCGATGAGCTAACCGGCATGGCGGAACGGGGCGAAGAAGTTGATGGGAAGGTTGTAACGGGAGTGCGATCCTTTTTAAATGAGCGCTGTCTGGCCATTGAACTGGAAGACGGGTTTTCTATTCTGTTTAAATTTTTCGGTAACCGGCCCAATCTGGCCATTTTTCAGGGCGACAAGGTGATCGATTTGTTTAACAGCAAATTGGTGGAAGATAACAACCTGGTTTTATCCCACCTGGATCGGCCAATCGATCAGTCGTGGGAGGCATATGTGCAGGCCGGATATGATCACCGCAAGTTGTTCCCGACGTTTGGTAAAGTGGTTAACGCACACGTGCAGGCCCATCTGGGAAAAGACGAAGCGGAGCGTTGGGGCCTGATTCAGCGGACGGTGCAGCAGCTTGAACAACCGCGCTATTACCTCGTTCGCTTCGAACATAAGCCTACCCTGTCTTTACTTCTCCCGGATGACCCGGCGGCAATCAGTCAGGAATTTGACAATCCACTGGAGGCAACAAATCGCTTTTATTCGACCTTCATGGGGCGCAATACCCTGGATCGCGAAAAAGGAGAAGCCTTGCGGTTATTGGAAAAGCGGCTCAAACGCACGCAAGCCTATATTGACACCAACATGGACAGGCTTGTTGGCTTGGACGAAGCAGGGAAGAACGAGCAAATTGCGAATATTTTGATGGCCAATCTGCACCAGATTCCTGAGCGGGCTGATAAAGTGGAACTGTATGATTTTTACCGCGATCAACCCATCGTTATCAAGCTGAAACCTGATTTAAACCCGCAGAAAAATGCCGAGTCTTACTACCGGAAGGCTAAAAACGAAAAAATAGAACTGGAAAAAATCCAGGAGGGTATCGAGCGTCGGGAACAGGAATTGGCCGAAATTCAAGAACAGATTGCGGCGCTTCAGGCCATTGAGAACCTGCGGGAGTTGCGTAAATACCTGAAGAATACCAAGATTCTGAATGAGAAAGCGGCTACGGCTCCCAATCAACTTTTCAAACTAGTGGAAGTCGAAAACTTTGTCATTCTGATCGGGCGCAATGCCAAGAACAACGATTTACTAACCCAGCAATACAGTTTTAAAGAAGACCTTTGGCTGCACGCCCGCGACGTGTCGGGTTCGCACGTGCTGATCAAGTACCAGGCGGGTAAAAAGTTTCCGAAAACGGTTATCGAACGGGCGGCACAACTCGCGGCCTGGTACTCAAAACGGCGGACTGATACGCTTTGTCCGGTTATTGTGACGCCCAAAAAGTTTGTTCGAAAACCAAAAGGACTGGCTGAAGGCCAGGTTGTGGTTGATAAAGAAGAGGTTGTTCTGGTTGAGCCTAAAGGCGAATAAACACAGTGCTTGTTACTTCCCTCCCTGATTCAGCTCAATAAGGTAACCGTCGGGATCAGGAAAGTAAATTTGAACAACGCCGTCGAAACGAACCTGTTTGTGGAAGGTTACATTTTGCGCTTTCAAAAACTGCTCGGATTTGTCGATTGATTCCACAAAGAGCGCGATGTGGCTCCCGTTACGGTCGTGAAAAATAGGCTGAGTCCGTCCGGCCAGGAGGTGAACTTGCTGACCGTTGCCAATGCTAAACCAGGAGCGGATGGCTTTCAGATTGTCCGGAACCGGAATGGGTGCCAGCCCGACAATATCGCGGTAAAATGCAGTACTCGCCTGAATGTCTTTTACTTGCAAAGCCAGGTGGTTGTGGCCAGTGATGCCTAACTTGGCGGGTGCCGTTTGCGAAAAAGACACCGTCGCTGTAAGTGTACTCAAAAGAAAGAGGCAAAAAACTTTTTTCATCGAAAAGGAAAATAGGGTTATTTAACAACTAATACAGTTTGGGTCAGGCGTTTTTCGCCATTGTTAATCAGGAGCGTATACCGTCCCGTGGGTAAATGCATTACGTCCCAGTCGACCAATTTGCGGCCCGTGGGAAATGTTTGTTCTGGTAAGGCTGCCACTTCACGACCCAATATATCAACCAGAGCCAGCCGGGATTTGAACGTTTGGGTAGCCGCTACCTCAACACGAAGTAGACCAGTAACCGGATTGGGCAAAACTGTTATCGCAGTAGCCAAAACAGGCTCATTCGTATTGGTAACCAATGGGGGTGAGGCGTCTGTAACGGATGCGACACGCTTCAAAATCCAGTTGTTGGGATCCAGAACGATGGCCCTAGGCTGGGCTTTTACGGTAAAGTTGAAAGTCTGGTCGGCGCTGGCGTTGAAAACCGTCATGGTTGTGTCGCCTGCGGTGGTTGCAACCCGGACCTGAATGGGCATCATAAAGGCGGTTGGGTTGGTAGTATTGGTTGTTTGTTCCAACCGCAACTGCAAAGCCCATTGGTTGGGGTCTCCGGTGGGGGTGCCACTCCAGGTGACGCGGTAGGTTGGGTAGCTTTCGCCGTAAATCCATTGCTTGAAAAAATAGTCAAGTGACCGCCCATATACCTGAAAGACAATACCAGCAAAGTCTTCTGTAGTAGCCGTACTATAGGCACGTGACGATCTGGAATAGCTCTTTAGGATCTCTTTGAACTTGATGTCACCAACCATACCCCGAAGCATGTGGAGCACCACGGCCCCTTTGGCATACGTGCGGTTGGAGTTAAAGATTTCGTTCACGCTATTGATATTCTGCACATACAGCGTTCCCCGCGCGTTGTAAGCCTGGTTCATAAAACTATTAATGGTGGCCTGGTAGCCAGCCTGTCCGCGCACCGACTCCTGGTACAACGCTTCGGCGTAGGAAGCAAAGCCTTCGTTGAGCCAGATGTGTTCCCAGGTCTGGCAGGTGATTTTGTCGCCAAACCACTGGTGAGCAAGTTCATGCGCGATCAAGTTTTGCGTAAATCCGCCCATGGAGCTGATCGTCTGGTGTTCCATTCCACCGCCAAAACCGCATTGCGCATGGCCATACTTTTCTTTCAGAAAGGGGTAAGGGCCAAAATAATCGGAGAAAAAACTCAGCATACGCGTTGTTTCTTCCACGCTGGTCCGCAGCAGGGCAGTCGCTGCTTCCGGGTAAACATAATGCGTCACCGGCATCGAGTCTGTAGGCGTAGGACGAAACGTTTGGTCGATGCGGGTGTAATTACTCATGGCAACCGAAATCAGGTAGGGCGCGATGGGGTAGCGGTTGCGCCAGCGGTAAGTTCGGCTACTGTCGGCGTTGTTGATGATGCCTTCCAGCGTGCCGTTGGAGACCGACGTAAAGAAGCGCGGAGCCGTAATCCAGATATCGGAGGAGTCCGCTTTGTCGGCGGGGGTATCTTTGCAGGGAAACCAGTCGCGGGCACCGTAAGGCTCACTCAGGCTCCAGATTACCGGGTCGTTGTTGGGGCCGTGCGTTCCGAATGAAAAACTGCCCTGGCTGTTGTCGGGTTTCCCCTGATAATAAACAACCACGGTTACAAACTCGTCTTTAGCCAGAGGACGTGTCGGCGTGATAAGAAGCTGGCCTTTGTCTACTTGGTAAGTCAATTTTGCAGTCCCGGATTTTACGGAATCAACGCGCAGTACATTATTGAAATCCAGGTAAAAATAGGTGAGGTTGGCGTTAAGAGACTTGATCTTGACGGTGGCTACGCCCCGCAGGTATTGGGGAGTATACGTAATGTTAAGATCTAGTTTATAGTAATTAACATCAATGCTTGCATCGCCGGGATACTGCATTCGGGCGCCCTGTGCCCCTTTTTGCAAACTTCCAAAGCTACGTACTTTAGCTTCGCGACAGGCCTCTATGGCATCACTGGGCGTTTGGGCGCTGGTGACGAAAGGAATAACAAGAAAAAGAAATAAGTAAAGATAAGTACGCATAATCTGATCCGTTATTCAGGTGTCAATGTATTGTCGGGCAGCGCCTTTGGGTGAGCCTTGAGTTCATCGTAATGCTCGGTGAGGCTGTCAAGCTTTTGTTGTTCAGCAGGAGGAAGTTCAATCTGCCAGCCCATTGAATCAGCCAACTGGTAAATCATATATTGAATCTGATTGTTTGCAATGCGGGGCAGATCGCTTTGCATGGCCCGTTCGTACATGGTTTTTTTGGCTTCGTCGAGGAGGCGGGTGTAGTCTTCGCTCTTGAAATAATTCAGGTAACCCGGATCGATGTCGTAAAATTTATAGTCGGTATCAATGGACAGAATTTCGGGCTCGGGAAAATACTCAATAATGAGTTTTTTTGAATCGGAATTAGGGTCTACTTGCCGAAAGCGCATTTTCCCGAAATCATACCCAACCAATACCTTGGCTTTGGCAATGATCAGCGCTTTTTTTTCATCGTTCAGAATACCAAGAATTTTCTTGACATCCTGGTAACTCAAGATCTCCGAAAAGTAGCCTTCAGCCATTACTACCTTAAAAACTTTTTCGATACGTTCCAGCAAAAGGGTGGCTTCAATACGGGTTTCACGGGTCTGTAAGCCACTTTTCAGAGTCGATTTCTTTTGCTGAAGCCAATTATTGACCGCTATACCACCAACGCTTCCTAAAGCTAGCGCGAGTAGTATAACTAGAAAATTCGATGATTCCATTGAAAGATGGTAGGATAGTTGACGAAAGGTACTGAGATTTGCAGTTCTACCCAATACAGAAGTAGGGTTTTATAAACGTTTGCCTATGCGCTTATCAATCTATACGTCTCTATTACTGGCGGTGCTTATTTCATTGGCTTGCAAGCGTGATCGGGATCGGACACCACCCGAAGACCGTCTGGTTAGCGATCCAACCAATTTACCGCACCCATCTGCAACCTGCCGGATTGTGAAGGAAACGTTCAAAATGGCCATGAAAGATGGTGACAATTGGCCTGATGCCGAAACAATTACCCTGGATGGAGGTCAGAAAATAAAGGTTGGCCGGGTTCATACATTCACGTACCGCTACGACAGCCAGGGCAGAATCAGTGAGATTCGGACGGAAAGCAGTGGCGTTAACGAAGTCCTGAGTTTTGGTTATACTGCTACGACAGTTTCGCAACACCTGGTTTCCAAGCGCACCGATGGAACTGTTTTGACCGACGAAACTACAGTTGCGCCAATTAACAGCAAAAGTCACGTGACCGCCATGCCCAAAAGAGCGGGCGAAGCGCAGGATGTTTTTTATGAATACAACGCACGGGGCCAACGGACCAAAACGTATTATGGGAGTGTCAGTCTGCCAACGGGGCGCTTATACGAACACAATTTATACGAAGCGGGTAACCAAACGCAACAGATTTGGCTGTCAACGTATGCCACTGGCGATTCGCTGATTCGGTCGTATATCTACAACACGAGCCGGCCTAACCTGCCCTCAATCAATACAACCAATGGAAATAGTAGCCAGAATCTGCCCATGAGCGTTTTGCTAAGTAGCAAAGGCAATGGCTTTGGAGATGGCCTTCTTTTCGAAACGCATTACCACTACCTGTTTGATCAAAAAGGGTTAGTTCGCCGACAGATTACCACTGGTCTGGTGCGCAATCCGCAGTATCTGATCGAAGAAGTAAGGGGTGGGGTCAACGTGAGGGGTTTTGAATACGAGTGTCCGTAGCGTTTAATAAGTTTTAAATGACCTAATCGCCAGAGTCCGGTCATTTCAACAATCTTTGCAATTTAACTTAGTACTATGAAGCACATTTTACGAACCTTATTTTTCGTATCGTTTATCTGTCTGATAAGGCCACTTCAGGCCCAGACCCTTACCGTTAGCTCCCCTATTGAAGGCGCTGTTTATCAGCGTAATGCGCAGGATCAAGGCAAAATCATTGTGCAGGGAGACTTAAATTCACTTTCTTTCTCGCAGGGTTCTTATACAGCTACTGCCTCGCTTCGGAAATTGAGTCTTGATAACGGAGCGCCAACCGGCGATGCACCCATTACCATTACTTTAACCCAGCAGGGAACAATCTTTACCGGCGAGCGAACCGTAGCGAAAGGCTGGTATGAGCTTACAGTTCGGGCAGAACCAGGCTCGGGCAACCCTTGTAACAAACCCATCTACGAGAACAAACGGAAAGTGGGCGTTGGGGAAGTGTTTATCATTGCGGGCCAGTCCAATGCGCAGGGACTTAACGGCATGATGGCTCCCAGTACGCAGCTGCTGGATGCGGTTCGGGTATCGCCCGACCAGATTCCAGATTTTGAAAAAGAAGATCCGACGCGCCTGCGAGAATCCTACCGACGCATTAGCCGGATGGTTTCGGTGAAAGAGGCGGGAAAAATAGGACCTTTGGGCAACTCACTTTGGTATTGGGCGGCTGTGGGCGCTAAGGTTGCCCAGGCTTGTCAGGTACCGGTTGCTTTCCTTAATTCTGCTTACTACGGAACAACCATCACGAATTGGGCTACTTCAACAGACCCCAAAGCCCGTACGTCCGGTTTTGGTCAATCGGCAGACAATACGGTTGAGTCCAGAGGGTTTCAGCGTTACCGGCCTGGTGCGCCTTTCCACTTTTTTTCAAGTTTGTTCCAGGTTTATGCCTCGACGTATGGGCTACGGGCAGTGCTCTGGATGCAGGGCGAAACAGACACAAAGGCCGCTCAGGAAAAAGAACCTAGCTGGGCAGATCGCATCCTTTACGACGAAGCGTTGACAACGCCGCTGGCACCGTTGCCCCTGGGTTCAGGAAATGGCAATGCAGAGAAACGTTACATTCGCAACGCTAGCGAATACCAGCAGAAATTCAAATGGGTAATTGAGAAAACCCGCCAATTATTACCTAATCATCCCGTCCCTTGGGTAGTAGCCCGGACATCTTATATTGAAGGCAATGCCTCAGCAAGTGTAATTGGTGGCCAAAATGCGGTTTTAACCTCATCGGGTCTTAGCCAGATTTACGCCGGTCCCGAAACGGACGTATTTGGTCCTGCCTATCGCCGTACTGGTGGTGGTGAACCGACGCACTTCAACGAGCTTGGACTGGATTCAGTAGCAGCACGCTGGGCCAGGCCGATCATCAGTTTGTGTACCAATCCAGGCAGCGGTCTGGTTACGGTGCAAGATTTAGGGACTGAGCCCAGAAGCCTGCGCATTGCTGATAACGGAAAAACAGTGGAAGCGCCAGCAGGTTTCTCCTCTTATACGTGGGGAAGGGATTTCGATGTATTTGATGGGGATGCTCCCGTTCGGGCCAGCGCCACGTTTACCAGTCAGGCTAGTGATCCGCAGCAAACCGGCTTTTTAAAGGGTAAATACCGCGCCCTCTTGCGAAATAGAGAAGGGAACTATGTCCTGACGCAGTCAATAAATTACCCTTATGTTATTATGAATGATACGGGCGGTTGTACGCCTGTAAGTACGATGGGCCACGTGGACGGGGCTAACTGTGATGCCGTCAGTGGCTGGTCATTTACTTCTGGAGGAGGCTACTCCAACCTGGATATCTACATCAATAATCAGAAGGTGGCGACCATTACCGCTAATCAGACCAATCGGGCGGATGTGCGGGCTGCGTTTGGTAATGATGCGGGTATTCCCATCAATTGCGGGTTCCTCTGGCAGATTCCAGCGCAATACAAAACGGGTCAGCCATTGACTATTCTGGTTCGGCCAACGGGCAGCACGACAGCTCAACTAGGCGGCTCCAACCCAACGACAACGGCAGCTTGTCCGGGTACAAGCACACCACCGCCGCCAACGCCAGAACCACCAACACCGCAGCCACCGACAACAACTCCGGTTCCAACGACGGGTCATGTGGACGGGGCGAACTGTGATGCCGTGAGTGGCTGGGCATTTAAGAACGGCGGAGGCTATGTAGACCTTGATATTTATATCAATAATCAGAAAGCCGCTACGATCAAATCCAATCAGGTTAGTCGGGCAGACGTGCGGGCGGCCTTTGGTAACGATGCCGGAATTCCAATCGATTGCGGATTCCTCTGGCAAATTCCAGCACAATACAAAACGGGCCAGCCGATTACCATTGTCGTACGTCCGGCAGGAAATACGTCGGCTCAACTGGGCGGCTCTAATCCAATGACAACGGCAGCCTGTCCGGGTACAAGCACACCACCAACGCCACAGCCGCCGACTCCGCAACCACCAACGCCGCAGCCACCGACTCCAGAACCGCCAACGCCGCAGCCGCCAACCACGCCGAGCTGTAACTTTACGCATGGTCAATACCTGTTGACGACGAGTTGGGGTGAAGCAATTTATGCTCATGTTCACAACGGAATTCTGTTTGCGGCTCTACAGGGTGGCCAGAGTTTCAAGCCGCCTCATTGGTTGCAAGCGGTTGGTTTTGCGCAATATGCCTGTTTTGCTGCCAGCGATCCGCGGGCGCGCCGTGCCGCAGCGGGTGCAAGCGTTGAGATGCCATTCGCTGCCGACGAATTAAGTGTGTCGCCAAATCCGTCCAATGGTCGATTTACGGTGCAGTTCTTTGCGCCACGCAATCAGAAAATGACGGTTCGGGTGGTTGATCTAATGAGTCACCTGCTCTGGAAGCAAGAGCTAACGGGCGACGGAACGTACCACAAGCAGGAAATCCAGTTGGGTGAGTCCGTTACGGGTGTGGTGCTCGTACAGGTACAAACCGAAACAGATTCAGGAACGCGCCGTGTAATCATTGTGCGCTAAGCTTCGGTTGAATATTGCCTGCAAACCCCGCCTTTTCAAAAGGCGGGGTTTTGTATTTTTGTCCTCACGTATGACTAAGACCTTACTTGTTGTTGCCGGCCCCACGGCGGTCGGAAAAACGGCGCTCTGTGTTCAACTGGCGAAAGATTTACAGACTGCTGTTGTTTCGGCGGATTCGCGGCAGCTTTACCGGGAACTAACGATTGGCACGGCCAAGCCAAGTCCAGAAGAAATGCAGGGCGTACCGCATTATTTTATCAATTCACACAGTATCACGGATTTGGTGGGGGCGGGGCATTACGAACGGGAAGCGTTGGCCGTATTGGATCAATTGTTCCAGGAAAAAGAGATTGTTATCCTCTCTGGCGGGACAGGATTGTATATCAATGCGGTTTGCTTTGGCCTGGACGATATGCCGCAGGTTGACCCGGCAATTCGGCAAGAGTTGATGCAACGTCTCGAAAAGGAGGGACTAGAGCCACTCCAGCAGCAATTGCGCGAGCTAGACCCGACGTATGCGCAAACCGCCGATCTGCAAAACACGCAACGAGTGATTAGAGCGCTGGAAGTCGGGTTGGCTGCCGGAAAACCCTTTTCCTCTTTCCGGCGAAAGGAATCAGATAACCAACAGGGATCTACCCGACCTTTCAGAGCCATTTTTATTGCCCTTGACCGGCCGCGAGAAGAATTGTACGCCCGGATTGATCACCGGATGAACATCATGCTGGCGAATGGACTCGTTGATGAAGTCCGCTCCTTAACGCCTTACCGGCATTTAAACGCGCTACAAACGGTGGGCTACAAAGAAGTATTTGATTATTTAGATGGGACGTATGACGAACAGAAAATGGTTGAATTGCTCAAACGCAATTCCCGACGTTACGCCAAACGCCAACTTACCTGGTTTCGTCATCAGGGAGATTACCGGTGGTTTCAAGCCGACCACTACCAGGAAATTCTAGATTTTGTGGAAAAAAGCAGGACAGAATCATGAGCAATTCTGTCCTGTTAAAGGCTTAGAGCGCCCGGTAAGCCAAAATGCCGCCCGTTAGGTTACGAACATTGGTAAATCCGTTTTGCTCCAGGATTTGCTGGGCCATGGCGCTCCGTTTTCCCGAGCGACACTGAACGATAACTTCTTCGTTCTGAAGGTTTTCCAGCTCATCGATGCGGCTGGGGAGATCGCCTAGCGGAATGAGTTGGCCTCCCAGATTATCCTCATCATATTCGTAATCTTCCCGCACGTCAATAAGGTTCACCTGTTCTCCTTTGTCGAGGCGTTCTTTAAGTTCTTGCACCGTAATATCCATAGCTAGTTCTTTTATCGTTGCGTTGTAAAGGCAAAAATACATTTACTTTCTAATTATCAACTTCTGCACAACTGCCCTTTTTCCATCCGACAGCCGAAGCAGGTAAAATCCATCCGCCAGTTGGCTGAGGTCGGCCTGCTGCTGGCCGGCATGTGGGCGTATATCAAGCATCCTGCGACCGCTTAAATCCAGCACCTCCAGTTGATTTAAAAACTGATTATTCCAGGAGACTAGCCCTGTACTAGGGTTGGGGTAAACCTCCAATTGGGAAGCCGCATCTTCAACACCCGTAATAATTTCAGTGGCAGTGCCTCCCATAACCGGACGAATCATGGGCACGCCCCGAATGCCTTGCCGATCCGTTCCATACCAACCGGAGCCTTCATTGAACAAAAACTGGTTGGAAAAAGAACTATTTTTATCAAAACCGACCGCAAAGCCTTCGTTTCCCACCTGGATCTGCGTCCAGCCTACAAAAAAAGTGTCACTTACCGCCACTCTCGCATTAAGCGGAAATTCAACAAACTGGTTTCTGCCCGCTGGATACTGAAGCAGAACGGACTGCTGCGTTAATACCGTTCCGGGTTGGCCCTGATTGTTAGACATAACGGCAATCGCAAAAGGCTGATTTGCCGCGTCGGTTAGGTAAGGCACCAGATACATCCGAATGGCCGAAACAACATCAGGTTTATTTAGAACAAAGCGCATCATGAAACGCGTGTATTGGCGACCGCTCTGAATCGCGTATTCGGCCGTTCCGTCGTCATAAGCGTAGTAATTATCCAGAACAGTTACACCCGAGATGGTATCATTCCGGCGCAGGTTGATGGTTGGAATCGAAGGATTCTGGTCGTCCGTGGTCAGAATATCAAATTTGGAGCGTAAGACCGCCCGTTCACCCGAAAAAGTAGCGGGCAAAGGCGTCGGTTTAACAACCATTTTGGGCTGTGAGCTCAACGAACCAATACTTTGGGAGGCTGGCTCCTGAAAATTCTGAATAACCTGACCACTCACTTCATCCCGAACCGAAAACCGCAAGGTTGTAAAGTTGAAGTTGTTGAAGAGGTTGACAATATCGGTGCGAATGGTATCGGTCGTTTCAGCCGCTGGATTGACGAGGTATTGCTTCAGCGGCATGGCCGAATACCGCTTCAAATAAGGCGTAACTGCCTGACGGACGGCAATATCTTTGATGTAAATATCCCGCATGGAACGACCCTGGTTGAGGTAGATATAATCCAGGTGCCACATATCGAACGGACCGGAAGCCCGCCCAAAGGCCTCAAATCGAAACTGAAAACCCGCGTGGAAAAAAGCTGGATCGCGAACAGGTATAAACGTTTGGGTAAAGGTCGTGGTCGAGGTGCTGTCGGGGCCTTTCCAAACGGTTACCCACTGGTTCCGGTCGTTCAAAAATTGCAGCCGGAGCGAATCTTCTTCGTCGGGAAGTTCACCCAGGCCACGGCGTTGCCAGTAAAAACTGATGTAAATGGAGTCACGGGCAGCTCGACCCGCCAAATTGATCGGGAGCGAGGTTAAGGTATCGGTCGCCTGGTTACCCAGCGGCGTTCCCAACCCGTAAGGAACCCCATTGCCATTCAGCCCGTCAAAAGTAGCCACGTTAACCGACGGATGGTTGAGAGGTAACGTATTGTTGATGTAGACGCCACCGCCACTTTGCCAGAGAGCAGGGTCTGGGCGGTTGGTTGCTGTCGAAAAATCATCGAAAAAAGGAAGTCCCAGCGCAGCAGGACGCGCCGAAGCGGCCGGCGAATGTTTGTAATCTAGGGGGGGAGTAACCGGCACAAGCCGCAGCTGGGCGAAGGCTGCGTTGTTACCGATTATAAGCAGGAAAAAACTAAGCAGGCTCCAGCCAACAAATCCATAAAAACGGACAACCCGCGCCAGACTAGTTGGGTGTGGCGCGGGTTGTCTATGTAGAGTTAACGTAAAAAAATGTTTCATCCTTACTGGGTGTCATCGTTTTCCGCCGGACCGACGATCCATATATCAATGGTTTCACCGACACGGATCGTAGCTCCCGAACGGGCTTCAGGGTTTTGTCGAACCACGGTGCCGACTTCCTTGTCTGGAGCATCTACCGACAAAACACTGCCGAGTTGCAGGTTCGATCCTTTAATGACAGCGGTGGCTTCGTCACGTGGCATACCTACAACGTTAGGAACCGGGAACTTAGTATTCCCCAATCCATCACCAATATCCAGATCAATGTACGAACCTTTAGCGATGGGCGTTCCGGGAAGAACCTCATTGCCTTTGTGGAATTGTTTGATCACCGTTCCTTCGGCAATATCGGGTACATAACGAATCTTGCCAGGAAGTAACCCGCTGCTTTTGAGCACGTACTGCGCACTTACGTACGTCTGGTCAACCAGCTTGGGCATTGGGATACTAGGTGGATTCTTGGCAATGATGGTAACGTAAATCTTGCGCCCTTCTTTGACTTTCGTCCCCATTCTGGGATACTGGGAATAGACCGTCAACGGCTCTGCATTGACAACATACGTACAATCACTTTCCACTTCGAAACGCAGATTATGATCACTTAAAAAATCACCCAGCTCGGCAGTACTCATACCCTTCAGGTCGGGTACGGTAATGGTTTGGCCGTGATTGGTGGTGTAAGGTAACCAGACAAAGAAGAAGCCTAAAAAGAGAACTGCTATTAAACTAACAACAATCCCGATATGTATGAATAAGTCGGTTTTGGTCCGCGTGCTGATCTTCGCCATGCAATTTTAAAATGGGGGTACTTTTTGACCCGCAAAATTAACGGATTCAGAGGGTTTACTGGTATTGATTTAGCATTTTTTTTATATACTTCCCAACAATGTCAAACTCCAGATTAACCTGATCGCCCGGTTGAAGATCCCGAAATGTCGTGTGCTCATACGTATACGGAATGATTGCCACCCGAAACGAATCAGGCTGAGAATTGAAAACGGTCAGGCTAACGCCATTAATGCAAATCGAGCCTTTTTCAACGGTAATGTTATTTTGGGCAGGATCATACTGAAAATCAAAAAGCCAGCTCCCGTCCTGATCCGCTACGGCGGTGCAAATTCCGGTCTGGTCTACGTGCCCCTGCACGATGTGTCCGTCGAAGCGTCCGTTGGCCGACATGCAGCGTTCCAGATTGACGCGGCGGCCAATGGCTAGCTGGCCAAGATTGGTTTTTTTTAAGGTTTCTTCCACAGCCGTCACTGTATACGTGTCGTTTGCTACCTCCGTAACGGTCAGGCAAACGCCGTTGTGGCTCAGACTTTGGTCCACTTTCAATTCGGGAGCCAACTGGGAGCGGAGGCGAAACGTCAGATTCGTGCCTTCTGCCGTTGTTTCAATCACTTCGCCAATGGCTTCAATAATTCCGGTAAACATAGCTAATGCGTGAATGGGGCCACTGCGTGTTGCCTTATATTTCAAACAATTACAGCGTTGGCCAACTAGTGGTTAAAGACAGTAAACAAGGAACTTCCGAAAGGGGTTCGGGGAAGCAGGGTTTGCTCTGTCCGAACGATGCGGTAAAGCGTTTCGTTGACGAAGTTACCGGGAAAATAAACGTCCGAAGCGGGTTTGTCTGCCGATTGAAGCCCAACCTTAAGCTGGAACGATTGCCAAAGCCGAATGCCCAGAATCAAGGGCGAAAGAGCTAGACTCCAGTAGGTCGAATCTTTGATACGAAGGTTTGCTTTAGGGGCGAGATTTTCAAAGTCAGCCCGGACAAAGCGGCGCTGGCTGCCGATGGCCTGGTCGTGCGAGCCCCGAAAAATGTCGAAGGCGTTGTTGTTAGAGATGAGAAGGCCACCGGGACGAAGCCGCCGGGCGAGCTCCTGCATCAGCCGAATCAGGCCCGGATCGTCAAAATAGCAGAAGACATCGTTGCAAATGATCACATCAAATGTCTGGCCGGGCTGGAAATTAACCAGATTGTTCAAATTAAGCAGGCTTACGTCCAGGCCCCGCTCTCTGGAAAAGGCAACGGCATCTTCCGAACCGTCGATTCCCCGGAGGTCGGTATAGCCCGCATTGCGCAGGTAGAACAGTAAGCCGCCTGTGCCGCAGCCAGCATCCAGAATGCGAAGCGGCGCGCCTTGGCGGGTAAATTGTTTCCCAAACTGCCGCTGAATAGCCTGTAAAACCCGACCGTGCAGAATGCGATACCACCACAGCCGTTGCTCCAGCCGAAACATTTTTTCGTATTCGTCGCGCTTTCCAATCATTTTTCTCTTGTCTCTGATCGCCGTTCACCGGGCAACGAATTATAAGCTGCCGATGCTGAGGTTGGGTTATTTTGCGGCTAGGCGCCGCTTTTAGACTGAGTTACTACTTTTTTAACTACGTAAGGCGGTAAGCCGCTCTGCATCATAAAGAGCTTTCCTAGATACTCACTCATTACGCCTAAAAAGACGCTGAGGAAACCCGTTAGCAGAAACAGAGCCGCCAGGATAATTGCCCAGCCCGCCACTGGAAAGCCGCTCAAAGCGGTAATGGCAAGCCCGATCATGGCCATTATACCTAACCCAAACAACAACAAACCTAAAATCGTAAACAAGCGTAGAGGCAAAGGAGAATAACAGACCAATACGTTAATAAACAGGGAAATAAGCTTGTTGAGTGTGTAGTTAGATTGCCCTTCCTGTCGTTTTTGGTGCACCACTTCAATCGTACCAACATTGCGGGTAACCCGAAAAATGAGTCCATCAATGTAGGGGTAAGGCCCGGTATATTTTCGAATCTCGTCAATCACCTCGCGGCGAATCAACTTGAAACTGGATAAATAAAGATCCTTTGGCTTTTTAAGTAAGTAAGTGGCTAGTGCGTTGGTCAGGTCGCTGCCTAAATTGCGAAACCAGTGGTGCTGTTTGGAGGCATAATAGCTGTAAACAACGTCGTAATTGCCTTGCTGGGCAGCCTGAACCAGTTTCAGAATTTCTTCCGGCGGGTTTTGGAAATCATCGTCAATAACAACGGCAAAATCCCCGCTCGTGTGATTCAACCCGCACAAAACGGCATTGAACTCCCCGAAATTTTTTCGTAGCGCCACAAAAACGACATTTGTATAGCGATTGGCCAACTCTTCGCCGACCTGCTCGGAGCGGTCACGGCTGCCATCATTCACCAAAATTACTTCAAAAGAATACCCCGCCAACGCTGTCTGGAGTTTGTCAACGAGAGGAGCCAGCGTTGTTTCACTGTTATAAACGGGTATGACGACAGAAAGCAGCAAATAAGTATGGATTAGACAGAAAAACGGTTAATTGCTTCGATGACCTGAAGAATTTCCTCATCACGATGAACGGGGCTAAGCGGCAGGCTAATGACTTCCTGGTGGATTTTCTCCGTGATGGGGAGCGAAAAATCCCGCCACTCGGCATAGGCCTTTTGCTGGTGCGGGGGCACCGGATAATGAACAACAGTCTGGATTCCAAGCTCTTTCAGGTAATCAATCAGTTGTTCGCGTTTTGGATGACGAATCACAAAGATATGCCAGGCGTCCTGATCCAGGGTAGTGCGGGCAGGGAGCGTAACATCAGGGTGGTTGATTCCATCCAGATACAACCGGGCCTGCTGCTGGCGCCGTTGATTTTCGGCTTCTAAAAACGGCAGTTTAGCGGATAGAATGGCGGCCTGAATCTCGTCCAGACGGCTATTCAAACCGATATAATCATTAAAATACTTGACGTTGGACCCGTAATTGCGGAGGTAACTCAGCCGTTCGGCCAGCGCCGGGTCATTGGTCGTAATGGCCCCGCCGTCGCCTAACGCGCCCAGATTTTTACTCGGATAAAAACTAAATCCGGCGGCATCTCCCAGGTTGCCAGCTTTCTTACCCGCGTAGCGAGCACCGTGGGCCTGGGCGGCATCCTCGATTATTTTTAGACCATATTTTTGCGCCAACTGCTGGATTGGCTGCATGTCGCAGCATTTTCCGTACAGATGTACAGCCAGGATGGCTTTGGTTTTAGGCGTAATTTTGGCTTCAATTAACGCCGGGTCAATCAGGTACGTGCTTAGATCCGGTTCCACCAGAACGGGGGTCAGACCCGCGTGCGTCACGGCCAGAATGGAAGCAATATAGGTATTGGCAGGGACAATGACTTCACTCTCCGGCGGAAACTCGTAGGCTTTTAAAATTAGCGTCAGGGCATCAAGGCCATTGGCAACGCCAACACAATACTGGGTCTCGCAATAAGCGGCGAAGGCCTCTTCAAAAGCCTTTCCTTCTTTGCCTAAAATGTACCACCCCGATTGCACTACCCGTTCAATAGACCCATCGATGCGTTCCCGATGGGGCGCATTGACCTGATACAAATCCAGAAAGGAAATCATGCGTTTTCGTATTTCTCGTAAATATAATCGGCTTTGTCATAGACTTCGTTTGACAAAACCAGAAGGATAGAACCTTCACTGAAATTATCCATGAAGTGCCAGTCTTTGGGTTCTAGAATTAAACATTTGTGCGGTTTATCCAACCAGATGTGTTCATCGGTTTGGCCGTCGTTGACGTAGACGCGGCAGCTGCCATTGAGGCAAATCAGGGCATTCCAGGTCTTGTGGTGTCGGTGCCCGGCCCGGACGCAATCGTCAGCTCCGTAGATGTAAAAGGCTCGTTTGATAGCACCCGGAATGATCTTTTCAAATACGGTTAAATTACCAGAGTCAGACGAAAAAGTACTTAATTCTAGAAGTTGAGCCATAAGCAAGGAAGTGGCCGAAGAAGATTACAAAGTTAGACTAAGAGTGGAAATTAGCACGAAAGTCACTAAAATCAGCGCGTTGGCTACTTTTTTACCTAATGGCCCAAGGTCAACGCTACGGATAATGTAGTTAACTTGCAGGCGAAAAAAACAGTTAATCAGGTTTATTTTCCTAGTAATAATTTGTCAATCAATGCTCTGCTATGTTTCGAAAGTCGTCAATCATCGTATTACTACTCATTGTTGGGGGGCTTCTTTATTTTTTTGTTATCCAGCCGAAAGGCACTGCCGACTCAGGTGTTGATCCCCAAAAATATAAACAGGAGCTAACCCAGCAGCGCGTCGAAAAAGATGAATTTTATCGTACCAGTGCCGAATCCCCAATTATTGACAAAGCCAAATTTACAGGGTTGACTTATTTTGAGGGAGATCCGGCGTACCGGGTCACGGCAAGGCTGGAGCTTTTCGCCGATAAAACGCAAAAAATGGTTGTCACGCTGACCGATGGCAGTGAAGAAGTATACGAAAAATACGCCCATGCGGTTTTTAGCCTGCAAGGCGAAATCTGTCGGTTGCTGCTGCTGAAGCACGATAATACGCTGTCGATTCTCTTCAAAGATGAAACGAGCGGAAAAGAAACCTACGGCGGGGGCCGCTACGTAGACATTCCGGTCGATAAGGTGGAAGGCAACAGCCTGGTTATTGATTTTAACACGGCTTATAACCCCTATTGTGTCTTCAATCATGAATACGCCTGCCCGTTGCCACCCGCCGAGAATAAACTGCCGATTGCGGTACGAGCCGGAGAAAAATACGTTGAACGTTGATTTTAGCAGTAAAAGCAGAATTTATTCGCTTCATATTGTGGCATAGTTCGTTCATTAATCAGCAGAATCCCAGTTCAAGAATTATCTTTGCACCCTAATTCATTAAGCCGCCCGCTGGCGGTTATTACTTTGCCTATTTTATGGAAATCTCGTATAAATGGTTGCAAGACCTGATTGATCTGCCAGAATCGCCCGAAGAAGTGGGCAAAATTCTGACAGGTACAGGCCTTGAAGTAGAAGGAATCGAACCAATTGAAGCGATTCCGGGCGGCCTGCAAGGAGTTGTCATTGGGGAAGTCCTAACGTGTGAAAAGCATCCCGAAGCCGATAAATTAAGCCTGACTACCGTCGATGTTGGACAGCCAGCGCCCCTAAACATTGTCTGCGGTGCTTCAAACGTAGCCGCTGGTCAGAAAGTGATTGTTGCCCTGGTAGGTGCTACCCTGCGTCCAACGGGGGGCGAGCCATTTACGATTAAGAAAGCAAAAATCCGGGGGGCAGCCTCCGAAGGCATGATTTGCGCTGAAGACGAGATCGGGGTAGGAACTTCGCATGCCGGGATTCTGGTGCTGGACACAGACCTGCCAAATGGAACGCCAGCGGCTAACTACTTTGGTCTGGAAGATGACTACGGAATCGAAATAGGACTAACACCCAACCGGGCGGATGCGGCCTCGCACATCGGCGTCGCGCGGGATTTAAAAGCCGTTTTAGGCCGGGAAATTCGTTGGCCGTCGGTAGACGCATTCAAGGTTGACAATCAGGATTTTTCGTTGTCGGTAACGGTAGAAAATGCCGAAGCTTGTCCCCGTTACGCGGGTCTGACCATGACTGGTTTGACCGTGAAAGAGTCGCCGGACTGGTTGAAGAAACGCCTGCAAGCCATTGGCCTTAGCCCAATCAACAACGTAGTGGATGTCACGAATTACGTCCTGCATGAACTGGGCCAGCCTCTTCATGCATTCGATGGGGACGCCATTGCGGGCCGCCAGGTGATTGTCAAAACGGTTGCCGAAGGAACGCCTTTTTTTACTCTGGATGGGGTGGAGCGCAAGCTGGCGGCTACGGACCTAATGATCTGTAATGCCGAAGAGCCTATGTGTATTGGCGGCGTATTTGGTGGGCAAAATTCGGGTGTTTCTGAAAAAACGACTCGTCTGTTTCTGGAGTCGGCTTATTTCTCACCGGCCTGGATTCGGAAAACGTCCCAGCGTCATGGATTGAAAACAGATGCGTCTTTCCGGTTTGAACGGGGAACGGATCCGAACATGCCCCTTTACGCTTTGAAGCGGGCTGCCCTGTTGATTCAGGAAGTGGCCGGTGGACAGGTTAGCTCGGATATTGTAGATCTCTATCCAACGCCCATTTCCGATCGCACGGTAGCCGTTCGTTACCGCAACATTGATTGGCTGATTGGTATTCAGATTGACCGCGCGGAAATTCAGCGTATTCTGGAAAGCCTGGATGTTCAACTGACCGATCGTACAGAAGAAGGCTTCTCAGCCCAGATCCCGCCCTACCGCGTAGATGTAGAGCGGGAGGTGGATATTATTGAGGAGATCTTACGCATTTACGGTCTTGACAATGTGCCGCTGTCTGATTCCTTGAAAACGGATTTCTTGTCGGAATTTCCCGAAACCGATCCGGATCAGTTGCAGGCACGAGCCAGCCAGGTGTTGGCCGCGAATGGTTTTTACGAGACAATTACCAACTCTCTGACACGCCCCGCGCTGCACGACGCCATTCGTCCGGCCTTGGCAGGTCAGGACGTAACCATCCTGAATCCCTTAAGCGAGGAATTGTCGGTTATGCGGCAAACGTTGCTGTTTTCGGGCCTGGAAACGTTGGCTTATAACCTGAACCGGCGGCAGAAAGACCTGAAAATTTTCGAATTTGGGAAGATTTATTCCCGCGCAGAGGAAAAATACGTTGAGAAGAAGCGCCTGGGCTTGTGGCTGGTAGGAAATGAGCAAAGCGAAACCTGGCTCGAGAAAGGACGCCCGGTTCAGTTCCACGATCTGGCCATGGCGGTTCAGAAAATACTGGCATCGTTGCGAATTAAAGTAACCGATTCGGAACCGGTTGAGGATCGCCCGGAAGTGAGCGCCTTGTTTCAATATGGGTTGACCTACCGGGTTAACAAAAAACCGGTGGTAACGTTAGGTTTGGTAAAGCGTAATCTGACCAAGTTAGCCGATTTGAAGCTTCCGGTTTTCTATGCCGATTTTGATTGGCAGTATATCCTGAAACTTTACAGCAGCAAAGTTGTATTTGAGGAAGTTCCGCGCTTCCCGGAAGTACGCCGGGATTTGTCGCTGGTGCTGGACAAAAGTGTCACCTACGACAAAATCAGCCGGCTGGCGTACCAAACTGAGCGGAAGCTGTTGCGTGATATTAATGTGTTTGATGTCTACGAAGGAGAAAACTTAGGGAATGGTAAAAAGTCATACTCAGTGAGTTTTACTCTCCAGGACCAGGGTCAAACACTCAACGACACAGTTATTGATAAAACAATGCAGCGTTTGATTGCTACTTTTGAGCGTGATTTAGGCGCCATCATTCGTAAATAAGTGATCGTGTTAAGGAGTAAGGGCGACGAATGAGAGGCCTAACAGCTCAATTTTTTCAGTAGTATACACTACATAATTGACACAGAATGACTAATTTATGCATCTGTAAGGAAATGATTTCTGGTTTATCCTAACGCAATGGGTTTATGGCTAATAACCTTCCTTTACTCTCTCAGTTGGATTTTTTCGAGAGCAAAATCGCCCGCTTGGTGGTAGAGGTACAGGTTGCCCGTGCGCGTGTTCTGGAACTAGAGCAGGAAAATGCAGTTTTATCTGAGAAAAATTCTGAACATTTGCAGCTCATAAAACAGTTGCAGAAGAAAGCAGAAAAAGAGGCGACTGTGTCTCCTTCTTTTTCTAAGTCAACAAATTTTGTTAAGATTGTAAATAACAATCGTAACGACACAGAGACGATTGCCGAATTGAAGCAAAAATTGACGGTATATATTGACGAACTGGATCGGTGTATTACGTATCTGGGAAATTTGTCATAACGCGCAGTTACACCAATAGATCAGCTATTTTGGCTTTTTTAATGCTGTAAATATGTTGACATACCGAACCGTCGGAATATCCGATTGGTCACTATCATGAGCCGTACAAATGGAAGACGTGCTGTCCATAAAAGTCCGGATTGCCGGGCGTGACTATCCGGCCAAAGTATCGGCCGAGGAGGAAAGTTATTTGCGGGAAGCTGGCCGTTTAATAAACGAGCGAATGCGGCTGTATCGTGAAAGAGGCTTCCGGGAAGATCAGGATATTCTGACTATGGTTGCTATTGATAGTATTGTAGCCCAATTAAAAGGGGATGAGTATAAAGACCAGTTACAAACCATGGTCACCGAGCGTATTTCGCGTTTGGATAAACTTGTAACTTCTGTTATAACTCCCTGAATGAAAGGCTAATGCCATAACAGAGTGCATAGCCAGAAACAAGGGTACATGCGGGCCGCAGTATCGTGCTTCATGTTCGGCATATTAGTCGTCTGTGATAACTATATGTTTCACACAAACAGATACTAAGATGCAGATCAACTATTGGATGATTATTTTGTCCGATGTAATTGCTGTTGGGGTTGGCATCTTTATCGGCTGGAAGCTCCTGATCCGGACATTCAGCAGACGAGAAGAAGATGCTAGGTCTAGGGCGGCTGACATAATAAAAAATGCGGAACAAACGGCCGAAAACATTAAAAAAGACCGGATTCTGGAGGCAAAGGAGAAATACCTGAGGCTAAAGGGTGAATTTGAGGAAGAAGTAAACAAAAAGAAAAACATCCTCATCACGAACGAATCGAAGCTGAAACAACGGGAACAGCAGCTTCAGCAGATGGGCGATCAGCAGAAACGGAAAGAACAGGAACTCGACCAACTCAAAAACCAACTCGCTCAGCAACAGGAAGCCATTACTAAACGGCGGGAAGAAGCGGAGCGTATGCGCCAGCAGCAGGTAGAAGCCCTCGAAAAAATTGCTAACCTGACCGCCGAGCAGGCACGCGATCAACTCATCGATGCACTAAAGGCTGAAGCCGATTCAAGAGCGTCTTCGTACGTGAAAAGCATCGTTGAAGAAGCCAAGCTGACCGCGACGAAAGAAGCCAAAAAAGTGGTAATTGAAACCATTCAGCGGACGGCTACTGAACACGCTATCGAAAACTGCGTGTCGGTGTTTAACATCGAATCCGACGATATTAAAGGGAAAGTTATCGGCCGGGAAGGCCGCAACATCCGGGCGCTGGAAGCCGCTACCGGCGTTGAGATCATCGTCGATGATACGCCCGAAGCCATCATTATTTCAGGTTTTGATCCGGTTCGTCGCGAAATTGCGCGTCTATCACTGCACCGTCTCGTTCAGGATGGCCGTATTCACCCAGCCCGAATTGAGGAAGTTGTTGCCAAAACCCGCAAAAATATTGAAGATGAGATTGTCGAAATCGGTGAACGAACTGTCATTGATTTAGGCATTCACGGCCTTCATCCTGAACTGATTAAGATGATTGGCCGGATGCGTTTCCGGTCTTCCTACGGCCAGAACCTACTCCAGCACTCCCGGGAAGTGGCTAAGCTTTGCGCCACAATGGCTGCCGAGCTAGGATTAAATGCGAAGCTGGCTAAACGCGCCGGATTGTTGCACGATATTGGTAAAGTCTGGCACGAAGAGGCTGAGCTTCCCCACGCCATTCTGGGGATGGAAATGGCGAAAAAGTACAAAGAGCATCCGGAAGTGTGTAACGCCATCGGTGCTCACCACGACGAGATCGAGATGACGAGCATGATTTCGCCGCTTGTGCAGGTTTGTGATGCCATTTCTGGTTCACGTCCCGGAGCGCGGCGTGAGATGATGGAATCGTATATCAAACGTTTGAAAGAACTGGAAGAATTGGCTTTGAATTTCCCCGGTGTGACGAAGTGTTATGCCATTCAGGCGGGCCGTGAACTACGGGTTATGGTGGATGCCGAGAACGTAACGGACGAAAAAGCCAATACGCTTTCATTCGATATTTCTCAAAAAATTGAGAAAGAAATGCAGTACCCCGGACAAATTAAAGTAACGGTGATTCGCGAAATGCGCGCGGTAGCTTATGCGAAATAAGCACTAACGCAGTAAATTATGCTATCAAAAAAGGGCCTGAAAAGGCCCTTTTTTGATGAATCAGGTGTACGACTAGAATTTAGGCAATTGCACTGTTGGTATAGGTGTCGGCGAATTGGCCATAATTTGATTTACTCCTTCATATTGTAAGCTATCGGGCAAAATCTGTACATCAAGTTTGAGCTGATTTTTAAGCGCTAGATAGTTATTCATGCCATCCTGATAAGCCGGATTAACGCGGGTAGACATAAAGAAATAGTGCGAGGCCAGATGATAACGACGTCGATCCTGGTAGATAACCCCTAAATTATTGTAAGCAGGCGCGTAGGCCGATGAAGCCCGGATCGTTTGTTTATAGAAGTAAATCGCCGAGTCGATATTAGGAATTAGTCGCTGGTACGAATAAGCCATCGAAAAATAAGCTTCACCGAAGCCGGGGTAAATCTCGGTCGAGCGGCGTAGGTGCCCAATAGCCAGATCAAAGTATTTACGCTTTAGTTTCGGGTCTTTTTCGCTCTGGCATTTATTGATCCACTCGTTGGCCACGTGTCGGTGAACCTGGCAACTGTTATCCGCGTATTTCAGGCCGCTATTAAACAAAGTAAAATTGTCTTTCCAGTCTTCATTCCGGGAAATAGTTCGAAAGCTAAACAGAGCCGTAACGGCAATGCATAGACCAATCATAACGCCATAGCGCTTTAAAACGGGCGTTTCTTCCGCAAAGTTCATGCGCTTTTCCAGGAGTAAATCCAGTGCGGCCAGCGCGGCAAGCACGAACCCCAACACGGGTGAATACAGAAAGCGTTCGGCCAAAATACCGCCCCGAGAAAAAACAAAACCCAGTCCAGGGGCCATCGTAATAAACATCCAGGCTAGCCCGAAGCCCCATATGCTTCGTTTCCAGAAACCTTTCCAGGCTAACCAAACCAATCCGGCAAAAGAAAGCAAACCAAACCAGGTTACCCCATCGTTCCAGCGGCCAGACGGAATGACGTTGTAGGAGTAGTCATAAGACAGATTAAAGGGAACAAGAAGTAACTGGAGGTAATGCGCAAAAAATTTGAACGTAGTCAGGAATTTCGTTTGCTCAATGGCGTATGGGTAGTTGGCCCAATCGACAGGCGGATTGCCACTCAGCGTGCCGATCATGAGTTTTTTCTGCCAGAAGAACAAAGCGGTTACCAGGATGTAAGGCCAGATATTCAGCAAAGAGATCCAGAAATTTTTGCGGGCAAAGGTGTATTGCATGATCACAATCAAGCCCAGACCAACCAGGGAGGATTCCTTAGACAAGTAGGTCAGGTACATCCAGAAGGCAGAAAAAATAACCCAGCCGATTTGTTTGGTTTCCAGGTACTTCCAGTAGGTCAGGAGCACAAATGTCATAAACAGGAAACTAAGCATTTCGTCGCGGCTTTTTATGTTAGCCACCACTTCCGTATGAATAGGGTGGGCCACAAATAACAAGGCGATGAGCGTTGTAAACACCGTGCGGCCAGGTAACCATTTCTGCAAAAGGATAATCAGTGAAAACCCCGTCAACGCATAAATAACGGCGTTGATGATGTGGCTAATGTGCGGGTCTGCGTTAAAATACTCTTTTTCAAGTGCAAAGGAAATCAGGGCTAGGGGCCGGTAGTAGCCGAGCGAAATATTGCTGAAGTGCCAGAATTCGGTTCGAAGCAGATCGGGAATGCCTTCAATTCCTTTTTGAACAAACAGATTCTGAGTGATCGCCGCAATATCGTCTAGCGCAAGCCCATTCTGAAACGTATTGATATACAACGCGAAAGCTACGGCAGCCACCAACGTTCCCCATAAGGGTTGGATGGGGCGCGGATCGAGTGGCTCCGGCGGGGCCACGGGAGCTTGGCGTTTTAGCGTTTCAGAGGGTGAGGAAATTGGATTTACCGTCCGGCTTTTCGGCGCTGTGCCATTCGGCGTAGCACGGACAATCGGTTTATTGACCGATGGTTTGGGTGTTTTTTTAGCCATAATAACTCGTCTGGCGACTTTTTTCTAACAATTTTTACAAGCTTATAGAGGGGTAGGCTTTCCAGGAGAAAGTCCTTCCGTAAAATTGCTAAGATTACGCTAAAAATCCATGCGTAGTAATTACCAGATTGCAAACCTTTTCGGTGATTTACGGCCTATTCAAAGCAGAAAGAATGAGTTCGCGTTTGAAAATTACTTTTGATTTGTGCCAGGCGGCATCGAGAAAGTGAAAGCACAAAAAAAGGTTGTTTTGCAGAGGCCATACGCTGCAAAACAACCCTCCTACTAAAAACAATTGTCTTACAACTGCGGAATACGCAGGATTTGACCCGGATAAATCAGGTCAGGATCTTTCAACATTGGTTTGTTGGCTTCGAAAATAATACCGTATTTCATGGGGTCGCCATAAACTTGCTTGGCAATGGCCGATAGGGTATCACCAGATTTAACTTCGTGGTAGCGGGCTTCTGGCTCAGGCGCATCAACTTGCAGGTTGTTATCTACTTCATGAACGCCTTCTACGTTCCCAACGGCTAACGCAATTTTCTCCGCATCTTCCTGTTTGGCTACTTGTCCTTCCAGGGTCACTTTATCGCCTTGGGTTTTCACCGTCAGTTTTTTAAATGGCAAACCCAGTGACTGAATGTGTTTTAACAAAGCACTTGCTTTTAGTGGCTCTACCTCGGCAGCTTTGGCGGGTTCAGTTGGAGTCTGGTGCTCTGCACCGAAAACTTTCTCCCCTACGCCTTTAAAGAAACTTAACAGTCCCATTGTATGATTTTGGTTGGTTAATGTGAAACATGAAACGAATAGAGGCCTAAAAAAGATAAATCAGATAAGCAATCCAACTGTTTAAACTATTTAATATTTCTGCTCTTAAAAAACTCTTATTTTAAGAGTAAATATCTAGTTTACAGTCTGTTATTTAAAGTAACAACTCGTGCTTATTAAACGATACTAGTAACGTAAATTACCTGGGTGGTAGGCCTGAAACTAATTAAAGAATTGAGTTCGGGAAGGCAAGAAAGCGGAGAGCATTCGGAAAGGAAGAAAACGTAGCAACGGACTAGAAAGCTAACTTAGGCTAATGGGTTGGTCAATAGCTTTTTAACGAATTCTAACGTCGAAAGTCAGTAACTTGCTGTCACTGACTTTCGACGTTAGAATTAAATAATTTTTGGGCCTATTTGGATAAGCAAGTCAATAACGGGTAAAATTCTACGTCCTTTCTCGGTTATTGTATATTCAACACGGGGTGGAATTTCACTGAATGACTTTTTTGTAAGTATTCCTACTTCTACCAAATTTTTTAGCTCCTGCACGAGAACTTTCTCACTGATATCTGGGATAAGGCGCTTGATTTCGCCATAACGCAGTGTATCTCTTCTAAGCAAATTTATAACGGCCAGGCGCCATTTGCCACAGATTAAATCAACAGATTTTTTGATAATCTGTTGATTAGCAATAGCTTCAAGATTAGTACTGTTCTGCTTTTCTATCATTCGGGGTTTACTTACTATTTGGTAGGTAATTGGCTGATTAGTAGGTTGTTATGATTAGGGAATGACAAAAATAAAACTTTGTATGAAAAGTCATAACAAGAACCTTAAAGATTCCAGAACAATTACCTTGAACAGAAATTATTATTAGATTTTAATTAAAAGATGAATGATAGATGTGTGCAAATAAAATCCCCTTTTTTAATGCCGAATAATGAGAAAATCAGACCGTGCGTAAACAGAAATTTATAGGGTAAACGTAAAATGAGTTACTTTGCTTTATGCTGGGCCGTTTCTTTTGGCTGATTAAGTAAATCAAGTGCTTTTTCAAGTAACTCATCGCGCCCTTCCTGAATGCCCTTGATCGTTGGCTTTACCTCTACATCAGGCACAATGCCAATGCGCTGTGTTTCACGTCCATCGGGATAATAAACGCCAATACCACTAAACATCGTATACAATCCGCCAGGTAATTGAAAACCGGATACGTTCCCATCTGCACCAGCCGTTTGACTGCCTATAACGGTAACGTTTGGAGCCGCCCTGAACGCCATCGTCGTGTATTCTGCCTGACTTTGGGTTAATTCATTAATCAGGATCACCACCTTTCGGTCAAAATTCGGTACGCCCCGGGAGCCTACTTTTAACTCAGGACCCCACGTAAACAAACCTGGATTAGCCACGTCACCCGCTGTGAACTTAACAAAAGGCGTTGGACTCGTGTGAAAAAAGCTCCCCAAAGTAAAAACGATAAATTCAGACGGATAACAGCGTAAATCGACTACTATTCCTTTTACGTTTTTAAAGGCATTTCGGATTTTTGGAACTTGAGTATTTTTAATTTTTCCGGGAAAAACATAGCCAATCGAATCGCTAAGTATCCGATAACTGCTGTCTTGTGGGTAACTGGAATAATCGCTGGCATTGTTTAGGGCAATGCTTCCCATTTTTGCCCGCTTTAATTCGACAGTCAACGGCTGTCCATTTCGTGTGCCTTCTATTTGTACAGTTGGGTTGTTGCCACGCAGCAAACTACGGGCAATATCACGCAGCTGGGTAGGACGGTTGGATGCAGGGTAAAACGGAAAAAGTTCGTCTAGCAGCGCTGGAACTGGCTTGCCGTCAATTTTTGCAATAACATCGCCGCGTTGCAGGCCCGATATACGGCCCAATGAATCGTTGTAGTAACCCGTCACCACGGCCTTCCCCTCGGCAAATTTCACCTGAACAGGCGACACGTAGGCTCCCCGCCAGCGCTCCAAAGCGTCATTCTTACCCCAGATGTTGGCGTGTGTATCGTGGATACGGCCTATAAGTTGCAGATTGGCCAAGGTGTATTCCTGTACATTGCCAGCAGTCGAAAATTTAGGAATAAACTCAGTTAAGACGGCATTCCAATCTTCTTTTATCAAATGCCGGTACGGGAAGAAATACGTAATCAAGTTCCAGTATCGGTAAAGGCTGAGCAAGCGAAAACCAGCATCTGGGTAGGTCATTTTGGCGTAACTCTCCTCGTTTTTGATCACCGGATTGCCAATATTTTTGTCCATGCTGATGTAATAATTCGCACCTTGGTTGCGGGCTTTGTAAACCGAGCTGAGCCGTTGAGCCAGCGCATCCGACACCACTTTCCGGTCGGCAATCCAGCGTAAATCCGGTTTCAGGAATGCCTTTTTTACCGATGCCGTGTCGAGCCTCTTACCCGACGGCAAAGGTCCTAATTGATCAATCCATTGCGACAAAGTAGTGCTTCGTTCATTGACAGAGCGGGCGTTCAGAACTTTAGGCAGCACGCGGAACAACTCAAAGTCCCAGTTGTAATTGCCGTCGGCCACGGCCGGATGGTGGTATTTCAGAAACCCCCAAATGTGTCCCAAAGCGGTTAAATTGTCAATCTGCTGCGCGGTTAGCGTGGAAAAAGAAAGGCCCGAGCCATTGCGAAAGGTAGTATCCAGTTGCGCTTTCGTTAACTTTTCGATTTTAGGTTTTGTCTTACTTAAGTCTTCGCCATCAATCATCAGCGTTAAATCATCAATCCACATCGTTCCGTTAGCCGCCAGAATTCCACCAAACACAATTTTTTTGGCTTCATCGGGAAGTTTTAGTTTGATGCTGTATTGTTTCCAGTCGGTGCTGCCGGTGATGCCTCGCTTTTCCATGTTGTCGAATTCCAGTGCCCGATCGTCGCCATCAATGCGCAGCCACAAGCCTGCCCAGCCATCAGTAACATTCTCGGTTTTAACGTAGCCCTTCAACTCAATTTCTTTACCCGCGTATTTAGCCGGAACCAGAAAAGTAGGTGCCGAGAAGTGGCCTTTCTGCATTTTGGCAGGCGATTGAACCCGGTAAGCGTATTTGCCTCCGTGTTTGACGGTGGAGTCGAGCGTCGTGGAAAAGCCATCGGAACCAGACTTATGCCAGTCGGCAGGTTTGCCGGTTTGAGAGTCGAGGCGTTCAAAATTTAAGTTTAGTGCTTCCTGGCCGTGCGTGGCTATGGAAATGCAAATGGCACTCAACAATAGAGAGACGATTCTTTTCATAAGTGAAAGGATTGGGTATGAGGAAATTACTTTTGACTTTATTGACTAGATCAGACGAAAAAAGCGGTTGCCAAGCTAGCGTTTGGAGGAAAAGGGAAGCGCAAAAAAGGGGATCAATCTAAATTTACCTTGGCCAGTTCGGGCATTAGCTCTCTCAATATTTTCTGAGCGGCTACGGAAATAATGGTTCCCGGACCAAAAATGCCTTTTACGCCAGCCTTATACAAAAAATCATAATCCTGCGCCGGAATAACCCCTCCGGCAATGACCATAATGTCGCTTCGGCCCAGTTTTTCAAGCTCCGCAATCAACTGGGGAACCAGCGTTTTATGCCCCGCCGCCAGGCTTGAAACTCCGACCAAGTGCACGTCATTTTCTGCGGCCTGTCGGGCCACTTCTTCCGGCGTTTGGAAAAGCGGTCCCATGTCGACGTCAAAACCCAGATCGGCAAAACTAGTAGCGATAATTTTTGCCCCGCGATCATGGCCGTCCTGTCCCATTTTGGCAACCAGAATACGGGGTTGGCGGCCCTCCAGATCAGCAAAGCGGTCGGTGAGTTTGCGAGCCAGCCGGAAGTTTTCATCATCGGATACTTCCGCCGAATAAATGCCTGACACAGCGCGGATGGTTGCCTTATGGCGGCCAAAAGCTTTTTCCATAGCGTATGAAATTTCACCCAACGTGGCTCGGTGGCGGGCGGCTTCAACCGCCAGGGCCAATAAATTTTCGGCGGGTATTGCGCAGTCAGCAGTTGGCTGTTGTGCTAACTGCGTGATGGCCTGCAAGGCTTCTTCGACTTTGGCAGCATCGCGGCTGGCTTTGACTTCAGTTAGGCGCTTGATCTGCGTCTCGCGAACAGCTTGGTTATCAACCTCCAACAGCTCCAGAACCTGCTCCGAATCGGGACGGTATTTATTGATGCCAACAATAATGTCTTTCCCAGAATCGATACGGGCTTGCTTGCGGGCGGCGGCTTCTTCAATCCGTAGTTTGGGAAGACCCGTTTCGATGGCTTTGGTCATTCCGCCCAGCCGTTCCACTTCGTCAATTAAATCCCAGGCTTTATGAATAAGCTCGTTGGTCAGCGCCTCAACGTAGTAGGAGCCTCCCCAGGGGTCAACCACCCGGGTAACGTCCGTTTCGTGTTGCAGGTACAGCTGGGTATTTCGGGCAATACGCGCCGAAAAATCGGTGGGTAGCGCAATAGCTTCATCCAGCGAATTGGTGTGCAGCGACTGGGTGTGTCCCAGTACGGCGGCCAGCGCTTCAATGCAGGTACGGGCTACATTATTGAAGGGGTCTTGTTCGGTAAGGCTATAGCCACTGGTTTGGCAATGCGTTCGTAAAGCCAGTGATTTTACATTTTTTGGGGTAAACTGTTTCACCAACGTTGCCCAGAGTACGCGAGCCGCCCGCATCTTGGCAATTTCCATAAAATGATTCATGCCAATGCCCCAGAAAAAAGAAAGACGCGGCGCAAAATCATCAATACTCATACCCGCTTTCAGACCCGTACGGATGTACTCCAGACCATCAGCCAGCGTATAAGCCAGTTCAAGGTGAGCCGGTGCACCGGCTTCGTGCATGTGGTAACCGCTGATGCTGATGGAATTGAATCGAGGCATGTGACGGCTGGTATAGGCAAAAATGTCGCCAATAAGCCGCATGGAAGGCTCAGGTGGGTAGATGTAGGTATTCCGCACCATGAACTCTTTCAAAATATCGTTTTGAATGGTTCCGGATAACTTTTCGGGCGAGACTCCCTGTTCTTGCGCCGCTACAATGTAGAATGCCATAATGGGAATGACCGCGCCATTCATGGTCATTGACACCGACATCTGGTCGAGCGGAATCTGATCGAACAGAATTTTCATGTCCTCCACCGTATCGATGGCTACTCCCGCCTTGCCAACGTCGCCTACTACGCGAGGGTGGTCGGAATCGTAGCCACGGTGGGTGGCCAGATCAAAAGCAACCGAAAGCCCCTTCTGACCGGCAGCTAAATTGCGGCGGTAGAAGGCATTAGACGCCTCAGCCGTTGAAAAGCCCGCATACTGACGGATGGTCCACGGCTGGGTAACATACATGCTGCTGTAAGGTCCGCGCAGGAAAGGAGGGATGCCTGCCACATACTTCAGGTGCGTCGCATTGTCGATATCTTCCGCTTCATAATGCGTTTTTAGCCGGATGCCTTCGGCGGTAACAAAAGGGCGGCTGGCGGCAGCGGATGACTGCCCAGCCTCAGGCGAAGGCATTGGTTGAGTATCGAAGTTGGGACGCATTGCTGAATCGAATAAATGGTCCTATCAAAGTACGAATAAGTCCATAATTCGCAAAAAAGAAGTAAAGGCCATCGGGAAATGGCCCTTGGAGAAACTGAGTAGAAGGTCCGAAAATAGCCTTTGCAGCTTCCTTTTCGGACCTGTAGATTTTAATCGTGTACCTTGTAAAATTTGGCCCCGAACATAAAAATGACCACGTAGCAAATAATGGGCAGGTAATAGGCTGATGCTACGTCGTAGTCAGCAACAGCACCCATCGCAAAGGGGAAAAACGCACCCCCGCAGACACCCATCGAAATAAACGACGAAGCTTGTTGCGTCTTCGAGCCCAGATTTTTCAGACCAAGACTAAAGATGGTCGGGAACATAATGCTGAAGAAGAAATTCAGCATCAGCAGGGCGATGAACGAAGGCCATCCCCAGCTTTGCGCCACAATGAGGCACATAAGAATATTACCGGCCGCAAAAATGGCTAGTAGGGAATGAGGAGCGATGAAGCGCATCAGGAACGTACCGACGAAGCGTCCGGCCAGTAATAATCCCATGAAAATGATCATGTAATCTGCGGCGGTAGTGTCGGAGAAACCCATTTTTTCGTGGCCGTAGTTGATGAAGAAGGCCCAGGTGCCGCCCTGTGCCGCTACGTTGAAGAACTGAGCAATGACAGCCCAAACGAAATGGCGGTGCTGGAAGAGACTTTTCTGAGGTTCAGAATCGACATTGACAGCATCCGAATTGGCGGTGGAAACGTGCGGATCGGTTAGGGCCGGAACTTTAACCAGGGCGAATAACACGGCAATAGTGGCGATTACGCTACCAATGACAATATAGAGTGTTTTAACGGAGGTCAGGTCTGTTCCTCCCTCTACATGACCGCCAAGTAGAAAACGAGAGCCGACATACGGACCGATCATGGCTCCTAACGCGTTGAAAGCCTGAGCAAAGTTAATGCGCTGGTCGCTGGTGCGCTGGTCGCCCAACGAAGCCACAAAAGGGTGAGCAACGGTTTCAAGCGTGGAAAGTCCGCAACCTAAAATGAATAATGCCATTCCGAAATAAGGGAACGAAGCAGCGTTAGCGGCGGGCACAAACAGAAAAGCTCCGGTAGCAAAAAGGCCTAATCCAAGCAGTACGCCCATTTTGTAACCAAAACGTTTCATGAACAAACCGGCTGGAATCCCCATCACAAAATAGGCTCCGAAAATGGCAAATTGCACGAAAGCGGACTGCGTTTTAGTCAGGCTAAGTACGTCCTGAAAATGTTTGTTGAGTACATCACCCATTGTGATGGCAATGCCCCAGAACATAAATAAAGAAGTAACAAAGACCAGCGTAATAAGGTATTTTTTGTCGGTAAACGACGCTGGTTTTGCCGGATCAACGGCGGCTGTTGGTTGAGCCATTGTTAGGTAAGGTTTAGATAATTGGTTAAGTGAACAATTCAGTAATGCAGTTCTAGTAATGCCTGTCTGCTCTGTGGTGCATTTTTCTGATTTGAAACCGAAATATACTTCGTTTTTGCGGCACTTGCGTCGGTTGGAAAGCGGAAAACACGCGGCTAGCCGATAAATAACGCCTAACTGGGGAAGGAGAATTAAGGAACCACGAAAAAAAGTAAATAAAAACCAAAAACCGCTGGGGGATATTTTGTCCAAACTTGTCTTTAGATTGTTATACTGCAAATCTCCATGTCATCTGATCTATATCCTGACCGACAAGCGGACGAATCATACCTCTTCAAGCGCAACTACCAGGCCTCTTCGGAGACGGAACCCGTGGAGATTGACCGTGAGTTTTTTATCCGGCAAGCGTTTGAGCGGGATGCCCGTCAAGCTTGTGAGTTACTATTCCGATTGTATTATGCTCCTTTATGTAGCCATGCCGTGCGGTTTGTGCACAATCGGCAGGTGGCCGAAGACCTGGTAGCTGATGTATTTTATTCGCTGCTGGCACAGGAGCTTTACCGCCATATAACCACTTCTTTCCGGGCTTATCTGTTCCGGGCCGTTCGGAACCGGGCCTACAATTACATTCGCTGGGAACTGGGTCGACAGGAAGCTATTCCGGATGGAGTGGACCGCCCCGACACGGATACCGCCCAACCCGACCGGCTAATGCAACAGGATGAGCTTCAACTAGCTGTAGAAGAGGCTGTTCGACAACTGAGTCCGCAGCAGCAGCGCGTGTTTGTGTTGAGTCGTTTTGAAGGCAAAAAATACAAAGAAATCGCGGATGAGCTGAGTCTAACTCCCAAAACAGTCGAAAACCACTTGCTGCGGGCCCTGGCGGCTCTGCGGAATATGCTGGTGCAAAAACACATCCTGCTACTAGGAGCAATCACCACCTGGTTTTCTGAATAAAAATTGCGCTGGGGGATAGGCCCGCCAAGCTTGTCGTTACGATAAATGCACAGAAATGACGGTTAAGAAAGAATTAATTCACACCTACTTAGCAGGACTGGCTACACCAATTCAAAAGAAAATGATTGCGGAATGGCTAGAACAACCGGCTAACCAGGAGCTATACTTCCAATGGATTGAAGAATGGGAGCGCCAGACACCGCAATATGTACCCAATATGGAAGCGGCTACCGAACGCTTTCAGCAACGGCTGGATGCCATGAACTCGGGAAAGCCAACCGTCGAAAATACGCTTGTAAATGAGCCAATTGAGCCTCGTTCCTGGTTTCGCTTTCCCTGGACGTGGGCGGCCTCGGCCATTCTAATTATTGGTTTAGTTGGCTATCTGGCCTCTGATCTGATTCGCTATAAAACCTACGAAACAAATTATGGACAGACCTATACATTTAAGCTTTCGGATGGTTCCTCGGTAACCTTAAATGGCCATTCCGAATTGAAAGTCCCGCGCTTTGGCTTCGGAAAATCGACCCGAAATGTGACGCTGAACGGAGAGGCCGTATTTGACGTAAAGCATACCCAAACCAATCAGCGTTTTGTGGTGCAGACACCCAAAAAACTTGAAATTGAAGTTCTGGGAACGGAATTTTCGGTAACGGCTCGTCCGCAGGCGACGCAGGTTGCCCTGAACCGGGGAAAAGTGAAACTACACTACCAGGCTACCAACCAGCAGCGGCACCAACTGGTGATGAAACCCGGCGATTGGGTGACCTTGAGCCAGCAGGGAAACATGAAACGGGGTAGACACAAAGACCCGCAGGCATTTGCTGCCTGGCGCGACCAGCGTTTCGTATTCGACAATACGCCGCTACGGGAAGTAGTGGCCATGCTGAACGATACCTACGGCATGAAAGTCGAACTGTCTGATGACGAATTGGCCCTCCGCACCTTAACGGGCACCTTCCGGGCGCGAACGGCTGACGCCCTGCTTGAGGCGCTGGCCGAACTGCTGGAACTGCGCATCACCCACCCTGGTCGCTCCATCGTGCTTTCTTCCAAAACAACAACCAGTTAATACCAAGGCAGCGAGAGGCTGATTCGTCCGGATTTGGTCTGTTCTGCCTTACCAATTGATCTACCCTAGAACTTTTAACTCCATCTATGATGAAAAAACTGATACCCCTAACCTTGGTGACCGGTTTACTGCTCACGGGTTTTCCGCACTGCGCAGATGCCCAGATCTGGGCATCTGCGCAAGGGAAAAAGCGCCCCGCCAGCACCAAAAGCGCACAACCTACCGAAACGCATTCCCTGAAAAAAGTACTGCTGGACTTAAAAAATCACTACGGGGTTGACATCCTGTTTGAAGAAAAAGTGGTTGCCGACCGGCAAACTTCGGGCGCTGTCAACCTGAAAGGAAAACTGGAAACGAACCTGATTCAGCTATTGAAGCCACACGGTTTGCGCTTCAAAAAACTCCATTCGGAAGCTTATTTAATTGTTGTCAATAAAGCGAATGATAAAACAACTACCCAGTTATCCAACCCTAAAAATAGCCTGAATTTTGATGCGATAGCTGAGCCAATGGCTGTCGCTCCCGCCATTGTCGAAAGTGCGCAGGCCATCGTAACCGCTGATGTAACGGTTAGCGGAACCGTAATTGATGAGTCCGGGGCCGGGCTGCCGGGGGTAAGTGTCGTTCTGAAAGGCACAACGCGGGGAACAACCACGGATAATAAAGGGGCCTATCAGTTAAATGTGCCCGATAAGAGCGCCGTTCTGGTATTCAGTTTCGTGGGGTATTTATCCCAGGAAGTAACCGTCGGAAATCAGGCAGCGATTGACATCAAACTGCAAGCCGACACAAAATCGCTGTCGGAGGTAGTCGTGGTTGGTTTTGGTACGCAGAAAAAAGTGAACCTCACGGGAGCCGTATCATCCGTATCAAGCGAAGAAATTAGCCGGAGACCCGTAGGGCAGACTTCGTCGGCCTTGCAGGGGCTGATGCCGGGCGTGACCGTAACGCAGCGTTCGGGGCGTCCGGGTGGTGACGGTGGTACGATCCGGATTCGAGGCATTGGAACACTTGGCGGTAGTAGTGCAGATCCATTGGTACTGATTGACAATATCGAAGGATCGATGAACAGCATTGACCCAAACCTGATCGAATCCGTATCAATTCTAAAAGATGCGGCTTCGGCTTCTATCTATGGTTCCCGAGCAGCCAATGGGGTTATTCTGATCACTACTAAACGGGCGAAGGGCAACCGTATTTCGGTCAATTACAACAATTACATCGGCTGGCAAACGCCTACCAATTTGCCAAAAATGACCAATGCCATCGACCACATGCTGCTGACCAACGAAGCCTATGTGAACGTCGGGCGGGCACCACTTTATGGCGATGATCTAATTCAGAAATACCGGACGGAAGGCCCTGGCAACCGGGATTTATACCCGGATACGGACTGGCAGAAAGAAGTACTAACTGGCTCCGGTTTGCAGCAAAGTCACTTTTTCAGCATCAACGGGGGCAGCGATAAAATCCGCTTTCTAACATCGGCAGGTTATCTGGATCAAAAAGGAATTATTGAAAACTCCAGCTTTCGGCGGTATACCCTGCGGAATAATACGGATATTCAGTTTTCGAAGAAATTCAGTGCGCGGGCTGACTTACAATTAGTTGCGGCAACTACCTTGGAGCCAGGTCGTGGTTCCGAAGATGTGTTTCACTGGATGAACCGAATTCCAGCCAATCAGGTTGGCATTAATTCAAACGGAACCTGGGGTGATGGCTGGAACGGGGATAATCCAATTGCTATGTCAAGGGAGGGGGGGACTCGGAGAAGAAATGATCCGTATGTTCTCTTAAATGCGGCTCTGGTTTATAAACCCGCCGAATGGCTAACAGCGGAGGTTGCTTATGCACCGAAATACGCCCTGGGGATTGAAAAAAACTTTAATAAATCCGTACAAACGTATAAACCGGACGGCGCACTAAGCTTTCTGGCTCCGGCCCGGACTAGCTTGAATGAGGTCACCAATCGGTCGCTATACACCACGTTGCGAAGTACGGTTACGTTCGATAAAACGTATGGCGATCATGGGGTGAAAGTCTTGGGCGGTTTCTCCCGCGAGGACTTCCGAAATGACAACGTAACGGCTTACCGGGAAGGCTTCCTACTTCCTGCTTATGATGTATTGAATGCCGGAAATTCGGATATTCAGCGGTCTTCGGGTGGAGCGTCTGAATGGGCCTTACAGTCGTTTTTTGGTCGGGTGAACTACGATTACAAACAGAAGTATTTGTTTGAGGCCAACGCCCGCTACGACGGATCTTCCCGATTTGCCAAAGGAAATAAATACGGCTTTTTCCCTTCTGTATCGGGAGGATGGCGTATTTCGCAGGAATCCTTCATGTTGCCCATCAATAATGTGGTGAATGAATTGAAGCTGCGCGCTTCGTGGGGGCGTTTAGGAAATCAGAATATTCCGGGTGGTAACTATCCGTTCATGTCGTCTCTGCAATTTGGTCCCTATACGCTGGGTAAACAGATTGTTAACGTGGTAGCGCTGAATACGTTGGCTAATGCAGACATATCGTGGGAAGCCACCGAAATGACCAATATTGGATTGGATGCTACCTTATTTTCCAAGCTGTCGATTACGGCCGATTATTATACCAAAAAGACACGGGATATTTTGTTGCAGCTGGATGTGCCTGCCATCATCGGATTAGGAGCGCCTTTTCAAAATGCGGGAATTGTTGACAATAAAGGCTGGGAACTTGGGGTAAACTATCGCGGCAATGTGCGCGATTTCCGCTACGATGTTGGCTTCAACATTTCGGACGTAATAAACCGGGTAGTTGATTTGCGGGGTGTAAACGGAGTCTCCTTGCAGGCAAATCGGGAGGGGTATCCCATTGGTTCGCTTTTTGGTCTAGAGGCGGAAGGCTTCTTCCAGACGGCGGACGAGGTTGCTGCGCACGCTCAGCAATTTGGAACCGTTAAGCCCGGCGATATTAAATACAAAGACCAGAACGGCGATGGCCTCATCAACGGCGATGATAACGTCGTGTTTGGTAGCACCGTTCCCCGCTTCACCTACGGCAGCACCCTGAATGCCTACTACAAAGGTTTCAGCCTGAATATTGTCCTGCAAGGGGTTGGCAAAGCCGACGGCTACCTGAATGAGCAGGGAATTATGCCCTTCTTCCTGGGCGGTACCGTTCAGGAGCAGCACAAAGACCACTGGACACCCGAAAATCCGAATGCTACATTTCCCCGTCTGGCGTTCAGCGAATCGAACAACGAGAGGGGCTCTAGTTTCTGGATGCGCAACGCGGCTTACCTACGGCTAAAGAATATCCAGTTTGGCTATCAACTGCCAAGTGCTTTGACCCAACGCGCGGGAATCAACAGTGTGCGCGTATTTGCCAATGGGCAGAATATCTGGACATTAGATAAGTTCTGGGATGGCTACGATGTGGAGTCGCCAGTAGGAACGGGTCGTAGTTATCCGCAGGTTAAAATGTTCAGCTTTGGTTTGGATGTCAGCTTCTAAACATACCCTCCGTTCACCTTTTCAATTGATTTCAGAAGCATGAAAAAGATAAAATACTTAGTTCTGGCTGTTGGCTTGATGTTCAGCACGACCTCCTGCGAAGATTACCTGGAGCGTTATCCGCTGGAAGGCCCCGCCGACCAGTCTTATTTTACCAACGCCAGCGAACTGGAACTGGCCGTCAACGGCTGTTACAAAGGCATGAACTTCCACGTCAGCGATGGAATGCCGCTGCCGCTTTTGCTGGACAACTGCACCGACATTAGCTGGGACCGCAACAATAGCGCCTGGCAGCAAATCGGAAAGGGTGCGCACGATAGCAACAATGGCTTTACGCGTTCGGTCTGGAATGAATCGTACAAAATTATCGGTCGTTGTAACTTCATTCTGGATAACATGAACAAGCTGGAAGGCAAAATGGACGCTACGCTATATGCGCGCTACCAGGCCGAAGCGCGTTTTGTGCGGGCATTTATGTACCACTACCTGATCGAGTTGTTTGGCGGTGTTCCACTGGTGACCAAGACGATCGGTATTGCCGAGTCGCAGATTCCGAAAAGCACAAAAGAAGAATGCGCCACGTTCATTATGAATGAGTTGGACGAAGCCGCCAAGAATTTACCCAACAGCTACGATGCTAAAAACAACGGGCGGGCGGTGAAGGCGGCCGCGCTGGCAACTAAAGCCCGCACGGCGCTGTTCAACGCGAAGTGGGATGTGGCGGCGAAGGCAGCCAAGGATGTCATGGACTTGAATACCCATAAACTGCACGCTAACTTTGGGGAATTGTTTTCGTACAGAGGCCAGACATCGAGCGAAATCATTTTTGCGCTGCAATACCTGAAAGGAACGCTGACGCACGGTACGCCGCAGAACTTCCTGTCGCGGAATGCTCAGGGCGCTTCCAACAAAGTGCCGGGTCAGGCATTGGTGGATTCCTACGAGTGTACAGACGGCTTATCCATCGATAAATCACCGCTTTATAATTCAAGAGATCCGTTTAAAAACCGCGATCCGCGTCTGGATCTTTCACTGGCTGTGCCGGGTTCGAATTACTTTAATTTCAAGTTCGAAACCCATAAGGACAGCGTCAAAACGATCAACTATACAACGGGTGCCCGCATTGACAACCAGGATGCTATCCATGCGTTTGCTACCTACACGGGATACTGCTGGCGGAAATACACCGACTTGACGGACAAGGACGACCGCAGTAACTCTGAACTGAACGTGATTCTGCTTCGCTATGCTGAGGTACTGCTAACGTACGCTGAGGCCAAGATTGAAGCCAATCAAATTGACCAGTCGGTATACGATGCCATCAACGCGGTGCGCCAGCGCCCAACGGTGAATATGCCCGCTATCAAGGCGGGTAAAACCCAGGCTGAACTGCGCTCCATCGTTCGGAAGGAACGGAAATATGAGCTGGCTAACGAAGGCGTTCGGTTGATAGACATTCGCCGCTGGAAAATTGCCGAAAAAGTAATGAGTGGCAACTTCCTCGGTCGCATTCCGAAAGGACTACTGGCCGCCGCTCCGGCCATCGACGAAAATGGAACCCCAGATTACAGTAAAGTGCCAAACCGGGCCGATATGCGCGTTGTGGAACTACGCATTTTCAATCCAAACCGGGATTATTTGTGGCCAATTCCATACATCGAGACTGTAACAAACAAAGCTTTAGTCCAAAATACAGGCTATTAATGGGTGTTCTCCCTTGTTGATTTTTTTGTAACGACACTAGCTCCTCTCAAATGCAGGAGCTAGTATCCTAACTCCCTAAATCTTTTTTCCATGACTAAAACGATTTCCTGTAAAGCGGCTATCGGGCTTATCTGTTTCGTAGCCTTTCTATTTCCGGCGGCGGCGCAATCAGTCAGCGAGGTAGATATTTGTGTTTACGGTGGTACTTCAGGCGGGGTAATTGCCGCTTATACCGCCAAAAAACAAGGCAAGACGGTTCTATTAATTGAACCCGGCAAGCATTTGGGCGGCATGACTACGGGCGGTCTGGGCTTGACAGATATTGGCAATAAATACGCCATTACCGGACTAGCGCGCGATTATTACCGGCGCATCGGCCAGCATTACGGCAAATTTGAACAGTGGATTTTTGAGCCGCACGTGGCCGAAGATCTTTTCAAAGATTACGTTAAGCGGGGTAATGTTGATGTTTTGTTTACTCATCGTCTCAACAGCGTCCGTAAAAAAGGGGCTCAGATTCAGGAGATTGTGCTGGAACGATCTGACAAACCATCGGAGCGCAGAACCGTGCGGGCCAAGATGTTCATTGATTGCTCCTACGAAGGCGACCTGATGGCGAAAGCGGGCGTTTCGTACATCGTTGGACGCGAGGATAACAAACAATACAACGAAACCATCAGCGGGGTTCAATTGATGAAAGGGCACCAGTTGCCAGATGGCATTGACCCGTACAAAACACCCGGAAACCCAAATTCTGGGCTGGTTTGGGGCGTTAGCCCAGCCAAGCTGGACCCGGACGGCACAGGCGACCGCAAGGTACAGGCCTACAATTACCGCATTTGTTTGTCTTCCGATCCGGCCAACCAGGTAGCTATTACGCGCCCGGCGGGGTACGATTCCACGAAATTTGAACTGCTTGTCCGGCTAATCAACGCGCAGCCGCAGAAACGCTCGCTCAACGATTATTTTATCTGGAGCGGCATGCCCAACAAAAAGACGGACATCAACAACCGGAATGGCTTTTCAACCGATATGATCGGCATGAATTATGATTATCCGGACGCCAGTTATGAAAAGCGGGAGCAGATTATTCGGGATCACGAACTGTATACCAAGGGCTTGCTGTATTTCTTTGGCCATGATTCACGCGTGCCACAGGAGCTTCGGGAGCAAATGCTGAAGTGGGGCTACCCTAAGGATGAATACATGGATTCGGGAAACTGGTCGCCGCAGCTGTACATCCGGGAGGCCCGCCGCATGATCGGCAGCTACGTGATGACGCAGGCGAATTGCCAAGGCAAAGAAGTTGTAAAGGATGGCGTCGGAATGGCGGCCTATACGATGGATTCGCACAATTGCCAGCGGATTGTGGTCGAAAAAGATGGCAAGATGATGGCTAAAAACGAAGGCAACGTAGAAATCGGCGGCTTCGGTCCGTACCCGATTGCGTATCGTTCGCTAATACCAAAAGAAGCCGAATGTACCAACCTGCTGGTGCCGGTTTGTATGTCGGCAACGCACATTGCCTATGGTTCGATTCGGATGGAGCCTGTCTTTATGGTGCTGGGCCAGTCGTCCGCCCAGGCAGCCGTTATGGCCATTGATGCGAAAACCAGCGTGCAGAAGGTGGACATAGCCAAGCTGCAAAACACGTTGAAAGTCAATCCGCTGGCTGACGGAAGCATACCGGAAATTCTGGTAGACAATGATGATAAAGGAGCCGTAATGGTTTCTGGTGAATGGAAGGATAGCAAAAGCAAAGGCGGCTACGGCCCCTCTTTTCTAGTGAACGACGGACAAAGCAAAAGCCACGTCCGGTTTACGCCTACCATTCAAAAGGCCGGTAAGTATCAGGTATTTACTTACTTCCCGCGCGTTGAAAAGCCAACGTCTCAGTTAGGCATCACGGTTTCGGATGGCAAAACCAGCAAAGAGATCACGGTGAAGCCAAATGATGTGGTGGTTGTAGGCCAGACATCGGGTGAGTGGGTATCACTGGGCGAATATACCCTCGCACCGGGAAAGACAGGTTACGTCGAAATTGCTACAAAAGAAGCCGATGGTTCGGCGGTGGCGGATGCTGTTCTGTTCGTGCCTGTGTCGAGAAATTGATTGTCTGATCCAAAAGAATTTTCCGGGTAATCCCGGCTCTATTTTATGAAGTTATCACGCCGAGAATATTTAAAACTTTCCAGTCTGAGCGGGCTGGGTATATCGACGGGCCTGTCTACAATGAATCCTGCGACTTTCGCCGGAACGGCAGCCGATCCATCGTATGACCTGGTTATTATCGGAGGCACGCCCGCCGGTATCATGGCCGCCGTAGCCGCCGCCCGCATGGGTAAAAAGTCACTTTTGCTGGAGCGCACCGGTCATATTGGGGGCTTGCCCGCCAACGGATTAGGGGCTACCGATATCGCTACCCGAGGAGCAACAGGTGGCCTTTTTCTGGAATTCATTCAACGCATTCAACAATACTACGTTAAAAAGTACGGAGCTGATTCCCAGCAGGTAAAAGACTGTTCAGATGGCTATCATTTTGAGCCTTCAATCGCGGAACAGGTTTTTACGGAGATGCTGAAGGAACAACCCAATGTGACGGTGTTAACGATGCGGCAGTTTGATGCATTTCCCGAGAATCTGGTTATTGAATCAGGCGGGATTCGGCAGGCCAAAATCCTGAACCGCACAACCAATCAGGTGGAAAGCTATACGGGCTCGTTCTTCCTGGACGCAACGTATGAAGGCGATCTGATCGCGGCGGCGGGTGTGCCGTATGTAATTGGTCGTGAGGGAAAAAGCGACTTTAACGAACACGGAGCGGGCCAGTTGTACAAGTACTGGGCGGGCGAAGAAGGCCCCGGCACAACGTATCAGGGCGATAATTCGATTCAATCGTTTAATTACCGGGTTTGTATTACGGAAAACCCCGCCAACCGGGTGCCCATCCAAAAGCCAAAAACATACAACCGGGACGAATACGTTTCGTTTATCGAAGACACCTGGACGGGTAATTTTACAGGCGTAGCCATCAAAAAGTTAACACCCGCCCAGCGCGAAGAAAACAAGAAACGGCGGCAGCAGGGATTACCGCCCATCGTGACGGGAACGCCGGAAGGCATCCTCCGAATCACCAATATCGTGAAGTTGCCAAATGGAAAAACAGACGGCAACAACCAGCATTTTGCGTTTCTTTCCACCGACTTACCGGAAGAAAACTGGCCCTGGCCCGCTTCGGGTTGGGAGTGGCGGGATCGCTTCGCGGACCGGCTGCGGGATTACATTCTCGGCCTGTTTTATTTTGCGCAAAACGACCCCGAAATGCCGGAATGGTACCGCAAATCCATTGCTAACTGGGGGTTGGCCAAAGACGAATATACCGATAACAACAACTTCCCGCGTCAGGTATACGTGCGGGAAGGGCGGCGCATGAAAGGGCAATACTGGTTTACCACGCACGATGCGCAGCCCGCCACGCCCGGAGCCCGACCACCCATTCACGCCGACAGCATAACCGCCAGCCATTACGCCATTGATTCCCACGCCGTTCGGAAGCGGGAAACGGGGCGCATTCACCTGGATGGTTTTTTGAGTTACCCGACCCGACCCTATACCGTTCCCTTTGGAACAATTGTGCCAACGAAAGGAACTGCCGGTCAGATTGAAAACTTGCTGGCGCCGGTTCCTGTCTCGGGAACCCACCTCGGTTTTTCAACCCTGCGGATGGAGCCGTGCTGGATGGCTTTGGGGCACGCGGCGGGCGTGGCGGCCAGTCTTTGTTTAAGTAAAAAGCAGAAAGTTAGTCAGTTGTCCAGGCGGCTGTTGCAGGAAGAACTCATTAAGCAGAAAGGCATTCTGATGTATTTCTCGGATGTAAAGCCAAACCATCCGCAGTTTGAAGCCTTGCAGTTTTTTGCCCTGCGTGGTTTTTTACCCGACTGGAAAGCCGAGCTGGACCGCCCCGCTACAGCGACTGAACTAGCTGATTGGAAGCGCCGGATTGATAAAACCATCCCGTTTGCGGCGAAAGAAGGCCAGACACGCGGGCAGGTTCTACAGGCTTTGTATGAGTCGGCGCGCAAGCTGCCCGATGGTGCCTTAGCCGGATTAAACACGAAATAAAGGGTACTTATTCAAAACCTTCCGCCAACCGTCTGTCTGGTAAAATGGCTGCTGACTCGTTCGGGTCGGGTACTTTTACGGATGGGATGGTTGGCGTTTCGTCAACCCGGAATTTGGTGACACCCACTAGGATTTTGCCCTGGTGTATGGCCTCTTTTTTAGCCTCATACGCCTTATTGATTTCTTCCTGAACGAAACCCGTTTCGACAGCTTGCTGCAAGCCACCTAATTGCTCCACCTGGCGAAAAAGCTGCCATGCCTTGTCGACTAACTGGGTCGTTAGATGCTCCAGATAATACGAACCGGCGGCGGGGTCACTGACTTTATTCAGGTAAGACTCTTCTTTCAAAAGCGTAGAAATATTGAGGGCAATCCGGTCGGAGAACGAAGAGGTAGCCCCAAGAACGGCATCGTAAGGCCGAACGGTGATGGCATCGCAACCCCCGATAACGGCAGACATGGTTTCGGTGGTGGCACGAAGTAGATTCGTATAGGGAATGGCTGCGGCCTCGTAAAAAGGGGATGTTTGGCTGTGGATCATGAAAAAAGAAGTGGGGTCCAGGGGCGAATTGAACGCCTGGATAAAACGGCTCAGCAAAATACGCAGGGCACGAAGCTTGGCGATCTCCATAAAATAACTCGTTCCTACCGAAAGTGACACCAGAGTTTTGGGAACAAGTTGTTTCAGCGTTAGGCCCGTCTCGGTCAGGTAATCGTAAAGATCCGTCAGCGCACTAAGCGTAAAGGCCAGTTCCTGCGTGGCTGTGGCCCCGGCGTTGTGAAAAGCGTGGCTGCTAACGGTCGCGGTCCTGAACTGCCCTGAATCCAGCGTCTGGTGCGTAGCGGCGGCAATGGCTTCCAGGGCGGTATCCGGCTTTATGCCTGTTTGTAACCAATGCGCGAACGCATCGTCAATAATTCCTCCTTTGAGCTGATAAGGTAAAAGTAAACCAAGTGCCTGGGCTAGTTCGCCGGCTTGTGCATTTCCGCGAAACCAAAGAGGCGTTTCGCTCATTTTTAACCCATTGAGCAGGTGGGACAGGTCCGTTAGGGATAAATCGGGGTTAGAACGTATGTCAATCAAAGCGCCATCTGCCCCTTTAGTGAACCACTCGTGCAGTCTTCTGTTTGTGGCTTTGGCTTCGTCGAAGCTGATTTCTGGTAGTGTGAGCCAGCCAGGAGACTGCTTAGTAAGTAATCCTCTCTGGTGTTCGGGCGGTGTCGCATCAACGTCGGTGGCGGTATAGAAAGGTTCCAGCGAAAAGCCCTCCAGGGTTTGCCAACGGAGCGTATCCCATTCGCGGTCTTTCAAATCAGCAATAATCTGCTGCTTCCATTGGGCAGCGTCAGCGGCGGAAAAAGCCTCCGAAAGAATTGAGTCGATAGATGAAGACATTCGTTTACAGGCGCTCGTTTACAGGGCTAAAGGTAGGTCTTTTTAAAGCAAACTATACAGGGCAAAGGGAAGTTGCTCATATGGGTTGGATTATTTCAATGAACTATCCTAGTGTATTGACACCCTCCCGGGTACAATGTATTTTTGATGAAACAGTTAAACGGCAGAGACCTTGAAGGTATCGGTTTTTTTTCTACTTTTGTCTCCCTTTTTCGCGCTTAATCTTTTAGAAATGGGTTTTTGAGATGCCGTAATAGTGAACGTAACCGTGCAAAATAGTATCCAACGAGAAGCCGTAACGGTCTGGAACCGGTGTGTGCAGATTATCAGAGAGAGCATCCCCGACCAGAGCTTCCGCACCTGGTTCGAGCCGATTGTGCCTCTGCGTCTGCACGAGAAGGAACTGACCATTCAGGTGCCAAGCCAGTTTTTCTATGAATGGCTGGAGGAAAACTATGTGCACGTACTGCGAAAAGCCCTTGATTTTGCCATCGGGCCGGAAGGGCAATTGCAATATTCCATTATTGTTGATCAGGGAGATGAGCGCAGCCGTCCGTTGACGGTGAATGTGCCAACCACCAAAACAACCCAAAGCGCCAAGCCGGATAACGTCAACGCCGATATTCTGCGGAGTCCCTTCGAAATGAAGGACCTGGACTCGCTGCAACTGGATTCCTACCTCAACCCGACGTATACGTTTGACAATTTCGTGGAAGGCGATTGCAACCGACTGGGCCGGTCGGCGGGCTTTGCCGTGGCGCAACGTCCGGGCGTAACCTCGTTTAATCCATTGATGATTTACGGCGGCGTTGGACTGGGAAAAACGCACCTGGTGCAGGCCATCGGCAATCACATCAAAAATACCAATCAGGATAAATTCGTCCTGTATGTTTCTTCCGAAAAATTTACGAATCAGTTCATCAATGCCATCCGAACGGATACGCTGCGTGATTTTACGAATTTTTACATGCAGGTTGGCGTCCTGATTATCGACGATATTCAGTTTCTGGCGGGAAAGGAAAAAACGCAGGAAACGTTTTTCCACGTTTTTAATCATCTGCACCAGTCGGGTAAGCAAATCATCATGACTTCCGACCGCGCACCCCGTGATTTGCAGGGGTTACAGGATCGCCTTTTGTCGCGATTTAAATGGGGACTTTCGGCTGATTTACAAACGCCCGACCTGGAAACCCGGATCGCCATTATTCAAAAAAAATTACTTTCTGAAGGCGTTTATATCGATTATAGCGTCATTGAATATCTGGCGCACAGCATCAATACCAACGTTCGTGAACTGGAAGGCGTCATTGTTTCGTTGATGGCGCAGGCTTCGCTCGCCCGGCGGGACATTGACCTGGAACTGGCACGGAGTGTGCTGCGCAACATTGTGATTGATGTCGATAAGGAAGTGACGATTGATTCGGTGCAGGAGGCCGTCGCCGATTACTTCAAAGTGACCATTATTGATCTGAAAAGTAAGAGCCGGAAGAAAGAACTGGTATACCCCCGGCAGATTGCGATGTTTCTGGCCAAAGAAAAAACTGAATTGTCGCTGAAATCCATTGGGTATCATTTCGGGGGACGCGACCACAGTACGGTTATTCACGCGATTCAGACCATTAGCGACCTGATTGGAAACGACGCCCATGCGCGTGACGCCGTAGAAAAGTTAAAAGCAATTCTCAAGTGATTTAAGCTTCTTTCCCCCTCGCTACCGATGCGCTATCTGACCCGTACCCAAATCGACGATGACGCATACGACCGCTGCGTGGCTGCTTCGCCCGAGCGAATGATTTACGCGTTTTCGTGGTATCTGGATATCGTCTCACCGGGTTGGGAGGTCCTTGTGGAAGGCGATTATGAAGCCGTGATGCCGTTGCCAGTTCGGAGGCGCTACGGTGTAAAAGCACTTATCCAGCCTTTGTTTTGCCATCAGTTAGGCGTTTTTACGGCGGAAAAGCCAACCGATGCGACTCGCTTGTATGCTTTCCTTCAGACCCTTTCTCGGCATATTCGCTACGCTCCCTCGTATCAGCTGCATACGGGAAACGAAAAGGTGCTTTCCGCCGCCAGTCCATTTACAGAAAGTCTGCACGTGCGTCCGCTAACCAATCACGTTTTGCGCTTAGAAGAACCGTATACGTTGCTGGCCGCCCAGTATTCCCGCGACCGACGCCTGAATCTGCGGCGGGGTTTGCAGGCTGATTGGACTTACTCGGATACGGATGATATTGAGCCTTTGATTGCGCATTTCCAAAGCTATAACACGGGCGGAATTGGTCGGGTGGCCTCCAATGCTTACCCCATGCTGCGGCAACTGGTTCGAACGCTTCTGGAACGCGGGCACGCCCGGCTTCGGGTGGCACACCGGCAGGGGGCCGTCGAAGCGGGTTGTCTGCTGGTGACGGACGTGAATCGGGTCATTCACTTGTTTTGCGCGGCCAGTCCCGCCGGACGAAAAGGAAACGCCCGAACCGTTATTCTGGATGGATTTATTCAGGAATACGCCGGAAAACCAATGCTTTTTGATTTTGAAAGTCCCGAGGTAGAGAGCTTAGCGAGCTTTAACCAAAGCTTTGGCGCGGTGAACGAAGCCTTTGTGCGGGTATCTTATTCGCAGCTACCGGGAGCGATTCAATGGATGCATAAACTGAAAAAACGGCTTCATCTGGCCATCCGAAACGCATGAAGATCCGCTACCTGCGTCGGGACGAAATTGATGCCGAAAAATGGGATGACTGCGTGGCCCAATCGACGCAACAACTAGTCTACGCCTTTTCGTGGTATCTCGACGCCATTGCCCATCATTGGGGGGGAATCGTTGCGGAAGAAAATGGTATCTACCAGGCTGTGATGCCACTGCCTTACCGGAAGAAATATGGTATTTCTTTTGTTCATCAGCCCGTATTTTGTCAGCAATTGGGGTTTTTCAGCCGGAAGGGAATTCAGACTGAAACCTTATTTCCGGCTTTCTGGAAAGAAGTAAATCGCCGTTTTCGGTGGGTAGCGTCTTATTGTTTCAATGAGCAGAACGAGCAGGAATTGGTTTTTCCAGAGAAAATAAGCCGTGTTCAACGAGAGAATCACGTGTTGGCGTTGGAAAACCCTTATGCCGACATTTACCAGCAGTATGCAACGGATCGGAAAATCAATTTGAATCGCGCCCGAAACACAAACTGGCAAATTGCGACTCATCCCGACATGCGTACCTTGATTCAATTACATCGGGAGCATAACGAAGCGAAAGCAACCAGTGATTACAAACGCCTGGATTTAACGCTGTATGACCGGCTGGTGCAGGCTACCGACGAACTATTAAGGCGAAATCTGGCCGACATTCGACTGGCGTACAAGGACGAGCATCTGGAAGCGGGCGGACTTTTTGTGTACGACCAAAGCCGGATTATTTACCTCTTTAACGCGGCTACGCTGAAAGGCCGGAAGCAGCAGGCCCGCCTTTGGATAATCAACGAGCTGATTGAGCGCTTTGCGGGTCAGAAAATGGCGTTTGATTTTGAGAGTCCGGCCATCGGTGCCGACTCCGTGAAGGCGTATTATCAGAGTTTTGGAGCTATCACCCGGGTCTATTCCGAAATCGCCTACAACCGGCTTGGATGGGCCATTAAAGCCTTGCAGCGACTAAAGCAGTTGCTGGCGAAATAAAGCCCTAAAAAAACTTAGGTTCGTTGCGAAGACCTTTGTGCTTTTTGAGGTCCATTTCCATCGAACCAACCCAAAGCTCAACTTCAACTTTTACCGGAATTTTGTTGGCGTCGTCCGAAACCCAGATCCGGATAGAATCTTCGCCTTTGAAGAGTTTGTTTTCCGGCAAAACCGGGTTGAGCTTGATGACGTTAATGCGCCCAAACTTCGTTTTAATAATCTCTTTACCCCGGTAGCGGACTTTCATGTTGTAAGTCTCGTCACCAAAAAAAGCGGGCAATTCGATCATTTGGCCAACCGCCAGCCGGTTAAAATCAATGGTGCGCAGGAAGTAATAACCACTAATTACATCGTGCACATTGTCAGGTACTTTGAACGATTCTTTATCATTCTTTTCCTCCGACTTAACCGTGTTTGCTGCGTGGTTGAACGTTATGTTTTCTTCTTTTCGGTAATTACCTTCCTGAATGTTGCGGTAGAATTTCTGGGGCAAAATAGCAGACGTATCCACATACGAGCGCCAGGTATCCCGGATGCGGGTAATAAGGTCAAAAGCACCCACTGTACGGCCGTAAACATTCACCCGATAGCATGTCCGGTCGTTGACTTTGTAGTAACTAGGAGCCACGTCAACCGTTGCCTCGGCGGCGTTGAAAATGCCGTAGTGGACTTTGTATTCCAGGTGTTCGCCTGCGCCAAAGCTCGTGTTGACAATCCGTCGGTACGTATGCTGAGGAGCAAAGGCAGAATTTGTTAAAGTAAGTATGCCAAGAAACAATAGGGTTGCAATAACTCTCTTCATAGTACGCTTAATATCGCTCCATTACAAAGATGGATAAGTCTTTTTCAGGTATGTTAAATATTTTCTGAAATCTTGCTGAAACCGTTCTTCAAATTCCCGCCGAAACTGATTCTGTTGCTGGCGGTAGGTAGTATACCCGATAAAGTACGCATTATTGGGTAGGTTTTGTTTGGTAATTCGGCGTTTTTTAGTGAATGGCTGCCGACCGGCCCCGTTCTGTTTCACCTCCAAAGTATCAATAGTAACCACAATCTGATCGATCAGTTGACACTTTAACGAATCTTTTTCAGCCGTAACCGTTTGATCCTTAAACGTTGTATAAAGGCTATCTAGTTTCCGAGTGCCCCGCAAAATATGTTCATCGTATTGTTCATTGTATTTTTTGTCAGCCAAATAAGTCTGATAAGGTAGGGAATTATTGCCGTATTTATAAGCTAAAAACCGCAAGGCTCCGTATTCCCCAACAAAGTCAGCCAGGTTTTCATTATACTCCAGATTATCCTTGATAAACAGCGTTCCATGCGTTAGTTCGTGGATAATCAGTTCAGCGAGCTGGCCTTCTTTCCGCCTCAGCATGGACGAAAGAATCGGATCGTTGAAAAAACCCAGCGTCGACCAGGCAGACACTTCGTTCAAGCGCGTGTCATACCCTTCTTTCGTTAGCGCCTTTAGTTCACTATCAGCCCGATCTTTCTCAAAATAGCCTTTGTAAGCAAACGTGCCAATCACCGGGAACGTCCATTCTTTGGCGGCGAGTTTGTAGCGCTCGGAGGCGAGAACCACCCATAGGATCGGTTTGCCGTTCTGGTTGTAAAAGCTCGTGTAACTCTCGGAAGGATTCAGGCCAATGGAATCAATGGCAAAGCGCCTGATTTCCTGAATTAGGTTGATTTTTTGTTTAAGCGAATCGGGAAACGTGGGGTCAGCCAGCACCTTGTCGACGGGTTGGGTGTTCCAGAGAATATTGATCTGGCCTTTTGCCTGCATCCAGCCGTAGCTGAGTAATTCGCGTTGCCAGATGCCCACGAAAACGGCGATTACCAATAAAGCGAGAAGAATTTTACGAAGCATAGACAAAGGTACGGGGTAGGATATAAATTGAAAATTTTGCGATCTGCTGGCCCGTTACTTACCACCGTCGGCCCCGTCTAACAGGAACAGTTGCAGCCTTGGCGCCGGGCTCTCTGTACTGACCAAAAAGGATGAAAATATACCTCGGATATAACAGGGAAAAAGGAACGGAAAGTGCCTGTTTTCAGTTCTATTTTAGATGCATACAACGCCCTTTTCGCGTGGGGATTATTTAGCCAAATGTCATTGGAAATCTGGCTTATAATTCTTAAATTTAAACTCTATTACAACAAATCAAATCTGTCAGAATTAGCACAAACATGGCACAAGCAACAGCTAGTACGACTACTGAAAGTAAGTTAAAAGCCCTGCAAACCACCATTGAAAAACTGGACAAGGCATACGGTAAAGGAACCGTCATGCGGCTGAGCGAAAGTAAAGTCGTTGACGTTCCGGTGATTTCAACGGGTTCGCTTGGTTTGGACTTGGCATTGGGTATCGGTGGCGTGCCGCGCGGTCGGGTCGTGGAGATCTACGGACCAGAATCGTCGGGTAAAACAACGCTGACCCTGCACTGTATCGCCGAAGCGCAGAAACAGGGTGGACTGGCTGCTTTTATCGACGCAGAACACGCTTTCGACCGGGTCTACGCCGAAAAGCTCGGTATTGATACCAAGAACTTATTAATTGCTCAGCCGGACAATGGTGAGCAGGCTCTTGAAATTGCGGAACATCTGATTTCGTCAGGTGCTATCGATATTATTGTCATTGACTCGGTTGCTGCCCTGGTTCCTAAAGCGGAATTGGAAGGCGACATGGGTGAAAGCAAAATGGGTTTACAGGCTCGTTTGATGTCGCAGGCGTTGCGGAAATTGACGGGTGTGATCAACAAGACCCAGTGTTGCTGCATTTTCATCAACCAGCTTCGCGAGAAGATTGGGGTGATGTTTGGTAACCCAGAGACAACAACCGGGGGTAATGCCCTGAAATTCTACGCTTCGGTGCGTCTGGATATTCGTCGGATTGGTCAAATTAAAGACGGCGACGAAATCAAAGGGAACCGCACCAAAGTGAAAGTGGTAAAAAACAAACTGGCGGCTCCGTTCAAAGTCATTGAATTTGACATCATGTACGGCGAGGGTGTCTCTAAAGTAGGTGAAATTCTGGACTTAGCGGTAGAAATGGAAATCGTGAAGAAATCAGGTTCCTGGTTCTCCTACGAAGGAAATCGCCTGTCACAAGGTCGCGACGCCGTGAAAGAATTGATTCTGGACAATCCAGAATTGATGGCTGAGCTGGAAGAGCGTATCCGTACTAAAGTGAAAGCTGATGAAAATGCGCTGCTTGACCCTGTGGCAGAAGTCGCAGAAGAAAGCGACGAAGCACTGAGCTAAGATTATTTCAAATAGCGATTATTGTTTGATAAATTGAAGAGGTGGTTGGAAATTTCCAACCACCTCTTTTGCTTCGTGGCAATCTGATTCAGATGAGTGCTGAAAAAAACAGGAGAGAATCAAAGCATTGAACAATCCTCCCTATTTTTGGCCATCAAATCGCTTACGAAAAATTGAATCAACCATGTTGAAAAGATTGGCCATTGGGTTTTGCTGTTGGTTAGGAAGTTTAACCTTGTACGCGCAAAATGGGGTGTTGGTTTTCCAATCAGATTTTGGTCTGAAAGACGGAGCCGTTTCAGCCATGAAAGGCGTGGCGCTTGGGGTTTCAACCAACCTTCATCTGGTTGACCTTACGCACGATATCCCGGCTTTCAATATTTGGGAGGCCGCTTATCGCTTGCTGCAAACAGCTCCTTATTATCCAAAAGGCACCGTCTTTGTCTCCGTCTGTGATCCTGGGGTGGGAACGGAGCGTAAATCGGTGGTTTTGCTAACGAAAACAGGGCATTATTTCGTTACGCCAGACAACGGCACTCTCACATTAATCGCCGAAAAAATGGGTGTTCAGGAAGTGCGGCAAATCAACGAGGCCATTAACCGACTGAAAAGCTCCGAAGAATCATACACCTTTCACGGTCGTGACGTATATGCCTACACGGCGGCTCGTCTCGCGGCCAGGGCTATCTCGTTTGAACAGGTAGGTAAAAAACTGCCGGCTTCTGTAACTAAGATAACTTACCAGAAACCAACGCTTGAGAAAGGGCTTCTAAAAGGCAATATTCCTATACTGGATGTGCAATATGGTAATATCTGGACTAATATTCCGAAAGACCTGATAAATCAACTTGGGGCAAAAACGGGTGATCGCTTGCAGGTAGAGATTTTCAACGAAACCGAAAAAGTATTCAGCGAAAAAATTCAACTGGTAAATACCTTTGGTGAGGCAGCAACAGGCGAGAATGTGGCTTATTTCAACAGCTTACTAAACTTTTCCGTTGCAGTTAATATGGGAAATTTTGCGGAAAAATACCACGTGAGTAGCGGTCCATCCTGGCGGATTGAGATCAAAAAATAGCAACCTGCCGGATGAGAACTCATTTTAGAAGAGATTGTTAGTAGCCAAAAGCTTTTCTGGAAAAGGTGCGGGCGGCTGATCCGGGGAATGTGGCGTAGGGATGTGTCGTTTGTCACGCAGTGCCTGCCTTGTCTGGATGTGAGGTGATTGGGTGCGTTGGGAAAAGGAGCGCACAGCATCGAGGTACCATTGATTTTAAAAAATATCCTGTCCTCATTTAACGGGCTGCCTTTACCGCAAGAATCGGTCTTTTTACCGCAATCATTTTTGTTGATTGATGCGCTTTTGTAGCTTTCAATGAAAATGCATAGCAATGACGAGTAAGCTGTCTCAAGTTGGAATTCATGTCTTCTTCTGCCTGGCCTTTCTGGCTTTGCCTTACATCTTTGCGCCCAAAGGATTCTCCCTGCTGAGTGAGTTAACGACCAACCTGCATGAGCGTACCAATTTGTTAGCTTATCTGCTGATGCTGGCCTTTTTTTACGTCAATTACTACATCCTGATTCCAAGGCTTTATTTTTCAGGCAGATATGTGATTTTTGCGGGTAGCTTGCTAGGCTGTTTTGTCGTAATTATTGGCCTGTTGCTGACGGTAGATCGGCAGGACGTGTTTCAGCAATCGCCACCCCTAACTCCTTATGAACTGCCTGACCGACGGCCATCACCCCTAGACCACCCCGGTTCTGAGCCAATACCCGACAGCTTCTCAGATGGCTCGGCACCGGGTAGAAGGCAGCCTAAACCACCCTTTGGCTTTGAACTGAGTCATGCCCTTTTCCTTTTTTTGGTCGGAGTCTTTGTTTCGCTTTCGTTGCGCATTAATAATCGGTTGCGAAAAGCTGAGCAGGAAAAGCTGGCTACGGAGCTGTCATACCTGAAAGCACAGATTAATCCACACTTTTTGTTTAACACCCTGAATAGCATTTATTCGCTAGCTATTGAGCAGTCAGATCGTACCGCTGAAGCCATCGTAAAGCTATCAGCGTTAATGCGTTATGTCATCAGAGATGCTCATTCAGACCTGGTGCCCGTAACAAAGGAACTGGAATACATTAGTCACTATATTTCGCTACAAAAGATACGTCTGGACGACACAGCCCAGATCTTTTTTACAACGGAAGGGCTACCCAATGGAAAACAAATTGCACCGCTCATCCTGATTTCATTCATCGAAAATGCTTTTAAATACGGCGTTAATCCCGAAGAAGATTCGGTCATAGAGGTTGCTATTTCGCTGAATGAAAAAGAACTTCATCTTTACGTATTTAACAAAAAGGTGCGCGTTGTCCACAATGAAGGCTCAACGAGCGGCATTGGAATTGAAAATACCAAAGCAAGGCTACAATTGTTGTATCCTAATCAGCACCAATTGACGATTCAGGATACCGATTTTACTTTTACAGTTGATTTAACTTTACGTCTCTCATGATTCGTGCCCTTGCTTTGGACGATGAACCACCTGCGCTGCGGGTTTTGGCGCATTTTTGTAGCCAGGTCGATTTTATCGATCTACAGAAGACTTTTTCCAAAACGGGGGAGGCGCTGAATTATTTGCAGCAGTTTCCGGTCGATTTATTGTTTCTGGATATTAATATGCCCTCCATGTCGGGCATTGAATTTTACTGGGCTATTCCGCAGCAGGCCATGGTCATTTTTACCACTGCTTACGCGGAATACGCGGTAGAAGGATTCAACCTGAATGCAATCGATTACTTGTTGAAACCGTTTACGTTTGAGCGGTTTCAGCAGGCGGCTAACAAAGCATTCGATTATCACAAACTGCTTCACAAGGCTGAGGCAGATAAACCGGCTTATCTATATATTCGGGCGGACTACAGTTTGTATAAAATTGCCCTTGCAGATATTCTATTCATCGAAGGACTAGACGATTATCTCAAAATTCATATTCAAAATATGAAGCCTGTAGTCGCCAGAATGACAATGAAAGCCATGTTGGAGAAACTGCCAGAAACAGAATTTATTCGCGTACATCGGTCCTACATTGTTCCTTTTAGTCGCATTGAAGCGGTACGAAACCGCATAATTATGCTCGGTGGCGAAGAAATTCCAATTGGTGCCAGCTACGAAGCCGCATTCTTCAAGCGGTTTAGTCTGTAGCATCGAAACCAATAAGCAGGAGTGGAGGCAGAACCTATTTTATACCTGGAAGCGGTTCAATCTGCTATATTTGCTCGCTATGAAGAATATTCTCTTTTTAGCTCTATTTTTAGGCAGCCAGCCACTTTTTTCGCAGGAACCTGCGGCCAAACGCATCACCAAACACATTAATTTTCTTGCTTCGGACAAGATGAAGGGACGCGGAACGGGAAGCCCCGAAAACGCGAAAGCCGCCGCCTATATCGCCAGACATTTTAAGAAATACGGACTGAAACCGCTGGGTGTTAAGGGCTATTATCAGAATTTTACGGCCAAGGTAAGGCGGGTAGTCGTCTCGGATAGCCTCCGGGAAACAACAAACGTGATTGGCTTTCTGGATAACGGCGCTCCTCATACCATCGTGATTGGGGCACACTATGACCATCTGGGCCTTGGCCGGCAGGGAAGTTCGCTGGAGAAGCAACCAGAAGGGCAAATTCACAATGGGGCCGATGACAATGCCTCGGGTGTGGCGGGTTTGCTGGAATTGGCGCAGTATTACGCAAAAAACAAAATAAAAGAGCCTTATAATCTGCTGTTTATGGCTTTTGGAGCGGAGGAACTGGGTTTGTTGGGCTCACGCTTTTTTCTGAATAATCCGACAATTCCGCTCGAAAAACTAAATTTTATGATCTGTATGGACATGATCGGGCGTTACGATCCAAGTCGGGGAGTGGGAGTTGGCGGCTACGGAACCAGTGACGCCTGGCCAGAAATCTTCAAAGGCGTCGAAAGTAGTATAAAATTCTTTACCGACCGGGCGGGCAATGGCGGTTCCGACAACGCGGCCTTTTATGCCAAGCAAATTCCGGTTTTATTCTTCCATACCGGCGGGCATCCCGATTACCACAAACCCAGCGACGATCCAGAAAAGATCGATGCAAAAGCCGAAGAAGAAATTCTGCGTCTGGAAATAAAACTGCTCGACAGAGCAATGCAAAAACCCAAAATGACATTCACGCCCGTCAAATAGAACTTTAGGAGAGCAAAACTATCTGCTTTGGCGCTTGTTTATGCGTCATGCATACTCAACTACTTTCTAAAAAAATGGCCCTAATCCGAGGACTGATGTTGGCGGTTCTGTGGCTGACGAGTTTTTCGCTGCGGGCGCAGTGGCGGCTCGATCTTGAATCAGGTTTGGTGCTGGGCACGAATTACAACGAGGTTCGTATTCCCAACCAGGGCGGAACACTGGTCGATCTGGCGGACGAGTTGTCGATAAAGCCAAAGGTGTTTTACCGGGCTCGTTTGGGGTATACCATCGCGAATCGGCACACTATATCGGCATTGTATGCTCCGCTAACGGTGCGCTATGAAGGTGCGTTTGCCCAGCCGGTGAATTATAACAATCAACTCTTTGATGCCAGTCGGCCAGTGACGGTTCATTATCAGTTTAATTCGTACCGACTGACTTACCGCTATGACTTCATTGCGCGCAATCAGTGGCGGGTTGGAGCTGGTCTGACGGGCAAAATCCGGGATGCGAACGTGCGGTTTGTAAACGAATCGGCAGACACGAATTTCGATGATTTAGGATTTGTGCCTTTGCTAAATTTTTACGTCTCTTACAAACCCACGGATCGTTGGTCTTTACTTGCTGAGGGCGACGCCTTGGGCTCTCGTTTTGGCCGGGCGGAGGACATTTTTGTGGGGGCGGCTTATCATTTTACCCCAAATGCAGGCCTTAAACTCGGCTATCGGGTTGTTGAAGGGGGTGCCGACGTTGACCAGATTTACAATTTTACCTGGATCAATTACGCGTCCGTAGGCTTATTGATTGCTTTTTAAATTGACTTTTGGATAAGTGCATCGTCTAAACTCAAACAGCTGACTGGCGGTTAGTTGAGTTTAGACGGCTTGCGTCTGCGCACGTATATCCGGCCTAAAACTTCCTACAGAGACAGCTTGTTTTGCCAGCAAAGAAATGTTACTCGGACTAAAATTTGTCTGATTAATTAAGGGATAAATAATAGTTTGTTATTATTATTCAGCTATTTAGATTTGCGAATTGGATCATTTTGTTTTCTTTAACTCAACGGTGTTCTTTTTATGAGATTGATTGTGGTCTATCTATTTTGGGGCCATTACAAATCTTTAGAGTGTATCTCTGAAGCAGCAGGATTAGAGATACTCTCTGATCTGGCTACACACGAAGATATAACGCCGGTTGGTGTCTATAATCCCAAAACTAGAATACTAGTCTGGCACCCTGAAAACCCCTATTGCCACCTTCAGGAAAAAGATCCGCTTCTAATCAAATTTCTGCTAAAAACTCAGTTGACGCAGCTAATGAATAGTTACTCGTAGGCTGCTATTCCTGAGTAACTACGAAATATCCTTTGCTTGTTTCATTTTTGTACCCAGTTGGATACACGCTAAGTAATTGAAATTTCAATTTTGATATTTCTTATTTTTCACTAAATATTACAACTTTTTTTCTGTTTCCTTAATCTAAAAGATAATACTACAATGGAAATGTATAGCCAGGCTGATGGGACCAAGGGCAGCCCATCAACCGCTATTCCGTATTCGGCTCAATCCAGTATTCTTGTTGTCGAAGATAATGTAAATGAGCACCTTATCATGCAGTACTTAATGCGGAAGCAGTTTCAAAACGCGCTGCATGTGGGAGCTACCTCAGCCGGCCAGGCCCTGACTTATCTGGAAAACTGTCGGCTCCGGCAGCAGGCGATGCCCAAACTTATTCTGCTCGATTTATATTTGCCCACCCAGGGAGAAGGATGGGGGCTGCTGCGTCACCTGCGTTGTCAGGCAGTCTACCAACGGATTCCAATTGTGATCATTAGTCATTCGGCAGATGCAGAAGACATTGAACTTTCGTACTACTGGGGTGCCGACTTTTACATCACTAAACCCGTCACGATTGAAGGCTGGCTGGATACTTTTCAGACGCTGAGCAATTACTCGCTAGAGTAAGTACGGCGGTTTTATACTAGTGATTCTCTCCTGAACTGGTTGCTACTAGATCAGGAGAGAATTGAGTAAGAGGTAGTTCGACGTAAAAAGTGGTTCCTGTAACAGGCGAACTTTCAAACCATAATTTTCCCTGATGCGCTTCAACAATTTGTTTGGAAATGGCCAGCCCTAATCCAAAAGGCTGTTCGCCCGCCGTTCCAGGTCTTTTTGCTTCGGTGAACATGTCGAAAACCTTTTCCTTCAACTCGTTGGGAATGCCAATGCCGTGGTCTTCTACCGCAACCTGAATAGAATTGTCCAGGCAAGTCAGGCGTATGTTGATTGTTGTCCCAGTAGGGCTGAATTTAATGGCATTAGCAATGAGGTTACTTAGGACCCGCCAGATTTTTTCCCGATCAACGAAAATAGTAACGGGTTCTATTTGTAACTCAAGAGATTGCCGTTTTTCGTCTGCCTTAAATTTCAGCAGATTAACGCAGTAAGCCAGTAATAAATGAAACTCTACCCACTCCTTATGGCCTTTATCCGCTTTTTTATTAGTCTGTAATAAATTGTTAATCAGGCTCATTGAGTCCGTTGTGGACGCTTTAATCATTTCCAGAAATTCCCGTTGTTCAGCCGTATAATTATGGTGTTCAAGCAGCAGGAGCGAAGCCATATTGATAGCAGCAATAGGACTGCGTAAGTCATGAGCCACTACTTTCATAACGTGTGTATTTTCGGTATGACTTTGCTCCAAGGCGGCCAGCGCTTTTTGCATATGGGCATTCTGAAGCGTAACCTTTTGGTTCAAGGCCTTAAGTTCCAGAATATTATCCTGGGATCGCTTCCAGTTTTTCCAAATCAGAAAGGCAATGGTAAGCGCCATCACAGAAAGCATAATGGTGGCCAGGAGGTAAAGCCTGTTTAACTTCTCTTCTTCGGCAAATAATTCAAGCTGGTGCTGGTTGTCCAGCCGCTGTAGCGTCTGGTCGATGCTTCCTTCCCGGTCTTTTTCGCGTTCAAGCGTATCCTTCAGGGCCAGGTAGCTTTTTAAGTACCGATGTGATTGGCCTATGTCGTGCATCCTGTCGAAATACTGCCATTGCAAGTTAGTCCATTGCAGTTTTGCCTGCGAATTGGGTAGGGTATCCAGCGCGGTTTTTAAGTCCTGAAGCGCTAGTCGAGCCTGATCAAACTTTTTTTGTTGGAAGTATACTTCGACAAGTTTGGCCTGCGAAAACTGGGCGTCCCGGTTATCATGTTTCTTTTGCGAATTAATACGGATGCTGGTTTTCAGCAGGGCTTCGGCACGCTTAAGATCGCCTTTGGTCTGGTAAATTTTTGCCTGATTTCCCAGAATTACCGCTCTGGCCGTAGCCACAAATTCCTTGTCATTTGGAAACTTATGCGCGTTTTTGTCAATAAAGGTCAAGGCGGCGTTGTAATAATACATGGCGCTGTCAGCCATGCCCCGGGCGGCATAACAAAGTCCAATATTATCCAGTGTTCCTTGGGGGTAAACAAAAGCATACTCAAAGTCGGAGCTTCCACGGCAATGCTTTAACTCCTGCATAGCCTGCTTGTAATAAACCGTTGCTTTTGCATAGTCGGCCTGCGCGTAATATATAACCGCAATGCGATTTGTATACTGGCTGCTCTGACACGTATCCAGCAAACCTTCCATGAGGATTTTGCCCTTGTGGTAATACGAATACGCCTCTTTGTATCTTTTTTGCGTACGTAAAACGTCACCTTTGTACAAATGCGTTAGCGCATACTCTTGCTGGTATTGCTCCATCGCTCCCGGCTGACTACGAATAAGCCTAAAAATACTGTCCGCATAGCTCTCACTAAGGATATGATCTGCTGGTTTGTTACTTTGTTGGTGAGATTGGAGCAAGTATCTGTATTTTAGGTACTTGTCCAGGACGCTGGCCGCCGGAAAGTGTTCGTAAGCTGAATCCAGAAAGGAAGTAGCCTGTTTTAGACCTGTGGTGTGTTTCAGGCTATCGGCTTTATTGATTAATTGCTGGGTGTAAGCCGCGTGGTCAGCATTCTTGTTCGTTGTCTGACAGGCAAACAGACAGGCACTTACGTGGAGAAGCAGCGCCATTGATCTGTTTCGATAGCCTGCCCAAAGGCGATGATCCCTACGTAAAGCGAAACCAGAATGAGATGCCATTTTTCTAAAGTTGGGGCCTAAATCTTGCAACTAGCAAAACCCTCCATCCAGCATACGAATGTCACTCAATAATAATAAAATAAGCTATAAGCGTGGGTAAATCTGTTAATTTAAATCAGGGTGTCTGGTAATGAGTCCGTAAGGGCAGACATTAAAGGACTTTATCGCTTTGGCGGAAGCAGAAGCTATTTCAACCTGTGTAATTGTGCCGTATCTTGTATAAAGATCCCTTAACTGTCGAAAAAATGACCAAACATGCTGCTGAAAGTTGCTCTCGGTGCAACCAGCTTTTTACCTGCAAAGTCAATTCGATCCTCAAGTGCGACTGTTTAGCAATTAATCTGACGCGGCAGGAAACCGAATACATCCGGGAACTGACCACGCTGGACTATGATGGCGAGTGCTTGTGCCTCCAATGTTTGTATGAGCTAAAAGCAGCTTATCAACAAGCTGCTGAGAGTGCAAATTTGCTGCGTAAGTAACTATAAAATAAGTATTTAGCTAGTTAAGTTGCTTGCTAGGCATCTCCAAATGTAGCAAGGGATACGGTTTGCCCATACCATCCAACGAGGAACGGCTTTTTACCAAAAAACCCAGACGCAGGTAAAAATCAAGCGCCTGCTGGTTTTGCTCATTCACGTCTACTTTACTCAACTTCAGTGTATCAACGGCGTAATTAGCCAGAGCTTTTCCGATCCCCTGTCGAAAAAAAGCCGGATGCACGAACAGCATTTCAATTTTGTCGTCGGCAACGCCCAAAAAACCGAGAATCTGCCCTTTTTCCTCCCGAATACAGGTTAAATCAACTTGAAAAAGGTATTGCTCACGAATTAGCCGCTTGAAAAGTAGCAAATCGTCCTCTGTCAGAAAATGATGGGTAGCCCGCACAGACGCTTCCCAGACATCTGTAAGCTTTTGAAAATCATTGGGGTTTACCGGGCCCATCCGCAGGCCAGCTTTGGGAAGAAGCGTACTCGTTGAATGCATGTTTCTCTTTTAATCTGTGGTGTTCAAATCACCTGCGGCAAAAATAAGAAAGGCATTACAGGAAGTTTTCAATTATTTACTATACGTCATTCACTTACTAAAATTAGTCTTTGACACTGCTAGAACTGACGTTTACCAACATTTTTCAATTTATCAGACAGAAGAATGGTTAATTTGATGTACTTAAATGACGCCTATAATCCTTAAGCCTTCATGAAAAAAGATATACTAGTTTATTTGACCGGCGAGGGCAACTATACGTGGCTGCATTATTTGGACGGTAATAAACACCTGACCGCTCAGACGTTAAAGTTCCTCCAGACTCTTCTGCCAAATTACATTCGCATCCACAAAAGTATTCTGGTAAATCCGGCTTGCATTCGCATGATTCGTGCGTTTCCGGATAGCCTGTCAGGTGCGGTTGTGCTACACGACGGCACGGAGCTTCCGGTAAGCCGCCGCCGCTGGGCATCCATGCGGGGGCAATTGATGCGAACGCATTATTCCATGAAACCTGCTTATTCCTGAGGTCTGCTGTGGCCTTATATCGTTATCACAATTTCGTTAATCAAACAAAAACCCCGCCTCGAATCTAGCCAGGGCGGGGTGGTTTCTTGAGTGTTGATGAATATGAGCTGTAAAAGTAGCTTGTCTACGCTGATTGGACTTTACTAATTTTGCCTATTTCTGGTACATAATGGTTCTGTTTTCTACAGTCCCTCAATTAATGCTGTCCCCTTTGCATTTTTCTAATAAACTTTCTAAAAGTAGTTTCCAAAAAAGGGGACCTCGCCGCTAATCGGGTGTATGCTAGTCTTTCTGTGATCGAATTGAAACTAGCTGATTTGTGGAAATTAGTTGAAGATTTCGGACACTACGTTTAAATCTGACTCATGATGTCGGCTGAATGAATAGTTACCGTTTCCCAGTTAAAAGGTACCCAGCTAAAATGACGATTGTCGAAGACTTCAGTAGCTTCCTCGCTGGCGAAGAGCTTATAGTTGAACTTAGGGTTGTTATTGGCTAAGTAACCAGGGTAGTAATAGACTTTCTGCTGATCGCGGGCGTAATTGATTTTCTGGAGCATCAGGTATTTTCCCAGGCTGTATTTACGATACGCCGGATGGTAAAAATTCATGATGCCAGCGATGCTTCGAGCGCCGTTGTCAAAGATGCCCACCGCAATTAATTTGGTATCATCCCGAACTTCAACCGCATACGTATCAAACAGGTTATAGTCTGCCTCTCCAAACAAACAGGCTTCGACAGATTCGGGAGCGTCAAACGTGATGGCGCTTTTGTATTCGGCGTAAAGCGCTTCCACCTGTTCCGTCAGAACGAAAGGCTTGACTGTTACCAAAAATTGTTGATTTTTTCTCAGCAATTGCAGTTGATCCTTGCCGTAATTTACCCGCGACAGGGCAATGCGCAGCCAATGAACCGTACAAACTGTATTGTCAAAAAGCACAGCGCAACAGGTAAACACTTTTTGCTGCATGCGAAAATACCCCATACTTAGGTATAAATCCAATTCACTCCCTTTCATCTTTATAAGGCGCCGATAGTCTTAATCCAAAATAAAGCAGCACGACTACTTTATTACAAACTAATTTGGCGTTTTAAATACTGGTAATTTTCTACTTATTTATTCTTCCCAATCCGGTGGGTAGCCTTCCCATTGTTCCAGCAGGAAATCGGCCAGGTCTAAACCGGCTGCTTTTTCGTCCTGGGTCGCGTTGTCCTCCAGATAGGTAGAAACGGTAATCTGAAAACCATGTCCTAGCAGTTCGCCAGCGATGCGATTCCAGCGGTCAAAGGCGCTGCGGTCTTTAGACAGGTCGGGAAACAATTCAATCCGGCGACCTCGCAGTGGTGCCATGCGGTCGGCATTCAGGTACGATAAAGCACCTACCGCCATCCAGATAAAATCAGGAAAATAAGGCGTGCTGATTACCGCTGTTTTGGGAGCTTCCACAATCGCTACGGGTTTGTCTATCGGAGCGGTTGCGAGCTGGGGCAAGCCAAACAGACAGGGTGACTTCTGCACATCGTTCTGCTCATCCAGATAAGCCGTCAACCAGGCCGGATAAGGCGTTTGCTGCTGGTCGAGTCGGCGGGCATAGGCCGAATGAACCCAACTGGTACGGCTTCGTTTTTCACCGTTCCTGATGACGTATTTGACGGTATGGAAGAACTCATCGAACAGTTTAATCTGCCCGCCCCGGATGCGGTTTTGCTCGTCAATATACCAGAAAACACAGGCTCCCGGCCAACGCCCGGACGTGCCAATGTTGAACCGTTTCAATAAGTCATCAGCGACATTTGTGCCGAAATGACGCCGTAGTAAAATGGCAAACTGATTGCGTTCGTAGTGGCCTAGCGATTGCTTGAGCAACTCGTCAGGAATTGTGAAAACAGGGGTTGGTCCAGCAGGCGGTGTTGGTCCACTTGAAGACGCCACCGGCCCGTCAAAGAGAAAATTGGCCACCCGTTCGGCTTGTTCGGGTGTGGCGTGTTGAAGTCGGATCAGGTTGGTAATGATGCGCTGCTTCGTTTCTCCGTTGTGCTTCTGGCGGGCGGCGGTCCTGAACCAGTCTTTAGGAATTGGTTCCTGGCGCTCCCGGTTCTTCATCTCATCGTGATAAGACAAACCGGATGGCCCTTTGTGGTACGGGTTAAGGTGATAGCCGCAGTTACTTTCGCGGTCGCAGCGTCCATAAATGTCGGGCAAAGGCTCGCCCGTCAGCGAATCAATGTACCGACTTAACGTTTTGCGATGTTTAGGGCCGCAGTCCGGACAATCCGATTTGATTGCCTTTTTTGGTAAATGATAGCGAAACGAAGTAGCCGTCATAGCATGTAAAGATACGGATTTGTTTTAGCTATTCTTTGAGTAGACCTTATCAACAGGCGCGATCTGCTAGCTAACAAATAGTTCGTAAACCAGGAGGAGCGTAGATCAACGGTGGATTCGTGACAAGAAGGAATTATTTCGTAATTTCGGTGTTTTACCAGAAAGACAATTTACTTTCTCATGATTGAAAGACCCCTTACCGACTGGTTGCCTCTAACAATGAAAGAAGTTGAGAAGAGAGGCTGGGATGAAGTTGATGTTGTGCTGGTGTCGGGGGATGCCTACGTAGATCACCCGGCTTTTGGAACTGCCGTGATTGGTCGCATTATGGAAAGTGAAGGCTTTCGCGTGGCCATTATCGCTCAACCCAACTGGAAGGATGACCTGCGCGATTTCAAAAAATTTGGTAAACCGAAATATTTCTTTGGTGTGACAGCGGGCTGTATGGATTCAATGGTGAATCACTACACGGCCAACAAACGCCTGCGCTCCAACGATTCCTATACACCGGGTGGAGAAGCCGGCTTCCGGCCCGATTACGCTACAATTGTTTACACCAATATCCTGAAACAACTGTATCCCGATGTGCCGGTTTTGCTTGGTGGTATCGAAGCTTCGCTGCGCCGGGTGACGCACTACGACTACTGGAAAGACCAGTTGATGCCGTCGATTCTGGTGGATGCTAAGGCCGACATGCTGGTATACGGCATGGGCGAGCAGCCCTTGCGCGAGATCCTGAAGCTAGCGCGGAAAGGGGTGCCTTTTTCGTCCATGCGGAACATCAATCAAGTGGCTTATCTGCACGATGCCAGTACGGAATTGCGCGATTACAACAACTGGAGTACAGTTGAACTGGCGAGCCATGAAGTCTGTCTGGAAGATAAAATTAAATATGCGGCTAACTTCAAAATCGTTGAGGTTGAGTCAAATAAGTGGCAAGCCAATCGGATTACCCAAAATGTAGGTAATCAGGTATTGGTGATTAATCCGCCGTTCAAGACGATGGAGGAAGCCGAAATTGACAAATCGTTTGATTTGCCGTACACGCGGTTGCCGCACCCGAAATACAAAAAACGTGGTCCGATCCCGGCCTACGATATGATCAAATTCTCGGTCAACATGCACCGGGGTTGTTTTGGAGGTTGTAGTTTCTGTACGATTTCGGCGCACCAGGGCAAGTTCATTGCGTCACGAAGCGAGGAATCAGTACTGAAAGAAGTTGACGAAATTACGAAACATCCGGAGTTTAAAGGGTACATCTCCGACTTGGGCGGTCCGTCGGCCAATATGTACAAAATGAAGGGAAAGGACGAATCGATCTGTGCCCGTTGTCAAAGCCCAAGCTGTATTCATCCGGTTATCTGCTCAAATCTGGATACTTCGCATAAGCCGCTGACAGAGCTGTACCGGAAAGTGGACGCCAACCCTGCTATTAAAAAAGCGTTTGTAGGTTCGGGAGTTCGGTACGACTTGCTGGTGGATGACTTCAACAAGAATAACCAGGACGGCAACCACGACGAATACATGGAACAGCTCACAACGCGCCACGTGTCGGGGCGGTTGAAAGTAGCGCCTGAGCATACGTCGGACGATACGCTACGGATTATGCGGAAGCCATCGTTCAAGTATTTCAAGTTATTTAAAAAGAAGTACGACCAGATCCAGGAGAAATACAACCTGAAGCAGCCGCTGATTCCGTATTTCATTTCGTCTCATCCCGGCTGCGAGGAGCAGGACATGGCTAATCTGGCCGCCGAAACCAAGGACTTAGGCTTCCAACTCGAACAGGTACAGGACTTTACGCCTACACCGATGACGGTGGCCGAGGTGATTTATTATTCGGGAGTGCATCCTTATACGCTGAAGCCAGTTAAAACAGCGAAAACCCGGGAAGAAAAGCTGGCTCAAAACCGCTATTTCTTCTGGTACAAGTCCGAGCACAAAGACTGGATTCGGAACCGACTGAACAAGCTCAAACGCCCGGATTTAGTGGAGCGGTTGCTGGGTAGTTCAAAGAAAGAACATACAGGGGGCAAGCCTAAATTCTCGAACAACTATTCGGGCAATAAAAAAAATAAGTTTTAGGATACTGCACGTTAGTTAAGAAGTCTTAAGCATTGATTATTTTAGAGTAGCTTCCTATAGGGAACAAGTACTCTAAAGCTCTCCGTGCTTAAGACTTCGCGCTTAAATTCTAAGTGTTTAGGGCTTTGGTTTGGAGAAAGTGCTTTGCAACCCCTTTCTGTTTTTCTGGATCATATGGGCTAAAGCCTTAAGCCCATGAAATTTTCCGCTCTACTATCGCTTGTAGTTGTCCTGTTGATTGCCTGCCATAAAGAAGATACCTCGCCCAGTTGTGGTTGTGAGGCGAAACCCTACCGGGAGTTAGTCAATGAAAAGGTTGCCTATCTGGGCGGAGGCTATTTTATAGGCCCTCATGGTAATTCTCGCACGTTTTTCCGGCTTTGTGATACAACTCTGATTGATCCGGCGTGGAAAGCTGATACGGCTGTGATGGGTGCAACAGGGCAAATCGATACAACCAAGTTCGTATTTAGAATTACTGGACAGCTTAAGGCTGAATGTAGCCCGCCCGGGGCAACTTCGTTTTTTCCTGAGGTTTCTGTATTTACAGCGTTGCGCATTGTGAGGGAGTAATATATTCTCCCGCCGGTATGAACATCGATATTATGGAATCAGACTTGGTTATCGATTGTTAAGTCGGGATAACCCTCATCAACTTCAATTATCAGCAGGGGTGAACTATTTACAAATTAGCGATCCTAACATTACGCAGAAAGGTAAGTACGATTATATTGAACACTACCTTCTAAATATTCCTCTTCAAGCGGATTTTTACTTCAAGCCTTTTTATAAAAACTCGCAAGCCAGAGTCTTTTTAAGTGGTCGATTTAATGTGAATAGCTATCACCCTTTTGCCTCTGGCAGCATCAATCTTAATATTCCGATTGTATTCCGTTCTGTGAAGACTCAACAAGAATAAGGAGAGTCAATTAGTAGGCTTTGTAGTATTCAATAGTTGTCTCGGCAATAGGTCTTGGGCAACAAAAAAGGCCCATTTTAAGGGCCTAAAAGCGATTTATTAAGCAGTCGCGTGTATGTGTTTGTATTACTTACTTCCCAATACAGAATCTACTGAAAATTGTTTCCAGTAAATCATCCGTAGTAATTTCGCCGGTTAGTTCGCCTAGATGCCGGAGGGCATCGCGGATATCCATGACGAGCCAGTCGGGGCTAACGTCCGTGTCAAGGCCATCAAGCACGCGGCTGAGTGCGGCTTCCGTTTGACTCAGGTGCTCAAAATGACGCATATTGGTAACCACCGTATTGCTGCTGGTTTGGGCGTTCGTTTTAACGAAACGAACCAGCTGCTGGGTCATCTCAGGAATATTTTTGCCCGTATTTGCTTGAATAGGAACGAGCTGATCACCAAAGTGAAGCTGCCAGTTATGTAGTTCATCCTGAGCTAATTTATCGGTTTTATTAGCAACTAACAGGTAGGGAACCGCCCTCTGTTGTAGGTCTTGCTCAATCTCGGATAACTCCGACAGTTCCATTTCTGCCGCATCGAAAAGATAGATAACAATTGATGCTTTGGCAAGTTGCTGTTTAGTCCGTTCGACCCCGATGGCTTCGATAGCATCGGTGGCCTCCCGAAGGCCGGCTGTATCAATAAAGCGGAACCGGATTCCGTCGATAAATAACTCATCTTCAATTAAATCCCGTGTTGTGCCCGGAATGTTGGATACGATAGCTTTCTCCTCGTTAAGTAAGGCATTCAAAAGCGTTGATTTGCCCGCATTGGGCTTTCCAACGATTACGGTTGGAACCCCGTTTTTGATGGCATTACCAACCGAAAAAGAGTCAATCAAAGGCCGTAAAACGCGTTGAATAGCCAGCACCAAACGGCGCAGGTCGTCACGACGGGCAAATTCAACATCTTCTTCCCCGAAATCCAGCTCCAATTCAATAAGAGCCGCAAAATCAATGAGTTGCTGACGAAGCTCTTTTAGTTTTTTCGAGAAACCGCCCCGCAATTGTGTCAAGGCTGTCCGGTGCGTCGCTTCCGAATCGGCAGCAATCAGGTCGGCAACAGCTTCGGCCTGCACCAAATCAAACTGCCCATTCAAAAAGGCGCGTTGCGTAAATTCCCCCGGCTGGGCCATCCGAACGCCTTCTTTCAGGAGCAAACGCAGAATCTGCCGAATAATATAGTCTGAGCCGTGACACGAAATTTCGACCACATCTTCTTTGGTAAACGAAGCTGGACTACGGAAAACAGCTACTAAAACTTCATCAATAATAACATTCTCAGTATCCCGAATTGTACCAAAATGAACGGTATGCGAAGGCTGTTCAAGTAAATTTTTACCGCGAAAAATTCGGTTGGTAACCTCAATAGCTTTATCGCCCGAGACACGAATAACGGCAATGGCACCAATGCCCGGCGCGGTAGCAAGCGCAGCAATGGGCTCTTGTTGGAGAATAGTCAACGGTTATAAATTAAGGCTGATAGTCTGTGATATGACTCCACATCCCTCAGACAGTGAGTAACTTCGAAAAAAATGGGAGCGAGTTAGCCAAGCCAACCAGCCGCTTTTCGAGCGGAACAGCCGGTATACCGAGCAAGTCGGCCAACGCGTCGCCGAGGAAGAAACGCATTTGAGCCGCCGGGAGGTTCCGCAAGGCGGGCGGAGAAAGATTTTCAATGGTGGTCAACAACGATTTTGTCAGGGCTTGTCCCTGTTCTGAAGCCTGGAAATTGCGCCGGGCGATGGCTCGATCCAGGTGAAAAGCCTCCCGCAAGTTCTGCGGCAACAGATTTTCCTGAACACCCATAAAATAACCAACCACATTGAGGTGATGCAGGTAGGCTTCTTCTTCCTCCTCGGTCGTTGAAATACCCGATTTGCGCAGGCCACGGATAACAATGTACGAGAATGCGCCATTCGTGCCAGCCATGTCTTCCTGATTGATTGGATAACCCCAGTCCATGTCCCACTGTCCGCTATGCAGGGTAAACCAACGTACGGCAGCGTGCAACAAGCGCACTTTTAGGGTATAAATAATGGCTACATTACTATCCCAGTTTCGCCGTTTGGTAACCGCCGAGAGCCACTCACCTGTTTCTTCAAGCCGTTTTTGCGTATCGTTGTAAATCCGTTGGGAAAGCCATAAGACGCGGGCACCATCAGCACCCGCATAGCAGTAAGGCAGGGAATAACAACCCAGTGTAAGGCCAATTGCTGCGGCATGGCGCTCAAAAAAACGCATGCCCCGCTCCATCTGCTGCCGGTTGGCCCAGGGGGGAAGAACGCTATGCTGCTGCATGAATTCAGCGACAAGTTGGGGCTGTTGTTCCAAAGATAAATCCTTGGTATTTCCTAACCAGCGCATGAATTCAGCTACACCTCCACGGCCTTGCGCGGAGGCTATGGCTGCAATAAGCGTATCAGCGGTTGCATCACCCGAGAGGCGGGAGGCTGTTAATACTTTATCCGGAAAAATACGGCTGGACTTGACCGCTGTAGACATAAAAAAAGCCGTTAGTCTGGAAAAGATACAACGGCTTGACGAGCAATTTAGTTTGTTAGCTACAGGGAGTTTACGGTATCTAACGGCGTTGGCTCAGGAGCAATGTTTGGCTCAGCCTGTGGGCTGGGTTGTCGATACTGCTGGCCTGGAAAACCGTTCCCATTTCCATAAGAATTATCAATTAACTCAACTTCGGTAACAAAATATTTAGTTTCGCCATTCCAGGGTAAGCGAACCAGTTTTTCCTCGTAATGAAGTGTAACGCGCTTGCCTGTTCGAATGGCATCGTTGATTTTGGTAGCTACCGAATCATCTTCTACAGAAAAGCTGAAATACTGCGGCGTTAAGGAACCAGTTTCGCCCGAAAAACCGCCTACGTTTAAAACACCCTCGTAGGTTTTAAAGACGTAGCCCCGCCGACTAAACGTAGAGACAGTCCCGGCCCGTTCTCCATCGCTGTAACTCCAGACCGTGAGGTAATAAAAAACGCCAAAAACAAGCAGAAAAAAAATGGCCAAAATAGTAAATAAGCGCATTGTCGGTGGAATCGTTAAGTGTCCCTAAGGCACAAATGAACAAAAAAGTAAGGAATTTTCTGTGCTATCAATCGAAATCCTAATTACAATCTAGGAACCACGAAAACAGCCTGGTATACCTTAAAAACTCCTTACTTCCGACTTTGTTATTTTGACCGAATGGCAATTACAGGGTCCAGGCGGGCAGCTACCAACGCGGGGAGAATGCCCGATACAATGCCAATAATGCTGGCTACGCCTAAACCTAAGGCGACATTCCCCGGCAACAGCAGGATTTCCAGACTACCCAGTTTAATGAACGAGAGCAAATAAACCAGAAAGATCCCAACACCGCCTCCAATCAGACTGAGGAAAATGGCTTCGAAGAGAAACTGGAACAGGATTACGTAATTTTTAGCGCCGAGCGATTTCTGAATACCGATCAAGTTCGTCCGTTCTTTCACGGATACAAACATGATGTTGGCAATGCCAAAGCCCCCGACCAGAATGGAAAAGCTACCAATTACCCAGCCTGCGAGGGTCAGAACGGCAAAAAGACCCGAAATAGCCTGGGCCGCGGCATCAGGACGGTTAATGGCAAAGTTGTCTTCTTCGAGTGGTTTAATGCCGCGGCGGGTGCGCATCAGTCCGCGAATTTCCCCCTCCAGTTCAGCCAGTCCCTCATCCCACTGGTAACCTTTTATGGCAATATCGATGCCCGACCCAGCCGAATGAAACATTTTGGCGAAAGCACTGATGGGAATCAGGCATTTGTTATCGGGATTGCCACCAAAGTTAAGCAAACTAGCTCCTTTTCGTTCCTGAACGCCAATGACAATGTATTTTAGGCCGTTGAGTTTAAATTCCTTACCCACCGCACTTTGGTTCGGAAATAAGCCATCGGCTATGTCGGCACCAATAACCGTTACATTGCGGGCCGCATCGATTTCCTGCGGCGAAAAATAGCGGCCATCGATAATGGGCACTTCCGAAATTTTGTTGTAGTCAAGAGATATGCCCTGAATGAGACACTGAAGGCTATTGTTGCCATTCTTGACCGTAATACCTCCTTTAAAATCCATAGCAACAACTGCTTCGGCATTTTCCATGCGGTTGGCCAAAAAACGGTATTCGTTTACGGTAGGCTCAGGGCGCTGAAAATATTTCCACCACTGGAATTCGCCATCCCCAAAGATCCACGGCCATTTCTGGACATAAACTACTTTGTCGCCAATACCGGCCAGACTGGTTCGGATGTTCTGCTCCAGGGAGTCAACGATTGTGAAGACGGCAATGATGGAGAAGATACCAATGGTCACACCCAGCAGGGATAAGGTGGTGCGGAGCAAGTTCGAGCGCAGGGCCTGCCAGGCGAACCGGAGACTTTCGTATGTCTGACGTAGGAATTTCAAGGGTTGCTAGATTAAGCAGGTGAACGAACTAAGCCTATTTATTTCTAAAAATAGAAAATATTGCGTTTAATGCCTAAACGAACTGGATGGAAGTAGGCTTTCTGCGGATGTTTGGCCCTTTTTTGTAGATTAGTGGTTTAAGAATCTTCATCCCATGAAACAAACCCTACGCTTAGCCAGCTCTTCACTGCTTTTTGGTTTTAGCTTTTTGCTTTCCTGCCGTAGTGGGCAGCAACCTTCCCAAACAGTTCGGGAAACTGCCGGCTTCTATCAGTACGATAATGAAAAGCTAACCGGTCGGCGGGGAAGTAAATTTTTCTCGGATCGCAAAGGCGTTATCGGGCGAAACGGCATGGTGGCTTCGGCTCATCCGGAAGCCTCACGGGTAGGGCTGGAAATTTTGAAAGCGGGCGGAAATGCTGTAGATGCGGCAGTGGCCGTACAGTTTGCGCTGGCCGTTGTTTATCCGGCTGCCGGTAATATTGGCGGTGGTGGTTTTATGGTGTATCGGGATAAAAGCAGTGCCGTATATACGCTGGATTACCGCGAAAAAGCGCCGGAGAAGGCCCATAAGGACATGTATCTGGACAGTTTGGCTAATCCGATTCCAAGCCTGAGTACAACAGGGCATCTGGCTTCGGGCGTGCCAGGGTCGGTAGACGGCATGGTGGAAGCACACAAACGCTTCGGACGGCTGCCTTGGGCGCAGGTTATTCAACCAGCCGTTACGCTGGCCGAAAAAGGTGTGGTGCTGACAGAACGCGAGGCGCTAGGACTCAACCGGGTGCGAAAGGCACTCCAGGATGTAAACCCGGGCAAATCGTATTTTATGAAGCCAGATACGGCGAGCTGGAAAACCGGCGAATTGTTGGTTCAGCCCGATCTGGCGGCCACTTTGCGGCGGATACAAACGTTGGGGCGGGCTGGTTTTTACGAAGGCGAGACAGCCCGTTTGCTGGTGACGGAGATGCAGAAGGGGGGGGGTATCATCACCGAAAATGACTTAAAGAATTACCATTCCTCGTGGCGGGAGCCGTTGATTGGCGATTATAAAAACTACCGCATTATCACCATGCCGCCCACATCCAGTGGCGGCGTGGCTTTGCTGCAATTGTTACGTCTGGTAGAGCCATATCCGTTAAAGCGCTGGGGCTGGAACTCAGACTCGACCGTGCAGGTCATGATCGAAGCCGAACGGCGGGTTTATGCCGACCGGGCAAAGTTTCTGGGCGATCCGGATTTTGTGAAAGTGCCGGTTGCACAACTTACTGACCGCCAATACCTGAACGAACGCTGGAAGGATTTTAACTGGGCTAAAGCAACCGATAGCCAGGCCATAAAAGGGGGAATGTTACCCGGTTACGAAAGTCTGGAAACAACGCACTTTTCGGTCGTTGATAAAGAAGGCAACGCAGTTTCAATTACGACAACGCTGAACGGAGGCTACGGCAGCAGAGTCGTTGTCGGCGGAGCTGGCTTTTTCATGAACAATGAAATGGACGATTTCAGCATTAAGCCGGGAGTGCCAAACATGTTTGGCTTGATAGGAAACCAGGCCAACGCCATTGCCCCCGGCAAACGCATGCTTTCGTCGATGACACCGACCATTGTTGAAAAGGACGGTAAGCTTTTCTTCGTGGTGGGTACACCAGGCGGATCGACTATTATCACTTCGGTATACCAAACCATTCTGAACGTTCTGGAGCATGGCATGACCATGCAGGAGTCGGTGAATGCTCTGAAGTTTCACCACCAGTGGCTGCCCGACAAAACAACTTTTGAAACCGGGGCCTTTTCGGACGAAACAACTCAAAAGCTGCAAAATCGCGGTTATATCCTTGAACGTTTGACCAATTCGCTGGGTCGTATGGACTGCATTATGGTTCGTCCTGATGGCACTCTGGAAGGGGCTTCCGACCCGCGCGCTGACAATACGTCGGTAGGCTATTAGGCGTAGAATTTTTAAACAATCTCATTATAAGCCTGTTAAAGCAACACACCGAATTCATAAAAATTAACCCATGAAAAAGATTCTTTCACTGTTGGCTTTTTTTAGTCTGTTGACGGGCAGTTTACAGGCGCAGCAAGCATCCAATAACACGGAGATAAGGAATAAACTTTCCAAAATTTACGATATAGATCAGAAGGAACGGGCAAAATACGATGAGTTGGAGCGCCAGTATGGCTGGGGTGCCAAAGAATCGCAGGATGCACGTCAGAAAATAAAAGAAATGGATCAGCAACACCTGAAAGAGGTGGAGGATATCATCCAGAAAGTAGGGAAATACCCCGGAAAAGATGTGGTTGGGCAACCGTTGGACCAGGTAGCTTTTCTGATCATTCAGCACAGCACTGATCGGGCGGTTCACGAAAAATACCTGCCCATCATCACCGAAGCAGCTCAAAAAGGGAATATCGATAAAGCCAGTGCGGCGGTATTGACTGATTTGGTGAAAGTGCAGAAAAAAGAGAAGCAGGTTTACGGGACGCAAATTCACATCAACAACAAAGGCGAAAAAGATTTGTATCCAGTTGAGGATTTAGCCAATATCAACCAACGCCGGAAAGAAATGGACCTTGAACCGCTGGAAAACTTCCTGCGGCGCATGGGTGTAGGCGCAAAGCCTTAAGAAGTTGACAGGTACGCGGTATTCTTGAAGCTTCGGGAATACCGCGTACCCCACTTATTAGAAGCTGGCGTGCGTCTTGGCCGCTTCCAGCAAAACTTTAACCGCCGGATTATTTACTTCTTCCGGTGACTCCAGTTTCAGGTGTCGCATGAGTTTGCCCGTACCGCGCAGAAGTCCGTTCGGGTCGGGGAGTTGGGTGCCAAAATGAAACCCAAGATTGACGGACGATGAAAGGGGGGCAATGTAACATACTTCATCGGCCATTTTAGAAGAGCTGCCGTAGGCAATCGTTCGGTAGGTTGGGCGCAATTCTTCGCTGGCTTCAGGAAAGACACTTCGTACCAAGGTCCGCACTTTCAATGCAGTTTCTCGTACTTCTGGTTTAAAATCGTCCAAGAAAGATTCAACGGTGCTCATCGTGTAAAGGTTTAGTTTTTGGGAAATATAACTTTAGCCAAAGAAAAAGGCAATAATTTCGCAAAAGGAAATTAAAAAGTTGGCATAAAGGTTAAGGAACAACCGTTCCGCTTACTTCCCCAAAATCTACTCTTTGCTCACTTTTACCCGCCCAGCCACGTATTGTCAGCGTGTCGCCGTCTTCCAGAAAGGTGCGGCTCGTGTTATCAGATAACTGGAGTGGTTGAGTTCCGTTCCAGCTCAATTCAAGCAGGGAGCCATACGTGTTTGCCTCTGTCCCGGATATTGTTCCCGTAGCTAGCAAATCACCAACATTAAGGTTACAGCCGTTGCTGGTATGATGAGCAATCATCTGGGCAATTGACCAGTACAAATGGCGGCTACTGGTGCGACTAATAACTGTTTCGATACCCTCCGCCGTTTTAAGGCTTACTTCAAAATCAATGGCAAAGTGCTTCTGTTCAGGAGCTTGTAAATAAGGCAGTGGCGTCGGGGATTGAATAGGGCCTTCGATCTGGTGAGGGACCAGCGCTTCCAGGGGTACTACCCAAGGCGAGATGGAAGAGGCAAAATTTTTCCCCAAAAAAGGACCCAAAGGCTGGTACTCCCAGCGTTGAACGTCGCGCGCTGACCAGTCGTTAAACAACACAAAGCCAAAAACATAGTCGTCAGCCTGATCCACTGAAACGGGCTGACTCAGTTCGGAGGCTTTGCCAATGACGATGCCCAGTTCCAACTCAAAATCAAGCGCCTTTGTCGGCCCGAAAACCGGCTGTTGGTCAGTGTTTAAATACTGGCCGTGAGGGCGTTTGATGGGCGTACCGGAAACAACAATGGACGATGCCCGACCATGATAGGCAATGGGCATGTGCCGATAGTTGGGGAGCAGCGGGTCACTGTCAGGCCGGAACATTTGGCCAACGTGGCGGGCGTGTTCTATCCCTGCGTAAAAATCAGTGTAATCGCCAATCCGAATAGGCAAGTGCATCGTCACCTGCGGATAGGGTATAAAAATGGTTTCGTCGCTTACTTCAAAGCTGCCAGACGAAAGCATAGACTGCAAACGCTGCTGAACAGCCTGATGAGTATCCTTTCCCAACGCCATAAAATCATTGAGAAAAGGCTGTTCAAAAACGACCGTATCCAGCATAATGCCTTCAAAAAAACCTTGCGAAGCCGCCACCTTAAGATCGAGAACGGAATCTCCGACCAAAACGCCCATTCGTGGAGGTGCGTTGTTGTAACTGAAAATGCCGTAGGGAAGACTCATAGGTTAAAACAAAAGCTACACTGACTCCTGACTACTCGTTAAAATTACGGTAGATTGAATCCATAATCCGGACAAAATGCTGGTAATCTTCTTCGCTTAAATCACCCCAGCCACGCCGCCGGATTTCAATCACAAGCGGTAGGATTTCATTGTATTTCTGGTCGCCGATATCCGTCAGATGAATCAGGAATTTCCGCCGGTCGTCTTCTGCCATGCGCCGCTCGACGAGTTTCTTTTTAGTCAACAAATCAATGATCCGCGTTACCGTTGGGGCATCCTTGGTGGTAAGCTCGGACAATGTATTCTGACTAATCCCGGGATTACGCGCAACATGATCCATTAAAACCCACTGATCAACCGTCAGATCAAAACCTGCCTCATTGAAACGCTTTTGGAGGGCGTTCCGAATCTTTTTAATGGTTGTATCAATCTTGAAAAAATACGCGCGCTGATCGGACGGGTGGGTCATCTACCAATGAAATTAAGAGTGCAAGCTGCAAAATTAATCTTCATAATGAAGCAAACGACATAAAATTAACCACCGACGAGCAACTCTTCCAGTGTCGCTTCAATTTCGGGAATCGAATGATAGAGCTGCTCGTACGAATCAATGACAAAATACCGATCCTGATAGCGGTCAATGATATACGGCGTCTTCAGCAGAGTCTCGACCTGATAAGGAAGCCGCTGCGGCTCGGCGCTGTACAAGCTGTAGGTTGTTTCGCCCAACGATGAAAGAATGCCGCCGCCGTAGATGCGAAGCTGGTTGCCCTGCTGCCCCGTGGGTTCCTGAATCAAGCCAAACTCGACGGTATACCAGTAAAGCCGCGAAATCATGTTGATGGCTTCTTCGTTTTCCACATGATCCAGCGCGATGCGGCTCAGCGCAGCCAGAAAATCGCAGAACGCCTGGTTGGACAGCATTGGAACGTGGCCGAACGTGTCGTGGAACATATCGGGCTCCTGCAAATAGTCGAGCTGTTCGCGCCGACGAAGCCAGGTAGTCGCCGGAAAATTGCGGTTAGCCATCAATTCAAAAAAAGTACGGTTGTCAATCAGGCCCGGAACCGCCGAGACGCGCCAGCCCGTTAGTTTCTCCAAACGTGGGTTTAATTCCCGCTCAAAATCTGGGATATGATCGGCAACAAAACCAACTTTATCGATGCCGGCCAGATAATCCTGGCTGGCTTTATCCGGCAGTTGAGCCAGCTGTCGGGCAAACAGCAGCTGCCAAACTTCCTGGTCTTCAGACGTATATTTAGAATAGTGCTGGTGCATGGCCTTAGAGCGTTCCGCGTAGTTCCTGTTCTCGTTCAATGGCTTCAAACAAGGCTTTGAAATTACCCTTACCGAATGATTTAGCGCCTTTGCGTTGAATGATCTCGAAGAAAAGGGTAGGACGCGGGCAAACGGGCTTGGTGAAAATTTGCAGCAAATACCCCTCGTCGTCACGGTCGACCAGAATGCCCAGTGCTTGTAGCGCTGCCATTTCCTCGTCAATTTTTCCCACTCGCTCTTGTAAATCGGAATAATATACGTCGGGTACTTGCAAAAACTCAACGCCCCGGTTGCGCAGGGCCGTTACCGTCTCCACAATATCATCGGTTGCGACGGCGATGTGCTGAATGCCCGCGCCGCCGTAGAAGTCCAGGTATTCTTCCACCTGCGATTTTTTCTTGCCGTCGGCGGGTTCATTAATGGGGAATTTGATCCGTCCATTGCCGTTGCTCATTACCTTGCTCATCAGCGCCGTGTAGTCGGTGGAAATATCGTTGTCATCAAAGGAAACAAGCTGCTTGAAACCCATGACATTGGCGTAGAAATCCACCCAACTGTTCATTTCATTCCAGCCCACGTTTCCAACCATGTGATCGACGTATTTCAGGCCCGCCGGTGCTGGGCAATAATGCGGATTCCAGGCGGCGTAACCAGGTAAGAAAATGCCTTTATATGCCTTTCGTTCAACAAAAATATGGACCGTATCGCCGTAGGTTCGTATGCCTGAGCGAACCACATAACCGTGATCATCTTCCTCGCGCGTTGGCTTTAAGTACGCCATAGCGCCCCGGCGGGTGGTTTCTTCAAAGGCTTTGGTGGCATCGTCTACCCACAGAGCCACCACGCGAACGCCGTCGCCGTGTTTGTCGATATGCTGCCCGATCTCGGTGCCGCCGTGGAGCGGAGACGTTAACACCAAGCGGATTTTATCTTGTACCAGTACATACGATTCGCGATCCCGCAAGCCCGTTTCCAGGCCCGCGTGGGCCAGCGGCTGAAAGCCAAACGCGCTCTGAAAATAGTGCGCAGATTGCCGGGCGTTACTGACGTATAGTTCAATGTAATCGGTGCCGTTGAGCGGGAGAAAATCCGCTGTTTCGGGTGAAGTATTTTCTGTTTTTAGAATTTCTAAAGTTTCCATAGCTTGTTGATTTCGTTATTCTAACCAAGATTTATAGTATTTGCCATCATCGAGTTGCATGGCCTGCTCAGTCAGCATAAACGGCCGGAACGTATCGACCATGACGGCGTATTCAGCGGTTTCTTTCTTGCCAATGCTCCGTTCCATCGCACCGGGATGTGGTCCGTGCGGGATGCCTCCTGGGTGTAGCGTAATGTGGCCCGGCGCAATGTCGTTCCGACTCATAAAATCGCCATCGACATAATAGATAACTTCGTCCGAATCAATGTTTGAATGATTGTAAGGAGCCGGAATGGCTTTCGGATGGTAGTCGTAGAGGCGCGGGCAAAACGAACAAACCACAAACGAATCGGTCTGAAAAGTCTGGTGAACGGGCGGTGGCTGGTGAATACGTCCGGTAATAGGCTCGAAGTTGAAAATGGAAAAACCGTACGGGTAATTGTAGCCATCCCAGCCTACGACATCAAACGGGTGCGAGGCGTACACCAGCGAATGTAAAGCCCCCTGCTTTTTAATCTTCAGTAGAAAATCGCCTTTTTCATCGTGCGTTTCCAAATCCTGCGGTCGTTTGATATCGCGTTCGCAGAAAGGTGCGTGCTCCAAAAGCTGGCCAAAGTGATTTCGGTAGCGCTTGGGCGTATAAATAGGGGAGTGCGATTCCAGATAAAGTAACCGATTGTCCGCTTCTCTCCCGGTAGGTTGATCAAATTCAATCTGGTAAATCATACCTCGTGGAATGATCAGGTAATCCCCGTACTCAAAAGGAATAGTACCCACGAGTGTTCGCAAACGACCGGAGCCCCGATGGATAAAAAGCAACTCGTCGGCATCGGCATTTTTATAGAAGTAATCCGTCATCGACTGGCGGGGAGCCGCCAAACCCATAACAAGGTCTTTATTGACCAGCAACGGAACCCGGCTTTCCAGAAAATCATCCTTGGAATCGATTTGAAAGCCAAGCAATTTGCGGGATAACAGATTCTTCTCAACGGCCAATTTAGGCGTCATGTCCACGCTCTCCAGTACCTCTTTCACCATGGTAGGCCGATGCGTATGGTAAAGCAGGGAAGACATGCCGTCAAAACCGATAGTGCCAAATAATTGCTCATAGTACAAGCCTGTACCAGTTGGTTTCTCAAACTGTGTATGCCGTTTAGGAGGAATCTGTCCGAGTGTATGGTAAAAAGGCATAGTTGCTTTGACAATTATTGCTTTGATTACAATTATAAAAACAAATTATATATTTATAACATTTTATAGAAAAAATTTTCCGAAAACATGATTAAGTGGTTCGGAGATAGAAAGAGATCGAACATAAATCTTTTAATAAAGCCGTAACTCGACTAAAAGGGTATTCCGCAAGTGAAACCTTTCAGTAACTTTGGCGCGTGTTAAAAGCCAGACATGGGCTTTGTCGCACAGCTAATTGATTAAACCAAAGACGAATGCAACCGACGCTCCTTATCTTAGCTGCTGGAATGGGTAGCCGCTACGGCGGAATCAAACAACTCGATCAATTCGGGCCAAACGGAGAAACAATTATCGACTATTCGCTGTACGACGCCATCCGGGCGGGATTCGGCAAAATTGTTTTTATCATTCGCGAAGAACTGCGCGAAGATTTTGAAGAAATATTCCGGCCCAAGCTGGAAGGCAAAGTCGAGTTCGACTACGCTATCCAAAGCTTGGACTCGTATGTTCCCGAAGATCTGGGAACGGTGAGCCGAACAAAACCCTGGGGAACCGGCCATGCTACTTTGTGCGCCCAGGAGCAGACCCAGACGCCCTTTGCCGTAATCAATGCCGATGATTTTTATGGCTACGAAGCTTTTAAAATCATGGCCGACTTCCTGACTAATGATACGAATGATACGCTACACGCGATGGTAGGCTACGAAGTGCAGAATACCCTGTCCGAATTTGGATCTGTATCGCGGGGTGTTTGTGAAGTAGACGAAGAAGGAAACCTAACATCGGTAATTGAGCGGACAAAAATATACCGTCAGGAAGATGGGACCATCGTTTATGAAGAGGCCGACACCACAACACCCTTGTCGCCAGAAACTCCCGTTTCCATGAATTTTTGGGGCTTTAAGCCATCGGTATTCCCCATTATTCAGGAGTTGTTCGAAGAATATGCCCGTGCTAACATCGATTCGCCCAAGGCTGAGTTCTATATTCCAACCATTGTGATGCATTTAATTCAGAACAACCAGGGGGCTTGTAAGGTATTTCGGAGCCGCTCGGAGTGGTTCGGTGTTACCTATCCAGAAGACAAACCCCTGGTGCAGGCTTCGCTGAAGCGTCTGCACGAAAACAACAGCTATCCAGAGAAACTTTGGTAAAAAGCCAATATTACCTAAATATTAACACCCAATCCCGGCCAAAACCGGGATTTTTGCTTTTTCTAGGTTTAGTATAATAATGCCGGCAAGCGACTAGAAAATGGTGTTTTTTGGATATTTCACTATTTAAAGTATTTGCGGTAATGTAGCGAGAATCATTGTACTTTTTAAAGATGAAGGGTTGTGAAATAAACAACTTTCACTGAAGGGCTTGATAGGTAATTGACTTTAAATCAGCCTTGTTTACCTTTGTATTGACTAAGGGATTAAACAACGCTTTCGGAAGAGAGATAATGCCTTTAATTGAACTATATCAAGTCTGAATACAATCTGAAAAAGTCATGAATACAACTCGTAATTTTTATAAAAATGTGAAACTAGGCTTAGCTATGCTAGCCGTAGTAGGTTTAGTGTCTGTATCACCTGTTTCTGCCTTCGCAAAAGGGGAAGAACCAGTAAATGTTGAATCAAAACTGAACGTTTCGATTCAGCAGCTGAAAGACATGAAATTCCGTGTGGCCCTAACGCAGCCAACTTCTTCCCGCGTGTTTGTTTCTATCGTGGATGCAACGGTGGGCGGGTCTCTGTACAAAGGGACATTTACAGCGAAAGATGATAACAGCCGTATCTTCGACCTGTCGCAATTGGCCGATGGTAAATACGTTTTCGAGGTCGTAGTTGGTGACCAGAAGTTTACGCAATCATTCGAGCTGAAAACACAAGTTAGTCGTGTGGTATTGGCAAGTAACTAATAATAACGTGCGCTTCTAGAAGCGTTGACCTTTGTCAAAGCCTGCAAGTGATCACTTGCAGGCTATTTTTTTAGGCCTCCCAGATCACCTTTTCAGTCTCTTCATACCAGCCAGCGATTTTTGCTTCGTAGCGGTCTTCAACAACGTTTCGTTTGATTTTGAGGGTAGGCGTAACTAGGTTATTATCCACTGTCCAAGGGTCTTTAACGATCACCACTTTTTTTACTTGCTCGTGCCTTTGCAGGTTACCATTAAGTCGCTCAACAGTTTCCTCCAGAAATTGCTTGACCAATCGACGGTCATTCTGGCGACCTAGATCAGACAACACAACTAAGGCAATTGGCTGTGGCAACGTCTGTCCCATAACACAAACTTGTTCGATCAGGTGGTTGTCGGCAAAACCAGCTTCGATCTGCGTAGGGATAACGTATTCACCCTTAGACGTTTTGTATAAATCCCGAAGCCGTCCCCTGACCTGTAGATAGCCTTCCTGGTCAAGGTGTCCAACGTCGCCTGTGTGCAGCCAGCCATCGTGGAGAACCTCGTTTGTCATGGCGGGGTCGTGGTAATAGCCGCTCATGAGCCATTCGGCGCGGGTTAGAATTTCGCTCGTCGCGGCGTCAATCTTGATGTCCATTCCCGGGTAGGCTTTCCCAACAGTTCCGTCCTTGATTTTATCGCTGGGCATCATCGAAACAACACCCAGGTTTTCGGTCATTCCATAAGCTTCCTGAATAGCTATGCCCAAACGGCGAAACCATTGGATGAGCGAAACAGGCATGGGGGCTGCTCCGGTTAGAATTAGTTTTGCTTCGCTCAATCCCAGCCTTTGTCGAATTTGCGTTTTCAGAATTTGTGACAAAATGGGAAGCCGGAGCAAACGATCGATGGTTTTCTGCGAAATTTTAGCCAGAATAGCCTGCTGGAATTTATGCCAGATACGCGGTACAGCCAGAAAATGCGTTGGACGGGCGGCGGTCAGGTTTTTTGTAAACGTTTCGAGTGATTCCGTAAAGTAGATGGTGCCACCTGTAATGATGCTGGTTGCTTCAACGAAATTTCGTTCGGCAACGTGGCAAAGGGGTAAATACGAGAAAAAACGGGCGTTCTGAACATCGTGCCGCATCATGGGCTTTGTGTTTTCGATGGCGCTGGCCATAGCCCGGTAGTTCATCATCACGCCTTTGGGGTTGCCGGTAGTTCCCGATGTATAAATAATGGTAAACAAATCTTCCGGCCACGGACGTGGGTTGTCCGTCATGGGTTCATACTGGGCCAGAATATCATCCCATTGAATCAACGATAAATCCGCTAAGGCACAATAATCTGGAAAAGCAACGCATTGTGTATCAGCCGGAACAGCAGGCTTCTGATTTTGCCAGTTATCCAGCTTTCCCGCAAACAAAACCGCGCAACCGCTGTGATGAAGCACATGACCTAATTGGTTGCGGGTCAAAGTAGGGTAAAAAGGAACTGAAACGTGTCCACTCAGCAGAATAGCGATGTCGGCAATGATCCAATGAGCGCAGTTTTTCGATAAAATACCAATATTACTTTTAGGAGGCAGTCCAATTGAATTCAGATAGTTCGCGACAATGCGCGCTTGCCGTCCCACTTCACCCCAGGTAAAGTCAATATAGCGATCGCCCACGGGCTGGCGAAGAAAAAGCTTATCGGGATGTTGTTTTTCGCGGTAATAGAAAAAATCCGTTAGCGTCTGCAACGGTTGCAAATCAGCCCGTATTGAATCCATCGTGTCAAATGAAGGGTTCATAGCCGGAAAGAGAGTTAATTATAAGACTAGTCTGATTATTAAAAATAGTATTTAAGTTGGGAAAAATTTAATATTTTCCATTAAAAAAGCTATTATCTGAGGTAGAGGGAATAATAAAAGAATCGCAGCGGGGTGATTCAGTGTCTTGGCAGCGTAGGTGTATCGATAAGCAGTGATTTTGACAACATTATCACGCACACAAAGTTGTACCAGAAAATAATGATCAACGTCATGAAAAAATCAGAAGGAAATTATACGGATCCCAAACTGAGGGAGAAATTGAAAGAGGAGATCAAAGAGGGAGACAAAGGAGGAGATCCGGGGCAGTGGAGCGCCCGAAAAGCGCAACTGTTAACGCATGAATACGAAAAAGAAGGTGGTGAATACAAGAGCAGTAAAAAGACTGAATCCCAAAAAGACTTGGAGAAGTGGGGTGAGGAAAATAAGAAATAAATCAAAAGTGTTTGGGGAGTCGTAAATTCCCCAAACACGCTTATAATCACAAGGTTGTTACTTTTTTCAGGTTGTCATCCGGGATACGGTCAACCAGTAAGTTGATGGGGTCGATTCCGGCTTCGTAAGGTTCTTCCTTGACCAAGAATGTATACTTACCCGTCTTATTCCGAATGCGTTCCCGGCGGATAGCCAGCAATTTACCCAGCTTTTTGCCATCGGCAGGCTTGCCGTATACGCCAACATCAATCCAGTCGTTGAGGGCAATGGGCGTTTCAACACCCAGGGAATCGGCCCGAAATTTCTCACTTTGAACATCAATCTGGACTTCAAATTGTCCATTGGGCAATTTTTTGGAAGTAGCCGTTAAGGCCCGGTTATTGAAAATAGTAATCTCCTTGAACAGATCGGTTATGATGTATTGCAGCGAATCCGGTGTATTCTGCTGAAACCGGTCGACGAGCGCATAGGAGGTTGGATAGGGGGGACGGCGGTAGCCATAATTCTGCACCACATCCTGCAATACCCGGTTAACTACTTGTTCCCCAATCATCTCTTTTAGGTAATACATCACTACGCTGCCTTTTCTGTAGTGAATGTAACCTTGATTCTCCACTTTTTCGAGCGGTACCTCCTTGAGCGATTCTGCACCACGGGAAGACAGGTAATTATCCATCTCGTACTTCAGAAACTTTTGCATCCGGTTGCGGCCATATTCTTTTTCCATCACCATCAGGGCGGAGTACTGCGCCAGGGTTTCCGAAAGCAGTGTGGCTCCCTGCATGAATGCGCCAACGACCTGGTGCGCCCACCACTGGTGGCCCATTTCGTGCGCAACGATGTAATACACCATGTCGATGTCTTCTTCCGGATCGATTTTCGAAATAAAACCAATCCCTTCCGAATAAGGCATGGTGCCGGGAAAGGCCTGAGCGAAAGACGCATACCGTGGAAACTCAATGATCCTGACCTGCTTATGGTAATAAGGTCCGAAATTCTGGGTGTAGTAGGCCAGCGATTTCTTCATTGAATTCTGCATGTTTTTGATGTTGTACGGATGCTTCTTATCGTAGTAAACCTCAACATCGATGCCCTTCCATTTTTCGCGGGCGACTTCGTATTTGGCCGAAATGAACGAATAGAAGTTCATCGACGGATGGTCGAGTTTGTAATGGAAATACGTGCGTCCATCCCGACTCCACTGCTTAAGCAGCGAGCCCGGTGCTACGGCAATCTGATCGTCCGAAGTGCTAATCACGGTTTCCACCATCACCCAGTCGGAGTTGTTGCTCAGGTAGTTATTCATGCAGGCATCGGTGCAGTTACGGGCCAGACGCGGGGCGCGGTCTTTCTCTTTCAGGTCGTACTTCTTGCGGGTATTTCGATCCGATAACTCGTAATTCTCCTGGTAACCAATCTGGGGAGCAATATCTTGGTTATTGAAGAATGAACCGTTTTGGTTGATTTGACTCGTAAAAGTGACTTCGTTTTCAAAGCCGCTTTTGACGCGCTTGGCCGAAAAATGAAATTTTATCGAATCGCCGGGGGCCAGAGCAGGCGTCAATCGGTGGATTTGGTACCGTAAATCTTCATCGTTCAAAACCAATTTCGCCCGGTCAATTTTTAAAGTATACTCAAGCTGGTCGGACAGGATTAGGTGTAGTGAATCAATGGGATAGCTCGACCGATTCACCAGGATTAAATTGCCTTCAACCTGTAAATCCCGGCGTTCTGGAAAAACATCGATCTTATATTTCGCGTCGGTAATACGCGGCTGCGGACGGTGCTGGTATTTCTTGTACGTATTTTCATAGGCAACTTGCCGCTTCTCCTGTACTTTACTAGTTGTATACGTATTGAGGATATGCGTATTATAAAAAATAAAACCGCCACAAAACACAAAAACGCCCAGTAAGCCAAAGGTCAAGGAGCGCTGCGGACCGGTAAAAGCAAGCCGGGCATTGTGCAGGCGACCTTTCCAGACGCTGTCTTTTCCACGCATCCAGAAGAAGATGGTAAGCATCCCTAACAAGGCGGTAAAGAGCAGCCAATAGACCCGGAACCAGACGTATGAAGTAATAAAAGGCCCGTAGCCATTCATATCCGAATACGTATAATCGGGCGAGGCGTTGAACTGAACCAGGTTTGTTTCTACATCCATTGGACCCCAAATGTTCGTGTTGGCAATCAGTAGGGCGATGTAAATGAAAAACGCCAGATACTTATTGTTTACCAGCGTATGCACCAACATCGACAGCACGATTAAGGGGATAAAGCGGAGCAGATCAATCAGGAAAAATTCCGTAAAATACAGTCCCAATTCGAAATTGGTATACCCCTGCGCCGCCTGTGCAACAATACCCGCCCCGATACAAAGCAGTTGAATAACAGCAATAACACCGATCATGGCCAGGAGCTTGCCAACGAAAACAGTCCAGGTTTTGTGCGGCATTGAATCATAAATCTGGTCAAAATCCGCTTCACGCTCTTTCCAGATGATCGCTCCCGAATAAAAAACAATGATGGCAATCAGGAAGAGGTACATAGTGCCCCGGATGAGGTCAATTACATTATAAGTAACCGGATAAGCACTGAGGCCATAGGTTCGACCCGCGTAACGCAATTGAAAGCCCATGTTCAAGACTCCCAGAACCAGGATGGCGATAAAGGCCGTACCAGTGATAACTCCTTTGAAATCAGTGCGAGTCATTCGCCAAAGCTGGGTCCAGGTGGCACTGCTACCAAAATACTGATTGACTTTAGGCAGAGTTTGAAGGGGGGAGAAAATCATTTTTTCGGCTACATCCTGGCGCAGTCGAAGCAATTTGCGGCGGGAGATCTGTCGTTCTGCAAAAGAGAACCGAATATACGTAAAGGCAAGAACCACAAAGCCTACACCCATCCAGATCAGGCGGTTCAAGAGCATCTGAGGATGGGTAAGGCCAATCGAAAGAGTATTTTTCTCGCTGACTGTCCAATATTTTGTAATAAGGGAAAAAGGCCGAGCGCCAAATGTATCGACGTAAAAAGCCAGTTTTTCGTTATCAATGTCACTCAGAAAGCTATTGGCAATCAAATAAGCAACCAATATGCCGATAGCGCCAACAAATGCGATCAAGGTAGAACGAGTAAGAGCAGCCAGCGCAAAAACGATAGAGCCTGTGATAAAGGTATTCGGAATGGCAAAGACCAGAAAACCATTCAGGTGGGCCATCCAGTTGATGGAACCGTAGCGGTCGGCATCGATTAGGTCAAAAGTTGTTCCGATAAACGAACCTAGAATAATGCCCAGGGAAATGCCCAGAAAAGGAATCAGGGCGACGATAAACGACCCAAAAAAGCGCCCGGCCAGGTAAGCCAGTTTATGGATGGGCGAAGCAAAAATGATCTGGTTGGTTTTGTAGCTAAAATCCCGGATGGCGGCATTCTGCACAAAAGCTGTGGTCATCAGGAGGGCAAAAACGCACCAGGTAACAAATTGATTTTGAATGACAAACGGTGCATTTTTGTAAATGTTGCCAAATGAACCACCTACGCTAACGTTATCATCAGCCGCCGCCCAGGCAAACATCAGGACGTTAATAAGTGTGAAAATATACACCATCGGTTGCCGAAGCCAATAGCGAATTTCGAACGTAAAAATATGTCTGAACATGGTGGTTACTTGTCGATAGTGGTAAATCCGTCGATGGTCGAAAAGAAAACATCCTCTAAATCTGGTTGCGCGGGCTGAAAACCTTCGCCGGGAATGGATTCGCTATAGACGTGGATAAGGGGTTTGCCCGCCACCAGCTTATTAGAAATAATACGGTATTGCTGCTGATAATCAGCGAGTTCATTTTTTGAAATGGATTTCTCCCAGATGTTACCCTGGAGCTGCGATACCGCATTTTGGGGCGAACCACTGTATAAAACCTGGCCTTTGTGAATGATGGCCATGTTGCTGCAAAGCTCCATCACATCCTGCACAATGTGGGTCGATAGAATAACAATCACGTTCTCGCCAATCTCGGACAGGAGGTTATAGAAGCGGTTGCGTTCGCCGGGGTCAAGCCCCGCCGTTGGTTCGTCCACAATGATCAATTGGGGAGAGCCAATTAAAGCTTGGGCAATGCCAAAGCGTTGTTTCATCCCGCCTGAATAGCTGCTGACAGCCTTTTTGCGATGTTCGTATAAGTTTACACGTTGGAGTAATGCGTCTACTAATTCTTTCCGTTCCCGACCGTTGGTAACGCCTTTCAAAATGGCTAAATGGTCGAGCATGTCCGCCGCTGTCACCTTGGGATATACTCCAAACTCTTGGGGTAGATAGCCTAAGATGCGCCGAACGGCATCTTTTTGATTTAATACATCTATGTTTCCCAATGAAATCGAGCCGCTATCCGCATCCTGCAAGGTGGCAAGCGTTCGCATAAGCGTTGATTTTCCGGCACCATTCTGTCCCAGCAAGCCATACATGCCCGTGGGGATGGTAAGAGAAACATGATCGAGCGCTTTGACGCCGTTAGGATAAGTTTTGGAAAGGTCCTGAATAAGTAGTTGCATAGTGACAAATAGGAGAGGTTCGGTAACACCAAATATAATCGGATGCTTTTCTCTGAATAATGATTTTTGGATAGATGGTAAATAAGCTCAAAAGATTCTTTCGACGAGGGACTTGGTAACGAGTAAATGAGAAATATTGAATTTAATACTGTGTTTTTAGGAGAAAATAAAGTGAACAGAGCACTAAATGAAGCAATACACGTTAACTAAGATAAGACCGTTTAATAAGTGAGTTAAGATTAAATAATTTTTTTAAAATATACTGTAGCTTTTAAACGGGAAAATCAGACAAAAAAACGGCTAATTAGTTGTAAGAATATACGAGAAGGCTAGTTGATGCTTAACTTTGGGCTAAGTAATTTAGCTCATTGGTAAATTAAGTATAAATACAGTTCTGTAAAATAGTCTTTTAAGTATTTTATACGATCGCTAGTTGAGTGCTAATCGTAGTTTATTTATGTTAGATCTCCGCCGGATTTTAAAGAGCTGAGTAAGTAGAAGATAACGAAAGTGCTCTTTTATTGGAAAATCTAAAATCATCTGCAAATAATACCAAATGAAATACTTCTCCGCCTATACTGCCGAGGAGTTGGCCATTGACGACTTATTTATAAAGTGGGTACAACATCCGGATGATGCTGAAATCGCGTCATTTTGGGAAGGTTGGTTAGCAAATCATCCCCACAAGTTTAGAACTGTTGAAATGGCTCGACAAATCGTACTGGAAGCCTCCCAGCCAATTGGAGAGGCTATGGATGGCGATGAAGCGCAGTCATTGTGGGGTCGTATCCGGTCGTCTATTCAGGAGATGCCGGAGGTTCAGCCGTTGCAGCCCGAAGTACAAAGCATCGTTGCGCGTTGGTACTTTTTCCGCTGGTTGGGTGCCGCCGTGGCTATCGTTTTTTTTATTGGCTGGGTGCTCTGGAGCCAGTGGTCGCAGACAATGGTGACCATACGAACGGCATACGGCACATCGAAAAACGTTAAGTTACCGGATGGCTCCGAAATCATGATGACGGGGAATAGTCAGATTCGGTATGCCCGCGTCTGGGCCGAAGACATGCCGCGCGCCGTTTGGCTGGAAGGGGATGCCTACTTTGACGTTGCCCACCGGGGCGGGGTCGGATCGAACAATCGCTTTCGGGTGCATACCAGCAACCTGACCGTAGAAGTTGAAGGAACTCAGTTTAATGTATCGCAACGCCGGGCAGGTACAAAAGTCGTGCTGTCAACCGGAAAAATTCGGCTCATGCTCAATGACCGCCCGCAGGTCATTGAAATGAAACCTGGCGAATCAATCGAAGTTAAGGCCGATACGGCCCAGCACCCGAAAAATAAGTTGGTGGCCAAGCAGTTAGATTCGCAGGTAAGAGCTGACGGAACTGGCCAAAAATTAGTAATCAAGGAGATTTCTCTTTCCGAGATAGCAACCCTTATTCAGGATACGTACGGACTTACTGTCCACTTCCAGAATCCGGCGCTGGCGGATATCTGTATCAGCGGAATTGTACCCAATAGCAGCATCAATGTCCTCCTGGCGGCACTGGCCCGCTTGTCGGAGCTGAACATTGACCGCTACGATTCGATGGTTGTTATTACTTCTATATGAATATAAATCAGTGCTTTAATGAGGTACGGGTAATTGAAAAGTAGCGGTTCTGATGTATCACTTATCTGTAAAATAAAAGGCTGCCAAAACTTGGCAGCCTTTCTTGTTAAATACAAGGTGGGTTAATTAAGCGTTCGCTTTGTCTTCCGTAACAATCCGAACGGGCTGTGCATTGGGTGATACTGGAATTGTTTGCCCAATAAGCGAAATGTCCATAGCCGGCTTAGGCCCTTTAACGCTATGCTGTTCAAAGGCGCGTTTTACGTTCTCCTGCATGAAGTAATAAACATCCCAGTAATGCTCGCTTTTGCACCAGGGGCGAATGTCATACGTAGTGTAACCGATTTGTGAAGAATTGACCAGGATATCGATAGCGGGTGCTTTTAAAACCTTAGGGTTGCTGTCTGCCACCTGTTGAATCACCTGCCGCACCTTATCGATGCTCTCAGTAGCAGCCACGTTGAACTGAAGATCAACCCGAATGGTACCCTGGCCAGAAATGTTGGTAATTGGTCCCGAAGTGATGGAGCCATTTGGAATAATAATGCGCTTATTATCCAAAGTTTTCAGGATGGTATTAAACACCTGCACGGATTCGACTTCGCCGGTAAAGGCCCCTACATTGATTAAGTCACCAACACGGTATGGCTTGAAAATCAACACCATAACGCCGCTGGCAAAATGAGATAAACTACCCTGTAAGGCTAAACCAACGGCCAGCGTCGCCGTACCCAGAATAGCTACGAAAGAAGTTGTTTCTACTCCAAAGATGCCCGCAATGCTTACCAATAAAACAACTTTAAGAGTTACCTCAACAACCGAGCGTAGAAAAGGAATAATGGTTTCATCGACGTGCCGGGAGCGGAGGGCTTTTGATAAAAGCGTACTCAGTCGGTTAATCAGCCAGAAACCAATGACTAAGGTGAAAATGGCAAGCAACACACGGCTGCCGTAAAGTTGGATTAGAGGAGCGTACTTGGTGACGAAAGAGTCCATAGGGTAAAAGTTGATTGTTTGCGCACGGAATGGAAAAAAGTAAACTTGCCAAAGTCTTATGGAACCAGGTTCCTTACTTCTTTTCAGAGAAAGCCAATTGGGGACATAAGTTATTAGGAGTTAGTAGTCAGTTACTTTGTTCTAGTTGTATTGACGTTCAACTTTGCACTAAGTAACGGTTGGATACTTTTAAGTTTCTGTTAAATTTATTGGTGAATCAGTAGATAGATGGTCTCTTTTTGCTTTAGTCAGGTAAGACAATTCGTATCGATACTGACCAATTCATGATGATCAAGATTTCAAATAGACGCCAATTCCTTCAGTCAGCAGGTTTATCTGCGCTCGCGTTAACCGTGGGGGGTGAGTTACTGGCTAAATCGCTGGTAAAAAAATCAGGTCTTAAAATTGGTTATTCATCCATAACCTGGGGTGGCAAAGATGAGCAGGCCATTAAAGACCTGGCGTCGCTCGGCTACAAGGGTATTCAGCTACGGGCCAATACATTTACGCCTTATAAGACAAAGCCTTCCGAGCTTCGGGAGCAGCTGAAAAGCAACGGCCTGACGCTGGCTATGTTCTCCAGCGGCAACGTGGAAATCGACCCCGCCAAAGAACAAAGCACAATCGATATGCACGTAGCGCACGCTAGTTTTGTCAAGGCGCTGGGTGGTTCATCGCTTCAGCTGACCAACAACGTTCGCCCAAAAGACCGGAAGCCAACGACCGAAGAACTGAAGCGACTGGCAGCCGTCATGAACGAAATTGGCAAGCAAACTGCCGACATGGGTGTTCAGGCAACCTACCACAACCACATGCACCAACTGGGCGAAACACCCGAAGAGGTCGATATTATTGTGCAGGAAATGAATCCCAAATACGTAAAATTGCTGCTCGATATTGCGCACTATAAACAAGGCGGCGGCGATCCGGCCAAGGCAGTGAAACAGTATAAAGACATGCTGCACGCCCTGCACTTGAAAGATACCATGAGCCCGGTTCCAAATGGCAATCGTCCGTATAAGTTTGTTGAACTAGGCCGGGGGAATGTGGACGTTCCGGCGGTATTTGCGGCTTTGGAGGATATTAACTTCAAAGGCTGGGGCGTTATTGAGCTGGATGGTGTACCTGATCCAGACAAGACACCCTTGGAGTGCGCCCAGATCAACAAGGATTACATCACGAAAACCTTAAAATTCCCTCTTTAACTAAATGACTGAAAGAGCGCGTTAAGTTGGCTCCTCTCAGTTCTTTACACTGTATGAAAACGCTCATTTTATCCGGTTTGCTACTGATTGGTTTGGTGGCTGCCGAGAAACCCCAGGCCCCTAATACGCTGACAGCCAAAGAAAAAAAGGAAGGCTGGAAATTACTTTTTGACGGAAAGACAACCACGGGCTGGCGCGGTGCTTACAAAGATAAGTTTCCGGAAAAAGGCTGGACGGTGGAAGATGGGATGCTTACCATCATTAAATCAGATGGCTCAGAATCACAAAGCTACGGCGACATCGTAACGGATGGCGAATACAGCAATTTCGACCTGATGTTTGATTTTAAATTAACGGAGGGTGCCAATAGCGGCGTCAAATATTTTGTGGTGGAAGAGAATCCAAAACCCAAAGGTTCTGCCTTTGGCCTGGAATTCCAGGTACTGGACGATGAAAAACACCCGGATGCAAAAATGGGACGGGATGGCAACCGGACAATCGGCTCTTTGTACGACATGATTACTGCCAAAAATAAGGTTGTAAACCCAATCGGGGAGTGGAACCAGGGCCGCGTTGTGGTGAAAGGAAGTCACGTTGAACATTGGCTAAACGGGAAGAAAGTAGTAGAATACGAGCGTGGCAGTGACGCCTTTCGGGAACTGGTGGCTATGAGTAAATACAAGGCGCCGAGCTACAACGCCCACGGTCGTTTTGGCGAGGCTCCGAAAGGACACCTCCTGTTACAGGATCATGGGGATCGCGTTTCTTATCGGAATATGAAAATCAAGACCCTCTAGTAGAATTGCGTAAGGGCATACCGGGACACCAGCAAATGAGTAGAAATTGTTACAATATTTCTTTAAATTCTATTGCTATCGTCCTTCTTTGGGATAAACTTTGTTACATTGCTACTTTAAAATCTTATCTAAAAATATGGATAATCGCAGAGACTTTATAAAAAAATCTGCCCTGGCTGGCTTAGGTATGAGCTTTTCGGCTTCTAGCTACGCTCGTATTCTCGGATCAGCTGACCGTGTTCGAGTTGGGGTTGTAGGCTTCTCGGACCGTTTTCGGAGTTCATTGGCTCCTAGTTTTGCCGGTCATGCTAAAGAAATGAACTTTGAGTTTGTGGCTGTATCGGACATCTGGAGCCGCCGCCGCGAAGAGGCTGAAAAATACCTGAAAGACAAAGGCTGGGCGACGGATAATTTTGTAAAGTGTCGCAACAACGAAGAACTCTACGACCGCAAAGATGTCGATGCGGTTATCATCAGTACGGCTGATTTCCAGCACGCACTGCACTGCGCGGAAGCGGTTGAAGCAGGTCGGGATGTATACGTTGAAAAACCATTTGCTGAGTCGCTGGAAGATGCCCGTAAAGCATTGAAGGCCGTTGAAAAAAGCAAGAAAATCGTTCAGGTAGGTTCGCAGCGCCGCAGCGCACCCAACTACTGGGCCGCTAACGAATTCATCCGGTCAGGAAAATTTGGTGACATCAACATGGTTGAAATGACCTGGAACGTGAACCAACCGGGTCGCTGGCGCCGGGCAAAATTGGTTTCCGAAATCAAGAAAGAAGAGACCGACTGGAAACGCTACCTGATGAACCGCCCAATGGTGGAATGGGATCCGCGTAAATACTTAGAATTCCGCTTGTTCTACCCGTATTCGTCGGGTATTCCAGGACAGTGGATGTCGCACCAGATCGATACCGTTCACTGGTTCAGCGGTTATGACCACCCACGCAGCGTTGTTGCTAACGGAGGGATTTACATGTGGAAAGATGGCCGTACCAACGCCGACACGTTTTCGGCGGCTTTTGATTACGGCCCTGATAACGATAAATCAAAAGGCTTCCAGGTATTGTACCACTCCCGCATGACGAACGAAGCAGGTGGTACCAAAGAGTATTACTACTCGAACGGGGGAATGATCAACCTGGATACCAACAAAATTACGCCAGAAGGCGGTTTGGCAGCCCGGTATGCGAAAGAAATGAACATGCCTGCTAATCTGCTTCAGGAGCAAACGCTGGCCGTTGTCGGTGAAAAACAGGAGACAGGCGCTAATACAGGTGCCGATCCGATGACATCGCGTCACATGCGGAACTGGATGGATTGTGTTCGGAGCCGCAAAGAGCCGAATGCACCAGCACGGGCGGGCTATAACCACGCATTGGCTGGTATCATGGCCACCACGGCCCTGCATACGGGTGAGCGCGTTACGTACGATAACACCAAGCAGGAAGTACTAGCCGGTGGTAAGGTATACAAGGTTTAACTAGAAAAATAAGCGCGGATTAAGCGAATGGTACGGATTTGACACAATGCTTTTGTGCCTAAAATCGGTTTCGTTCGTTTAATTCGCGTTTTTGTTAACAGACCAGTCTATGAAAAAAATTATCTTGTTTTGCCTGATTGCTTCGTATGCCATGGCTCAGAAAAAGCCTGTTCAGGTAACCCATAATGAAGCCCAGAAGCGCGTTGAAGTAACCGTTGATGGAAAGCCGTTTACCGCTTATATCTACCCCGGACCCGATGTGCTGAAAAAGCCCGTCCTTTATCCCATCCAGACTGCGGGCGGAAACTTTATCACCCGGGGCTGGCCCATGGACCCGCGTCCCGGCGAGCGGGTTGACCATCCGCACCACGTGGGAATGTGGTTCAATTATGGGGATGTAAACGGCCACGATTTCTGGAACAACTCCAACGAAGTGAAAGGCCATGCCGGACCCTTCGGAACGATTGTACACACGGGCGTGAAGTCAGCGAAGAGTGGCAAGGACAAAGGCGAACTGACCGTAACGGCCAACTGGCTGGATAAAGACGGAAAACCGTTGTTGCAGGAAACGACAACGTTTGTTTTTCAGGGCCAAGGCAACGAGCGCAGCATTGATCGCACAACAACCTTGAAAGCATTGGACAAAGATGTGACCTTTAAAGACAACAAGGAAGGCATGATTGCGGTACGTCTGGCCCGGCAGCTAGAGCACCCATCGAATAAGCCTGAGGTCTTTACGGATGCGAGCGGGGTAGCTACCAAGGTAACCAAAATGGATAATACCGGCGTAACTGGACTATACAAAAGCAGCGAAGGCATTGAAGGAGAAAATGTCTGGGGAACGCGTGCCAAATGGATGAACCTGACGGGTAACATCAATGGCGAAGCGGTTTCAGTTGTTATTATGGACCATCCCAAAAACGTAGGCTATCCAACGTATTGGCACTCAAGAGGATATGGACTGTATGCAGCCAATCCTATGGCACCCAGCGTAATGAGCCAGGGCAAAGACAAAGCCATGAACTATGTTTTGCCAGCGGGTAAGTCTGTTACTTTCCAGTATCGGATGCTGATTGCCTCGGGATCAACTACGGATGCAACGCTAAGCCAGCAGGTGAGCCAATTTATCGGTCGTTAATCACGCCGTTACCATACAGAAATAACACACAAAAAGCCGGGAATCCGGCTTTTTGTCGTACTTATATCCAACAAACTAATTCATATATATCGAGGTGGCTTTCAGCGGGGTTGTTCTGCGACTCATAATTCTTTTTTCGCGCCACTGCCGGAAATCCGAGCTTTGGCGACCACACTGTAACAGCTGATCGTCGATTTGTTTTAACAGATAATGGAGTTGGTGCACCACCATCCATTGCCGTTGCACCTGCTGCGCCTGCGATTTCGCCGGTTTCATGGATGATGTTTCCTGCACCAGATCCCGAACAGTTGACCGTAAATGATATTGCAGAATAACCAGGCGGCTGGCTAGCTTGTGATCAACCGGGTGCTTTTCCAAAAAACGGATACCGGCAGACAGAAAATCATTGCGGCGTTGTAGGTTCTGGGAGGCAATTGACCAGGCATGGTCGGCTCGCAGAGAATTATACGTTACGGTTAACATGTTAAGCTGGTTAATTACAAGTTCACTAATAGGTTAATTCAAAAATAAATAAATTATCAAAATTTTGTATCGGTAACTATAGAATTAATAAAATTTTAATTGGGCACAAATAAGTATCCCTGTACAACTTTTCATAAGCTATACAGGGATAAAATACCGGGCTAGAAGAGTAAGGATTTAAAAACCCTCCAATCAAAGGGTAGCGCTAAGGCAATAAAGGGCGTTAAGCTTGTTTAATTAAAGTGCTTGAAGCAAATTTCAGCCAGTCGGCCAATGATCAGGTTGGCTTCTTCAGTGGTAGTACCCCGAACAAAAACAGATAAGACAAAAGGCTTGCGGGCGTAGACGATCCCTACATCCCCGCGCACGTAAGTCAACGTGCCGGTTTTGTGTGCGATAGCCGTTGTGGCGGGCAATAGGCTAGCAATGGCTTTGGTGTCTTTGTTCTGCTTAAGTATGTCAATCATTTGCTCACAAAGCGAGGGCGTCACCAGCTTTTTTTTGTAAATCTTCGTAAGGATGGTGTTCATCTCGCGCGTAGTAACGTAGTTCTCGATGCCTCGCTTCACGGCTGCGGTGTCAATCATGACGCGGTTTAGCTGGCTTTGCGACAAACCCATCGCCCGGATGCGCTGGTTGATTTGGTCCATGCCGAGTTTCCGAATGAGGATATTGGTGGCCATGTTGTCACTATGCGTCATCATCAGGGTAACGAGTTCGCGGTAAGTAACGCGGCTGTTTGGCGGGTAGGTATGCAAAATTCCGGACCCACCTACTTTTTCCGATTCCAGTAATAAGTGCAGACTATCCAGCGCCAGACGACCGTTTTTAACCCATTCCATCGCTTCGACCATAATCGGAAGTTTAATGACACTGGCCGCCGGAATGCGCTCATCGGCCTGGTGAAAAAACGACTGATTACGGCCTTTCAGCGATTCTACCGCGATGTTGACCTGAACCTTAGTGGGCAGCTCCTGCAAATAAGGCGTCAAAACATCAGAAAGAGATTGGGCCGCTAGCTCGGTAGACAAAAGCAAAAAAAAGATAAGGAACCTCATGAAAGAATAGCCAATAATTGCCGCACCAATACCTCATTAATTCGCACGTAACTCTCATGCGTCCAGCCCGCTATGTGCGGAGTCAGGACAACGTTATTGGCGGTTCGTAGGTAATCGAAAGCAGTTTGTTGCTCTGGAGTCAGTTTTGACAGCTTCTCGTTTTCCAGAACATCCAGACAGGCACCGCGAATTTTTCCACTTTGCAGTCCGCGAACAACGGCAGACAAAGAGGCAATTTCACCCCGCGCAACATTGACCAGATAGAACGGCTTCGCAAATCGATCAACAAAGAAATCATTGATCATCAGTTTGGTCTCGCTGGTAAGCGGAATATGCAGGCTTAAAACGTCAGCCTGCGCCATAATCTGCTCCAACGTGGCTTCCTGTGCGTAGGCATCACCGTAATGAGTCAGGTACTTATCGTAGCAAAGCACCGGGCAGCCAAAACCACTTAGTCGGCGGGCGGTGGCCCGGCCATTGTTTCCGTAACCAATCAGGCCGACGGTCAGGTTACCCAGCTCATAACCCCGGTTTTCTTCGCGGTGCCAAATGCCCTGACGAACTTCACGGTCGGCCTTGCTGATGTTAGCCAGCAGGTTTAGCAGCATTCCGACCATGTGTTCTCCTACCGCATCGCGATTTCCTTCGCCCGCGTGAAAAACCGGAATACCCCGCTTCTGGGTCGCGTCAAGATCAATCAGATCCAGACCCGCGCCAGCCCGGCCAATAAATTGCAGGGCAGGAGCAGCGTCCAGAATTGCCTGATCGACATTTGTTTTACTGCGAATAAATAATCCGTCGAACGCATGAATTTGCGCTAAAAGCTCCTGTCGGGTCATGTTAGGCGCATAGTGGTAGCCGATCTTCGCCTCATCAAGCATGGGAAAGAGGGACGGGTGCATCTCATCGGCAATGAGAATGGTGATCTGTTTTTCGGACATCCGTAGGGTTTTCGTAACTTGCAACAAAAACCTCAGTTTCTGGCTCCTTTCTTCTAACTAGGGAAGGGGTGGCAAATACCACACGTTCTCTTCAAGTCAGGGAGTACGCCTAGAACGAGGTAACGGCGAAACTAATAAAAGTAGATGGAACAACGCCAATCGGAGAAGAAAAACGAACGTCATTCTGACCCGCAACAACCCGAAAAGCCGCAGCCCGACCGATTGGTGATCGGTATTACGCTGGGCGATTATAATGGTATTGGGCCCGAAGTGATTCTGAAGGCCTTGCAGCACAATCGGCTAAACAAGATTTGTACGCCCGTAGTTTACGGCTCGATGCGCGTACTAAATCGTTACCGGAACATGCTTCAGCAGAGTGGCTTACAACTAAAAGACTGGAATCTGAACGGAATTCAGCACATTGGTCAGGCCAACCCGAAATTCACCAACGTCATTACGTGTTGGGGCGATCAGTCCGGCCAGAATGGAACCGCCGAAAAGGAAAAGCCAAATCAGGAAGTTCAGCCAGGAAAAGTAACGGAAGAAGCTGGTCAGGCAGCACTGGCCTGTTTGGTGCGGGCAACGGAAGACCTGAAAGCCGGGCACCTGGACGCCATCGTGACAGCGCCCATCAATAAGCACAACATCCAGACTGAAACGTTTAGCTTTCCGGGTCATACCGAATATTTCGCCGATGCGTTTGAGGTGAAAGATAACCTGATGTTTCTGGTAAGCAGCACGTTGCGAGTTGGCGTTGTTACGGGCCATATTCCGCTGGGGCGGGTTCGGTCGAACATTACCCGGGAGCGGGTACAGCAGAAACTGCACCTGATGTATCAGTCGTTGCGCAATGATTTCGGCATTCAAAAACCCCGCATTGCCGTGTTGGGTGTCAATCCGCACGCGGGCGAAGAAGGCTTGCTGGGCAATGAAGAGCAGGAAATTTTAAAGCCGCTTATTCAGGATTTGCGCAACAAAGGGCTGTTGATCTACGGCCCGTATGCGTCCGACGGGTTCTTTGGGACGCAAAGTTACCGCAAGTATGATGCCGTGCTGGCCATGTACCACGACCAGGGTTTGATTCCGTTCAAGACACTGGCTTTTGACGAAGGCGTTAACTTCACGGCTGGGATGCCCGTTGTGCGCACGTCTCCCGACCACGGTACGGCTTACGACATTGCGGGGAAAAATATGGCGGACGAAAATTCGATGCTACAAGCCATTTACCTGGCCTGCGATGTAGCGCGTTATCGGAAAGAAATGGCAGAAATCAATAAAAATGCCTTAACAACAACCCCGGAAGTAGCTAAAAATAGCCAGCTATAGCCAAGACACATTTAGTTATGCTCAAATCCATGACCGGGTTCGGCAGCGCAACGCATGAGGTAGATGGCCTCACGGTTACTGTAGAACTGAAGACCCTCAATTCCAAGTTTCTGGACATTTATTGCCGGATTCCCAAGCATTATTCGGATAAAGAAATAGAACTTCGGAATTTGTTGACCCAAAAGCTGGAACGCGGTAAGGTAGAATTTACCCTGACGATTAATCGCCTGGCGAACACGCGTCCCGGTGTGGCCGTAAACCGTCCGCTGGTCGAAGCTTACGTAACTGATTTTCGGGAAACCAGCGTCGGTTTAGGGCTGGCCGTTTCAGACAGCGACCTCTTTAAGCTGGCTTTGCAACAGCCCAATGCGTATAATTCAGAATCGGTAGCCATGCCCGACACCCAGGCGCAGGATTGGGAGCTAATCTCGACTACGGTTCTGGAAGCCATTCGGAAATGCGATGAGTTCCGGCGGCAGGAGGGCAATGCCCTGGAAATCAAATTTCGGGAGTACATCATTGCCATCCGGGAGCGGCTCATTCTCGTTGAGACGCAGGATGTGAAACGGATTCCGGCGGTGCGGGAGCGGCTTCGGAATATGGTCACGGAATTGTTGGCCGGAGAGGAAATCGACCAGAACCGGTTTGAGCAGGAATTGATTTACTACGTCGAAAAATTCGAAATTTCCGAAGAAAAAGTCCGCCTCAAAAATCACCTGGATTATTTCCTGGAAGTTCTGTCAACCGAAGAGGCGAACGGGAAAAAGCTCAATTTTATCTCGCAGGAAATCGGTCGGGAGATCAATACCATCGGCTCCAAAGCAAACGATGTGGTGATTCAGCGCCTGGTGGTTCAGATGAAAGACGAGCTGGAGAAGATCAAAGAACAGACCATGAACGTGATCTGATTTAAAGTCGATTGGGGCGGTACATGGCCGCCCCAATCGGTATTTACGCTTCAGTTATTATTAGTTCTTTTCGGAAAGCCTGCCCGTTTCTCGTCTCCAGAAACGCATCAAAAGGGATCTCTTCCTGCTTGATAAAACCTTTTTGCGGTAATAACCCGTCGGCAACCAGTTCAACGACGGCGGCTACGGAACCAGCCGTGGTCCAGGAAATAGCCCGCCAGTGCTGCCCGTCAATCTGGCGTGGATGATAAGCGCGGTAAAATTCTTCGCGAGCCAGCTCCGTGCCATTCCAGCCTTCTACTACAGCATAGACATAAACAACATCTTCCTGCACGGGCGGCTTTGCTTCGGTCAGTATCTGCTCAACCAGAGCACGTTTTTCTTTCAAAATCAGCTCATACAACAGAAAGCGCATGAGTTTAGCGTGTCCAGGGTAACGAATGGTTTTGTAATTCAAGGTATCGACCTGACCCGCGTACGTCTCGCACATAGTTCCCAAGCCCCCCGACGTACTGAAAGCCTCAAATTCCTGGCCTTCGATGTTGATTACCTCGATGCCGTCCAGGGCCGGAACCATTTTCTGCACGCCATTCGCAATTACTTCGCAATCATTGAGGTATTCGTTAATCACGCCAGCGGGCGACCAGGTAAAGGAATAACCCAGCAAACCGTTTGGATAACGCGGAAGCGCGCCGACCCGCAGTTCAATATCCCGGAGTTTTGTGAAGCGCTTGGCCAGATCGGCCCCGGCAATGCCAATTAGTCCCGGTGCCAGTCCGCATTGGGGGGCCATGACCGATTGCGCCGTAGCCGCCATTTCGCGGATGGCCGTCGTGGTTGGTACGTCTTCCGTTAGATCGAAATAATGAACCCCTAGCTCGTAAGCTGCTTTGGCGATGGGCAGGTTCAAATTATAAGGGAGGCAGGAAACTACGCCGTCGAAAGCGTCTAGGGTTTTCGTTAAGGTTGCTTCATCCGATACGTCGCCCAAAATAACCGGAAAGGGAAGTTTTTGGGCCGGTTGACGTTGATCGAAACCCGTAACCGAAAACCGTTTGTTGAGCAGAATGCCGACGAGCGAGCCAACTTTACCTAATCCAACAACAAGGATGTTTTTCATACGGTGGGATCAGTTAAGGTGAATGGTTTTGTTGTAACTCTAGTTACGCAAGTTTCCCAAGAAGCGCAACTGTTGTTTTCTGTTTCCAGCGAACGGATATTCTCAAACCGACCCGTTGTTTTTGGGTTATGAAGAAGAATAAATTGGAAAATGATGACAAAATTGCCCCTTGAGTTTTACGAGAAGCACGATACGCTGACACTTTCCCAGCTTTTACTGGGCTGCGAACTGGTTCACGAAAGTAGGGAAGGCACCGCCGCCGGGATTATCGTCGAAACCGAAGCTTACTTGACAGGCGACCCTGCCTGCCATGCTTACCGGCGAAAAACAGTTCGTAACGCCGCCATGTTTGGGCCAGCCGGAACGCTGTATGTCTATCAGATTTACGGTTTCCACCACTGCATCAACGTCGTTAGCGCCGCCGAAGGGCTGGGCGAAGCTGTCCTGATTCGCGCGCTGGAACCTACCCAAGGGCTTGATCTGATGGGGCTACGCCGAGGCCTTGACCCAGCAACCAAAGTTGGTTTACGCGGTTTGTGTAGCGGTCCCGGTAAGTTGGTGAGCGCCATGGGCATTGATCGGCAGGAGCACAACTTTTCGTCGTTAGTAACGGGGCCACTTACAATCCGGGGGCCTGTGTTGCACGATTTTGAGATGGTAACCACCACCCGAATTGGCATCACGCAGGGTGCCGATTTACCGTATCGTTTTTATGTAAAAGGCAATCCGTTTATCAGCCGGAAATAAGTTCAGCTCTCCAGAAAGGGATACTTTTTGTTTTGATACTTAGGATTTTTAATCAACTCCCGGAGCTTTTGGAAGGTCTGCATAGGACCCGTCGAAGCGACCAGATTAACCAACCAGGCCGGTAACTTTCCGCCCGGATCGACGCGAAAGATGTATTCCACGTGCATTTGCTCGTTAGACAAAGGTTTTACGGTCCAATGGGCCAGTGAATACGGCACCCGCACAATTCCGTCCTGTAGGGGCACTTGATTCCCAACTGATTCAGATCGAATCGTTAGCACCTTCGTTTGTGGGTCCTGCTGGGCGTGAAACCGGATCGATACGTCGCGGTTGCTGGCGGGCCAGGGGAGATTCATTTCGGTATGGTAATAAAATTCGGATGGACTGACCCGGCGGATAACGTACGACTTCCGAGTCCCGTAAACCCAATCGGGCAGGTGATCGGCATCGGACAAAACGGCAAGAAGATCCGACAACTGACCCGACAATTCGAAGACGACTTTCAGCTCCTTTAGTTTGGTGTCCGATAAATTTCTGGAATAAACCTGAATTCCGTGCTTGTCTTTTTCCAATCGCCAGTTGCTGGTTTGCTGGGCCTGTGCCGTTTCCAGTGTAAATCCGTAAATGATTAACAACGAAAAGACATAATGTTTAATCGCTTCAGTCGCCGAGTTTGTTAGTACCATAGACAGTCTTTTTAGATATAAACGAAAGCCCATACCGTTCCGATTGTGTTAGGAAGCAGGTATGAGCTTTTTTTCTACGAGTTACGAATGTTTATTTCAAAATCTGCACCTCAATCGCGGAGTTAGCGTAAACCCGGTGCGTTGCTTTTTGGAAGTCAGACGCATCGGCTTTGTAGATGTTGTCTACGTATTTCTGCGGATTACGGTCGATGAGCGGAAACCAGGTGCTTTGGACCTGAATCATAACTCGGTGCCCTTTTTTGAATGTGTGCAACACATCCTGTAAACGAAACGTCACATCGGTAACTTTGTTTGCCTCAAACGGCTCGGGCTTTTCGAATGAATTTCGAAAACGCCCCCGCATGGCTTCCGAGCGCACCATTTGCTGGTAATTGCTCAGAATAATGTTTTTGTTGGGCATATAAGGGTGATTCGGCTCGTCGGGCGGGTAAACATCAATGAGCTTCACAATCCAGTCGGCATCGGTGCCCGTGGTGCTCACTTTGAGTTTAGCCGTAATTTCACCGCCAAGCGTAATGTCCTCCGTCAGCGGTTCGGTCTGGAACGTCAGCACATCCGGACGCCGCGACGCAAATCGTTGATCTTCCGACATGTAGTTGAAAGGCGTAAATCCAATGGTGGTCGTGTTGTCTTCCGTGTAGGGCACCGGCTTCATCGGATCGCTGATAAACTCGCTAAAACCCTGGTCCGCTGGCGCTTGCTGAGTAAGCTGGCCGGTATTTGATAGATAAAAAGAAAGATTCTGGGCGCTGGGAGCGGGCCACTTATCAAACGTTTTCCACTCTTTGCGACCTGTATCAAACAGGTAGGCATCGGGTAAGCCCGTTTTGCCATCGCCGGGACCTTTCAGGAAATGATTGAAAAATTTGGCTTCGATGTTCTTTTGATAAAATGTCGCGATGCTGTCGCCGAAATAAATGTTGTTGTGCAGCGTATGGCCCGTTTCCTGCGCCCAACGACCGTGGCCGAACGGCCCCATCACCAGCGTGTTATACGTGCCAGGATTGTTCTTTTCCAGATTTTTGTAAATCGTGAGTGGGCCATACAAGTCCTCCGCGTCAAACCAGCCACCAACGGTCATGATGGCGTGTTTCACGTTTTTCAGGTGTGGGACAATGCTGCGTTTCTGCCAGAACTCGTCGTAGTTTGGGTGGTTTATCGTTTCCTGCCAGTAGAAATTATCTTTGTAATATTTATCCGCATTTTTCAACGGACCCAGGTCGTACTGCCACTGAAATCCGTCCCGGGTGCCCGTTTTAATCATCTGGTCATTGTACCACGCTTCGGAAGTCGGCTTTGGGTGTTGCACACCAAAGACCGGAAACGTAAAGAGATACGCCTGAATAAAAGTACCGTTGTGGTGGAAGTCATCGAAGAAAAAATCGGCGATGGGCGCTTGCGGGGACGAAGCTTTTAGGGCCGGATGCGCATCAATAGCGCCCGCAATGGTGTAAAAACCGGGGTAGGAGCCGCCCCATTGCCCAACGCGTCCGTTGTTAAACTTGACGTTATGCAGCAGCCAGTCGATTGTGTCGTAGGTATCCGAACTTTCGTCGGGGGAGCCGGCCAACGGAGCTGCCGAAGGCCGGGCGGGTGCTTTGCCTTTTCGGGCAACCGCCTTGGCCGGAGCTGGGTCAGGAATATTGGGCGTCATGTTGGTCCAGGTGCCTTCCGACATCCACCGTCCCCGAACGTCCTGATACACAAAGATGTATTTGTCGCGCATCAGGGTCGTTGATGGGCCAAGGCGGGCGGGGTAGGCGTCTGGGCCATAAGGAGCTACACTGTAGCAGGTTCGCTGCATCATAAAAGGGTACTGAACCGATTCGGAAGCGTCTTTCGGGACATACACCGCTGTGTGTAATTTGGTCCCGTCGCGCATTGGGATTTTATATTCGTATTTCTGAAAATTTTGCTTGATGAATTCCGCTCCTGGGTTGGGCGGTGGCGTCTGCGCCAGAGAAATCAGCGCAAAGAATAAGCTGAGCGAAGTCAGAAGAATACTTTTCATGGAAATTGACAAAGCGATTGTGAACTGCGAAATTGGCTTTCAGCTACAAATTAGTAAATAATGTATATTCACCACATTTAAAACCACACATCTAACAGGTATGCAGCAATTCCTTCAAAAACTAAAAAACCAGCCGATTATGTCAGGGACAAGTACTGGCGTGGCTTTTTGGCATTCTACGGATCGTCTGATTGATTCCTACTCACCAGTGGATGGCAAATTAATGGCCCAGATCCATCCAACAACGGAAGATGATTATAACAAAGTGGTAGAAACGGCCCGGGAAGCTTTTCTGGAATGGCGCACCATTCCGGCTCCTAAACGGGGTGAGATTGTCCGGCAAATGGGCGATCAGTTTCGGCAATATAAGAAAGAGCTAGGCGCGCTTGTCAGCTATGAAATGGGCAAATCGCTTCAGGAAGGGCTGGGCGAAGTGCAGGAAATTATTGATATCTGCGATTTTGCGGTCGGGCTGTCGCGGCAACTGTACGGATTAAGCATGCACAGCGAACGTCCGGCGCACCGGATGTATGAGCAGTGGCATCCGCTGGGCGTGGTTGGCATTATCTCGGCCTTTAATTTTCCGGTGGCAGTCTGGTCGTGGAATGCCATGATTGCGTGGGTGTGCGGGAACGTATGTATTTGGAAACCATCCGAAAAAACGCCAATGACGGCGCTGGCCTGCCAACAAATCATCAAAGAAGTACTGGAACAAAACGAGATTCCCGAAGGCGTTTCCTGCCTCATCACGGGTGGACGCGAAGCAGGCGAATGGCTTGCTACCGACGAGCGGGTGGCGCTGGTTTCGGCGACAGGTTCAACGCGCATGGGAAAGGCCGTGGCGCAGGCCGTTTCCAGCCGCTTGGGGCGCTATTTGCTAGAACTGGGTGGAAACAACGCCATCATTGTAACGCCCCACGCCGATCTCAACGTTGCGATTCCGGCCATTGTGTTTGGTGCCGTCGGAACGGCGGGACAGCGTTGCACAACCACCCGGCGACTGATTATTCACGACTCGATTTACGATGACGTAAAAACGCGCTTAGTGCGTGCTTACGGACAACTTCGGATTGGAAACCCACTGGACGAGAAGGTGCATGTTGGTCCGTTGATTGATAAAGAGGCAGTACAGGGTTATCAGAAGGCTATTTTTCAGATCAAAGAACAGGGCGGTCGGATGCTGATTGATGGCGATGTTTTAAGCGGATCAGAATTTGAATCAGGATGCTATGTCCAGCCTTGCATTGCCGAAATGCCCGAGCAAACCGCCATTGTCCAGCACGAAACGTTTGCTCCCATTCTTTATCTGTTGAAATACAGCACGATAGAAGAAGCCATTGCGTTACAAAATGGCGTACCACAGGGCTTATCGTCCGCTATTTTTACGCTTAACCTACGCGAAGCCGAGCAATTTCTGTCCGTAGCCGGTTCAGATTGCGGGATTGCAAACGTCAATATTGGTACATCAGGTGCTGAGATTGGCGGCGCTTTTGGGGGCGAAAAAGAAACGGGTGGCGGGCGTGAATCCGGTTCGGATGCCTGGAAAGCGTACATGCGTCGCCAAACCAATACCATCAACTACGGCACTCATTTGCCTTTGGCACAAGGGATTAAATTTGAGCTGTAAAAGCGAGAGGCCAATTAAAGAGGTTGGCAGCTCTTTAATTGGCCGATTTTAGTTAAGACAACCAGACTTTAATCTGTCCCGACTTCGATTCATTAGGAGACAGGATTTGAAGACCTTCTTCATTGTTAAAGGCGTTGACGTTGCAGGTCAGCGCTTCGATGGCTATGCTATGGCGGCTTACGGGCGTATAAACAACGAGGTAATTAAACTTATTGAAGCCCGTTTCCTGCCAGACATTCAGACTTAAAGCCTGCTGGGGCGAGTGTAATACAGTTGTTACGCCCAACTCTGGACTGTCGGCAACGGTAAAAACGGCATCTATTTTCTGATCGCCAATTGGAATATTTCCCGTCAGGGCAAATAACTCTTCCCTCACCGGCAACAGGTTATCATCCAGAATAACCTGTTTGCTTACCGGTAAATTCATGGATAAATTATCAATGGGCTCTTCTCCTAACGTAAAGTAGGGGTGCCAGCCAAAACCAACCGGGCAATTTCCAGTACCCGTGTTTCGCACGTCGTAGCTTAAGGAAAACTGACCGTTGGCGGTTAGTAAATAGGTGATCCGAAAATCAAACGGGAAAGGGTAACCCGCATAATCTCCTTTGTAATCATATTGTAAGGTAATGGAAGCTTCCGTGTCGGTAGTAACCTGGCCAACTACGTCAAAAGGGCGGTTGTACAGAAAGCCATGAAGGGCATGGTGCCGCGCCGACTCGTTCATGGGAAGCGTGTAAGCAGTTCCTTCAAACGTATAAATGCCGTGGCGGACGCGGCTCGGGAACGGAAACATCAAGGCGCTGGCATACGTTTCATCCGCCATCAGCGCCTGGGTTGACTCAGGGGCTTTCAGGACTGAAACGGGGGTGCCATTATGGCGCAAAACCAGGCGACGTAATAAGGCTCCGTGGGTAGGCAAGACACTGAAATACTCGCCAGTTTCGGTATTTTGGATAATGTACTCAGTCAGAAGACCGAAGGCATGGTGATGAATTTCGAAAGGCATATGATGATGGATTAGCTACGATAAATGTAAATCTTAGTTGTTTAGATTAACCCTATTCAGGGCGAATTGATCAACTTTTTTATTTACTCGTACCTAACGGGGCTTACATCTCACCTTCAACGCCTAAGCCAAATAAGGCAAAGTCGTACTTCACGGGGTCATTTGGATCAAACAAACAGAGCTTTTCGGTCAATTCAACGGCCGCTTTCCAGTCGGTCTGCTCCCGGGTAAGCAAACCCAGTTTGCGCGCTACGCGACCAACGTGTACATCGATGGGAATGACCAACTGACGTGGCTGAATCCGCGTCCACAAACCAAAATCAACGCCTTTTAGATCTTGCCGAACCATCCAGCGCAGAAACATATTGAGCCGTTTGCACGACGAATTCCGGGCGGGTGTAGCAATGTGCTTGCGGGTTCGTTCGGGGAAAAAATCGTAGTTGCAGAAACGGTCATGAAAGGTTTCCAGTGCCGGCTGAACATTGGATGAGTCCGGAGATAAGCCCGCCAGAAAGGCATCTTCGAGCGATTCGTGCTGGTTATAATACTGCCGAAAAAAATGCAGAAAATAAAGCGCGTCGGTGGCGTTGAAAGTCCGGTGCTTAAAAGCCAGAAAGCGTCTTAGATCGGTATCCTGATGATTTAAAATAAAATCGCAGGGGGCACCATCCATGTGCTGAATTAGCTCAGTTGCTTTCTTGATGATGACCGGACGCTGGCCCCAGGCCAATACCGCCGCCCAGAATCCCATAATTTCAATGTCCTGTTTTAGGGTAAACCGATGCGGAATACTGATGGGGTCTTTCTCAATAAACGAAGGCTGATTATACTGCTCAACTTTCTGATCCAGCAGGTCTTTTAGGGGGTAATTCATGGGAAAATAAATGAAAAAAGCAGGAAAAGTGGCTGGCTTCCGGCTTTTTCAGGCAGCATTCTTCAGTGTTCATTGGATTTGCCACCGCTCAACATCCAGACAAAAGCGTTGGAAATAGTCGAGAAAACGGAAAGCAAGCCCGTGAAAAGAGCCGTGAATACGGCAACAAAGGGATACATGATCGTAAACGCAACGCTCCAGACTTTATAACCCGGCGTTGCTTTCATTTTGTCTTCGCGCTCTTTCCGTCTACGCGCAATCCGTTCCGCTTTTGATTCGTTCTGCATTGTTGAGTGAACATCGACTAATGAATGCTTTTCAGGGAGCAGGCTAACTCACCGATTTTGATTCACTAATCCATTTAATTTTAGGGTGCTAAATAACTGGCCTCTGCTCTGAAACGTCGGTCGGCGGGAGAAAGTTTCTCGAAGGCCCGGGCAGATATCTTAATAATTACCCGATCATTGATGCTGGTATCGGGCAGTCGGCCAATTACCTTAACCCAGATACCCTGGTTGTTCATCGAGTTGCGAACAAGCACGAGTGTTCCGATGGGGGCTGAGCGGTGCAACGCCAGGTATTTATTGGAATTATCGTTTTCGTCGATAATTTCCGCAATGCCAATTTCTGATATTTTACGGGCATTGGCTCCCGGATTCGGAAGCGGACCCGTGTCGCCGGGGCGAATGATGCGTGGTTCAACAGGCTCGGCAGCAGGCTCCGGAGCTGTTTCCGGGCGGCGTTCAGCGGTGGCTGTTTCTTCGCGGGGGGCATCATTCCGGGCCGTGGCTTCACGTTCTGGCTTGGGCAGTTCGTTTTTCGCCAGTTGACGGGGCGGGGCGGGACGTTCGGTTTTGGGCGAATCAGGGCGGGAAACGGTCTTCGGCGATTCTGCCTGCGCCGCTTCCACTTTCGAGGTGGCAGCTAGCTGGGCTTTGGACGGTTCCCGTTCACGCCAGGCTTTTTCCGAGACAATCAGCGCCTGTCCAGATACCACCTTATCTGCCGGTAAATTATTCCATTTGCGCAGGTTATCCATGGAAACACCGTAGCGTGCCGCCAGGCTATAAAGCGTCTGTCCAGCTTCAATTTGGTGAATGCCGCTGTTGGGGTTTACCGTTTTGCCGGTACGCTTGGCTTCTTCTTCTTCGCGCTTGCTATCTTTTTCAACTTTCTTGTGTTCTTTTTCCTCTTTTTTAATGGCTTTCTCAATGGCCTTTTCTTCTTTGCGGGCCAGGTTAGTCACCGGAACACGAACAAGCTGGTCGTAGCGTACATTGTCATTCAGGCCCGGATTAGCATCCCGAATGTTCTGAATGGATGTTTTATAGCGGCGAACCAACGAATAAAGGGTTTGCCCCTGACCAACGCGGTGGAGTACAAAAAGCTTCCCGTCTTTTTTTTCGACGCCGATGGAGTCCAGGCGAACGGAAGAAGGGCGAGCGGCGTTGGCCGTGGCGGTCAGGCCAGTCAGCCCACCCAGTAAAACCAACAGCAGGTGTTTCATGGTATTCAGGTCAAAAAGTAACTAACAAGTTGGGTCGGTTGTGCGAGCGCCAGAATCTGATTTTGCCAGACGCAAAACGCTCCGGCTAACCCATCGGATCGTTCAGAATCCTTGTCGCTAGCCGTTTGTTCCAGTAAGGGTTGATGCAGCCAGACCGTTTGCTGGCGATCGGTAATCAACAAATAGGACTGCTTTTTACCCGTATTCCCGTAAACATAATACGAAAAGATAATCTTATCTGCAACTTCCAGGTAGTCTATGGCCTGAATTGCGAGATGGTTGGTATATTTTTCTACAAAACGGTTAAGCAAGGGCCAATATTGGCTGGTTTCGGGATAATGCGTCGGAAATTGCAGGGAAGGATTGGGGGCAGGCAGAATGGATTTAACGCCATCAACCGGCTGGCCCTCGAGGAGCGAAAACCAAACGGGCTGGCGCATTTCGCCGGCTGCCAGACTGGTTCGGGTTGCTTCTACAAGTTGGCCGTCCGAAGCCGACAACATGTGTCCCGGCCATTCCCAGCGTATTTCGCCACGTCGAACGTCAAGGCAACCCAGCGCCGTTGGAACGGGGAGGCGTTCGTTGTCGAGTCGGTGGTAGAGCGCGTAGCCATTCCAGATACCCAGCACCGCCGCCGACCAGGGTAGTTCCAGCGAATGAGTCAGTAATTCGCCGTTAGGAAGCTGCAAGGTGCTTACCTGAAGGCTACGTTTGGAGCCATCCCGAAGTTCGGCAAGCAATAAGCCGGGAGCGCCGGGAACCTGTTCAAAAAGGAGCCGCCAAACCGGAGTCGCGAAATTGTGTACGAACGCTGTTTTTAATAAAGCCATATGCCGCTTACTTTGCAGCAAAAATAGAACAATCCATTGGTGAAAATACTTGGAATTATTCCGGCGCGTTACGCATCAACCCGTTTTCCGGCCAAAGCCCTGGCCACTATTGCGGGCAAAACAATGATTCAGAGAGTAGTCGAACAGGCGTGGCAGGCAGAAACGCTCAGTGGCGTGGTGGTTGCCACGGACGACGAGCGCATTGCGAGTCACGTCCGGTCGTTTGGCGGCGAAGTGGTCCTGACGGGCACGCACCACCAAAGTGGAACGGACCGCTGCTTTGAGGCGCTCCAGAAAAGCGGCACTACAGTCGATTATGTGATGAATATCCAAGGCGATGAGCCGTTTATCCAACCCGCTCAGATTAACCTGCTGGCGTCGGTACTGGATGGAAAAACGGAATTAGCCACGTTGGTCAAAGTCATTGATGATGCCGTAACGCTGAGCAATCCGAGCACCCCGAAAGTGGTGTTGAATACGCGGGGGGAAGCCCTGTATTTCAGCCGACAAACCATTCCTTATCAGCGCGATAAGTCCCCCGACGAATGGCTACAGCACCACCAGTATTACAAACACATTGGTATCTATGCCTACCGAAGCGATGTGTTGGCGGCTATCACGGAGCTACCCCCGTCACCCCTCGAAAAAGCCGAGGCGCTGGAACAACTGCGCTGGCTGGAAAACGGCTATCGCATTCAGGCCGTGGTGACAGAATATGACAGCCACGGAATCGATACGCCGGAAGATCTGGAGCGCGTTGCCGAGCGATTTCTTTAAGCGTACAACTGTTTTTTCGGAGCGTAAATGGCTATCATTGAGCCGATCGTTAAAAAAACTTAATTGTTGACATTCAAGGATGAAACAAACAGTTTCCGGCGTTCTGTGTTAAAATAAGTTATGGGCTTGCTTCGGCGGGCCCGCCTTTCCAATCCATATTTAAGACATTAATCATGCAAAACTATTCAATCCTCTGGGCCGACGATGAAATTGATTTACTGAAGCCCCATATACTTTTTCTTAAAAATAAAGGGTACCAAGTAACACCGGTTAATAGTGGAGCTGATGCACTGGAGAAAGTTGATGAAGAGAACTTTGACCTGGTTTTTCTGGACGAAATGATGCCGGGGATGACAGGCCTGGAAACGCTTCAGCAAATTAAGCAAATGCGGCCTAACCTGCCCGTGGTAATGATTACCAAGAGCGAAGAGGAACACATTATGGAGGAGGCAATCGGCTCTAAAATCGCTGATTATCTAATTAAGCCCCTGAATCCGAACCAAATACTTCTATCCGTCAAGAAAATATTAGACAATCGCCGCCTGGTTACGGAGCGTACCAACATCGGTTATCAGCAGGATTTCCGGAACCTGGCCATGCAGTATAACGACCGCATCGGGCATGAAGAATGGGCGGATATTTACCGAAAATTGATTTTCTGGGAACTGGAACTGGACGGAGCGCAGGATCGCAGCATGGCCGAGGTGTTTGGCATGCAGAAAAGCGAAGCCAACGCCACCTTCTGTAAGTTCATCATGAATAATTACGAGGACTGGCTCAACGATCCGAAGGCTGATAAACCCATTATGTCGCACCAGCTCATGCGGAAAAAAGTTTTTCCATTGGTGGAAGAAGGGGTGGGCTCGCCAGCGGGTCCGCTGTTTTTCGTACTGATCGATAACCTGCGTTATGACCAGTGGAAAGTAATCGAACCGATTCTGACTGAATTCTTTACGGTTGAAGAAGAGTCGATGTATTACTCTATTTTGCCCACGACAACGGCTTTTGCCCGGAATTCGATTTTTGCGGGAATGATGCCCAGCGAAATGGAAAAGCAGACGCCTGATCTTTGGGTGAACGATGAAAATGACGAGGAGGGGCTCAACAACAATGAAGACCAGTTTCTGAAACGGCAGATTGACCGGGCGCGCCTGAACGCTAAGTTTTCGTACAACAAGATTGTGAATACCAACCAGGGTAAAGCGCTGGTCGATAACTTCAGCAATCTGATGCAGAACCAGTTAAACGTGGTTGTGTATAACTTCGTGGATATGCTTTCGCACGCCCGAACGGATATGGCGATGATCAAAGAGCTGGCACCGGATGAGCGCGCATACCGCTCCATTACGCGGTCCTGGTTCTTGCACTCCCCACTGCTTGAATTTATTCGGAAGATCGCCGAGAAAGGTGGACGCCTGATTATCACCACCGACCACGGCATGATTCGGGTGCAGAAACCGGCTAAGATTGTGGGTTACCGCGAAACGAACACCAATTTACGGTACAAACAAGGCAAAAACCTGGGCTTCGACGAGAACCATTTGTTCGTGTGTCGCAAGCCGGAGCGGTTCTTCTTGCCCCGCATCAACGTGTCAACGGCCTATGTTTTCACGCTGGAGGATTACTTCTTCGCCTATCCCAATAACTACAATTATTACGTGAATTATTACCGTGATACGTTCCAGCACGGCGGTGTCTCGTTGGAAGAGGTAATTATTCCGTTTGTATACCTGAAAGCGAAATAAGCAGTTTGAGTCATGACCAGCGTGCTGGTCATGACTTGCTTTTACAAGCCTTGTTCCCGCACTTGCCCCTCTTCGCATTTCAAGATGCGGGCGGGGTATTTTTTTAGAAAGTCGTAGTTGTGGGTGGCCATCAAAATGGCCGTGCCCGCGTTGCCGATGGTCTGAAAAACCTGCATAATCTGCTCACTAACAACGGGATCAAGGTTTCCGGTTGGCTCATCGGCAATCAGGAACATGGGTTCGTTGAGCATGGCGCGGGCAATGACAATCCGCTGCTGCTCGCCACCCGAAAGCTGGTGGGGCATCTTTCGGTTTACGGCGCTGAGGCCGACCTGCATCAAGACATCCGAGATGCGGTTTTTCATTTTCGTTTTGTCTTTCCAGCCCGTGGCCTGCAACACAAACTTGAGGTTGTCTTCCACGTTCCGATCCATGAACAACTGAAAATCCTGAAAGACAATGCCAATCTTGCGGCGCAGGTAAGGAACGTCTTTGGGCTTCAGTTTTTCCAGCGCATACCCAGCCACCATTCCTTTACCCGATTGGAGCCACAGGTCTGCGTAAAGCGTTTTCAGCAGCGAACTTTTTCCGCTCCCTGTCCGGCCAATCAAAAACACAAAATCGCCCTTGTGGACGTCAAACGTTACATCGGACAGGACAATCTTGGTGCCCTGAAAAATATCAGCGTTCTGGAGAGAAAGGACCGGTTCGTTCGAAAACATATTGGAATGTATAATTTAATCGTTAACGCTTGTGTATCAGTACGATATTTTTCTGTTAGGATACACAATGTTTAACTTATTTTGCGCCCGCTTTTTGGTGATCGGCCAGAAATTTAGCCAGACCGCTATCCGTCAGTGGGTGATTCAGAAGGGCCGTTATGGCGCTCAAGGGTCCCGTCATGACATCCGCTCCAATTTCAGCGCATTGGATAATGTGCATGGGGTGACGAACCGAAGCCGCCAAAACTTCCGTCTCGTAATTATAGTTGCGGTAGATGGTAACAATCTGCTCAATCAGGGCAATGCCATCGGTCGAAATATCGTCCAGACGACCCACGAAAGGGGACACATACGTGGCGCCCGCTTTGGCAGCCAGGAGCGCCTGACCCGCTGAGAAAATAAGGGTGCAATTGGTTTTAATGCCTTTCTCGGAAAAATACTTCAGCGCCTTGACGCCTTCTTTAATCATTGGGACTTTCACGACAATTTTGTCATCCAGCTCCGCGAGTTCTTCGCCTTCACGAATCATGTCATGAAGTGTAACGCCAATCACTTCGGCACTTACATCGCCGTCGACTAGATCGCAGATGGCTTTGTAGTGGTGCAAAATGTTTGCTTTACCCGTAATGCCTTCTTTAGCCATTAGGGAAGGGTTGGTCGTAACGCCATCCAGGACGCCTAATTCCTGAGCTTCGCGAATTTCAGCCAAGTTGGCTGTGTCAATGAAAAATTTCATGTAAGACGGAAAAGCGGTTTCTGCAAAAATAGCTAATTAACCGAAATAGTTGTGAGGAACCCGTGAGGCTGGGGGAAGCAGCAAGAAGAACTTATGGAAAGGGCAAAAAAAATGGCAAATCAAGTGTCTCACCGCTACGACCACCTACCCTTGCTTCGGTCAAGACCTGGGGGATTCAGCAGGAGCTGGTAGCACCGATTTGCCGATGCAAAAGTAAGGATTAATGCACGTAAATCAAACTTTGCGGTCTAATTTTGCAGGATAATATTAAAAATACAATGAGAAAAATAGCGTTAAAACTAGAGATACTAAAGACAATCAAGGAGTTCCGGGTAAAATCTGCCCCTTTTGTTAGCCTTTCGCTGCTGGTAATAAGAAGTTTGCTGATTCAGTCTTGCTCATCTTCAGAAGGTAAATTAGACGAGGGACGTGCGTTAATGAAGCAGGGGAAATTTCGGGAAGCCATCCCCGCCCTGAATCAGGCCATCGAAGCCGATGCGGGCAATTACCAGGCTTTCAACACACGGGGCGTGGCTTATTTTGAATTGAAAGAGTTTCCGAATGCCCTGCTGGATTACGAACAGGCGATGAAGCTAAAGCCGGAGTTTTACCAGCCGTATTACAACCGGGGAAAGTTGAAAGTGCTCCAGGGAAATTCTGATGATGCCTTGAAAGATTTTGCCCGCGCCATCCGGATGGCACCCGACACGTCCGACATTTACCTGGACCGGGGGCAACTGTTTGCTTCGTTGGGGAACCTTACTTCTGCGCTGGTTGATTTTGATAAAGCCATTCAGCTGGATGCGAAAAGCACGTTTGCGTATTATAACCGGGGTAATATTCGATTCCAGCAGGAAGAATACGAAGCAGCCTTGCAGGATTTTACGAAGGCGGTTGAGTTGGATCCGAAGTTCGGAAAGGCATTTTACGCCCTGGGTATTACCCAGATAATGAGTACTAAAGCGGATGCAGGTTGTTTAAGCTTAAAACAGGCGCAACGTCTGGGTTATGCCGACGCAGCAGCGGCGATTCAACAATATTGTCAGTAGATAAAAACCATAAGTTAGTTTGCCATGCGAAAATGGATTTCAATCATATTCGGTTTACTTTTTATTCTGTTTGCCGTATTTCAATACAACGACCCCGATCCGGGCCTTTGGATTTCTATTTATCTTTTTGCGGCGGCGGCCTGTTTCATGGCACTTTCGCAGGCCGTGAAGCCCTGGTTCTACCTCATTGCGGGCGGAATCTATCTAGTTGCTGCTTACCTGCAATGGCCGCCTGTCTTTGAAGGGTTTACCCTGGATGAACTGGGCATGAAAACAATAAATATTGAGCTGGCCCGCGAGTCAGGGGGGCTGGCAATTTGCAGTTTGGTCATGTTCGTTATGGCGGTATTAACCCGGGGAGGGAGAGCCAGGTATTGAGAAGACCAAAAAAAAGTCGCTGCTCTACAATTAGAGCAGCGACCAAAAAATCGTCAGGATGCCAACTTACTGGCGGGTGAAAACGAGGGTATAATTATAGTTGGAAGGTTTACCATCATTATCCCAGTCAGCATCTTTGCTGAAGGTTAACTGCATCGTTTTATTGTTCACCGAGACGCCGTATTCCTGCTTGACCCCGTCGGTGGTGGTGAGCGTCAGTTTGTCGCCTGTATGAACCCAAGCGCTGTTCGTCTCAATTCCGGTTGCGTTGGCAATGACCTTTGGATTGATTTTATCGCAGGAAGCGGGATTATCTAATTGCAATTTCCCATCGGCTTTGAATGAAACAGTAAGGTCCGTCAGGCACGTCGATTGATTGTACGTATTGCCTATTAGAACAAAATCTGAAAAGCCCGAAACACTAGGGTCAATTTTCCCCGAAGTGACTTTCCAATTTCCCTCCACGGTGCCGGGGCCATCTTCTTCTTTATCTTTCTTACAACTGCCAAACCAGAGAGGGAGTGCTAATAAAAGGAGAAACGTCCAGCCACTAAAACGGTATTGGATAGGTTTTGCGAACATATTGCGTAAATGAAAAAAAGTAAAGAATATTTTATGATAGATTGGGGCAAAGTTATTTAGAAATAAAATGACTACCGTATACCTACTTTACTAAACAAAAGAAATAATCTATTGGTAAACAAATATATAAAGCTACTTATTTCGTAAGTATACCGTATACTCAACAAACAGCAGCTTCATCAAACCTGTTAATGATTCCTTATGCAGTGGAAAGATTTTCACCAACAATTCCACGAATTTGCTGTCAATTCGAAAAAAGAACCTGACTTGACTTCCTATGTGTCGTTAATCCGGCAATACATGGGTGCCCGACTATGCTGTGTTATCAGACAATATAACGCAACTTTAGCGGACCTGTTGTATGTGTCGCCAACCATTACGATACCGGGGCTTTTTCCTTTTAAAATTGCTTGTGCCGCTCCCCAGAATATCGCTCTGGAAGCGTTACCAAGGGCTTTGCAACTGTATTTCCAAGATACCCAACGCATCTATTGTTTTCCCCTTCGGCACGCTAGTATGAGCGGCTATATTTTACTGGCCTGGGATCAATCCTGTCCTTTATCAGACGAAGATATTAACGAAGCGTTGTTTTTTCTACAGGATAAGATCCTTTTACAGATGGTTTCGTTGCAAGTGGCCGATTTAAAACGCCAGATAGCGTCGCGTTTTCCGGCTGCTTCAGAAGGACTGTCAGAACTTAACAATCTTTCGGCCTTGTACCGGATTAACCAGCAACTTTTGGATGAGCATAATACGCTCGAACGAAAAAATGAGGAGCTAGCCGAGGTAAATCGCGAAATTGAAAGCCTGATCAGTGTGATCGCGCACGACCTGAAATCACCGCTTGCCACCATCAATGCCATTTTTCAACACCTGAATACTATCCCGGAATTGAGCGAAGAGCAGCGGGAAAACATCGATTATGGCATGAAGACCGTGCGGCGCGGCGTGGACCTGATCAATAGCATTGTATTTTACAATTCGCTGGTGTACGCCGAGCAACCCCTGCAAATTACAGAAATAGAGCTGGATGACCTGATCGAAGCGCTGGCAGCAGGTTACGAAGTACAGGCACGTCAAAAATCAATTGGTTTGCACCTGTCCATGCCAAGCCAGCCCATCGTTATTCATTCTGACTTTGAACTGGTGGTTCGGATTCTGGATAATCTGATTAGTAATGCGCTGAAATTCACACCGATGGGACGGAATGTATACATCAGTGTCTATCAGCAGGCGGATCGGTGTTACATTGCGATTCGGGACGAAGGCCCCGGCATTCAGCCCAACGAACGGGCGCAGCTTTTCAAACGCTTTCAGCGGCTGTCGGCCCGGCCAACCAACAGCGAAAGCTCGTCTGGATTGGGTTTGTCGATTGTCAAAGCGCTAGCGGATAAACTGGGCGCTACCATTGATTTCACGGAAGCTGAAACGGGAGGTAGCATTTTCCGCTTGGGTTTGGCGATGGATGAGGGGCGGAAATCAATTCCAACCGAAGCGGCTACCAGAGAACAGAAGTAGAAAAGCAAGCCTATTGCGGAAAGTGCCGGGTAGAGTGTAAAAAGTAGGTATAATGCGAATATAGTTAGAAAAACGATTGATTTGCGTAGTCTGCCGCGGCATAAAGGGATAAAATTCGGTCTTTTTTCATAAAGAAAGCTTATAATTTTGTTACTTTGGGCTTTGCCATTCTGCAACTATGCTAATAACTACTACTCCTAACATCGAAGGTAAACGGATCATCAAATATTTAGGCTTGGCCAATGGTGAAGCAATTATAGGCTCTAATCTGATTAAAGACTTTCTGGCTAGTGTCCGCGATGTTGTCGGGGGGCGGTCGAGTGCTTATGAGCAAGCCCTCCGCGAAGCCAAAGGAATTGCTATCTCCGAAATGATTGAACAGGCGCAGCGATTAGGGGCAAACGCCATTATCGCCATTGATCTTGACTACCAGACCGTTGGCAATAATGGCGGTTTATTGATGGTGAGCGCGAACGGAACCGCTGTTGTGGTGGAGTAAGCCTATAGACCCAACGGAATGATGTAACCGATTGAGACTGTCGCTAATTTGAAGTATTCACTGACGTCTGATTGCTCCTTGGAATTAGTGCCCAGCGCGTGGGTATACCGACCTTCGACCATTAACGAACCCGGACCAACGGGCAGCATAACACCCGCCCCTCCCGTTACACCATATTCCAGACGAGCATCGCCTTTGCCAAATTTTTGTTTCTCCGATTCTGACTGTCCGTTAATGGTAATTTTCAGGCGGGCGTTCAAGTTATAATTTACGTACGGGCCAGCATTAACAAATACCCGAACTTGCTTTCCAAAGGATCCTTTAAGTAAGAGCGGAACTTCGACCGAGTTGATATCTACCTGGGTCGAGAACGTAATTCCAGCGTCGCTACCCGAGGCTTTAATGGTGCGTCGGGTATACAGAATTTCGGGTTGAATCGAGAATGAATTGCTAATGCCATAATTCAGCACAACTCCTCCCGTAAATCCTGGTACACGTTTGATAACACCAGCGCTCTGATCGTCTTCTGTAAATTTATTCAATACCACGTTAGCACCTGCCCGAAAACCAACCGATAATCCTTTTCCGGTATTGGTCGGGGATGCTACTTTAGTGGGCTTGGCTGCCGCTGAACGAGCTGGAGCCGCTGCTGTTTTGGCAGATGCTGGAGTTGTTGTTCTGTTTTCGGCAATTTCTGTTTGGGCAGAGGCAGTGGCCGATGTAGCGGCTGGTGCTGTTTGAGTAGCCGATGCTTTGGCTACTGGACGGGCAGTGGCGGTGGGTTGTGCGGAAGCCGTTTTTGGCTTTGCTGCCGTTGTTTTCTTGGCTACGGCTACTGGTTTTTTGGCGGCAGTCGTTTTGGGTTTTGCTGTTTGAGCCTGAGTCAAAAGACTCGCTGCCAGCAGACAGCAAGTCAGGAAATACGTTTTCATTAGTGTTATTTGTTGTTTATCTGTTGTTGTTTACCCAAATAGGTGCTGCAAAACTAGGGGCATCGGTTGGGTTAAACTAGCGCAGAACTACGTAATTTATCAATACGTAGTTTCCCGTATAAACAAAAAGTACACTTCCGGTCAGAAAGTGTACTTTTATTGTAACTCGTTAAGGTCAAAAGGATACAACCTTATTCGTCGTCTTCCTCTTCTTCAAAACCTTGGCTGGAGCCCAGCATCGAGCCTAGCAGGTCTTTAAATTGCAAGCCGGTATCCAGCGATTTTTTTCCAATCATGGAGTGTTCCGCCAGGCCGTGAAGCGCAAATTCCATCATAAACAACTTCTCTTGCTTGCTCAGGCGCGAATGGGATTGATCAACCAGATCGTCGAGGCCATCAATGGTGCGAAGGCGGTTTTCGTAATCCCGGTTAGGCAAATCGCTCAGGATTTCCATCACGTTTCCGTCGCCGAACCAATCCGTAATTTTCTTGTACGGATTAACCCGTTTCCGGTCTTTTTTCGCTTTTTCCGGATTCGGGAAATAATTCAGAAACTGATTTCGAATGGCTTTACCGATCAGGCTTTGCGCCACAATAACGGGGCCTTCGACCTCGCCTTCATACACCAGCTCTACCTTTCCGCAGATGGAAGCAATGACGCCATAAAGGTCGGCAATGCGGATGTACGTATCTTTTTCGCTGTTAATCAAAACCCGCCGCTCAGCCGCCGAAAGCAAGTTTTCGTAAGCCGAAATGGTCAGACGGGCCGAAACGCCACTTTTGGCATCCACGTATTCACTTTCGCGGGCTTCAATGGCAATTTGTTCGATCAGGTCGGCAATCAGGTCATTGGTTTTAATCATGCCTTTTTGCTCGGTCTTCACAATAGCCTCCTGCTGCGTGATTTTCTTCCCGATCTCGATCGATTTCGGATAGTGCGTTACAATCTGGCTATCAATCCGGTCTTTCAGTGGCGTCACGATGCTTCCCCGGTTGGTATAATCTTCCGGATTGGCCGTAAACACAAATTGAATATCCAGCGGCAGACGCAGTTTGAAACCCCGAATCTGAATATCGCCTTCCTGCAAAATATTGAATAGCGATACCTGAATCCGTGCCTGCAAATCGGGTAATTCGTTGATGACAAAAATGCAACGGTGCGAACGAGGAATCAAACCAAAATGGATGGTCCGTTCGTCCGAATAGGGTAACTTAAGCGTAGCTGCTTTAATGGGGTCTACATCGCCCACCAGGTCGGCGACGGAAACATCCGGCGTAGCTAGTTTTTCGGTATAGCGATCATTGCGGTGCAGCCAGGCAATCGGCGTTGAATCACCCCGCTCGTTGATCAGATCGTGGGCGAAACGCGACAGTGGCTGAAGCGGATCATCATTCAATTCCGACCCTTCAACAACCGGAATATATTCGTCCAGTAAATTGACCATCAAGCGGGCAATCCGGGTTTTTGCCTGCCCCCGTAAGCCCAGCAAATTGATATGGTGCATCGACAGAATAGCGCGCTCAACTTCAGGAATAACGGTCTCTTCGTATCCCCAGATACCCGGGAAAACAACTTCTTTGGCCTTTATTTTTTCAATGAGATTTGCTCGTAATTCCTGTTTGATGGATTTTGACTGATAGCCAGCCGCCCGCAATTCGCCCAAGGTTTTGATCTGTAGCAATTCTTTTGACTTCAGGTTTTGATAACTCATTCAGTAACTCAGTTGGATTGTGGTCGAGTGTTTGTTGAATAACAGGCATTTCAGGAAAATGGTTTTTGCTGGCAGAATTTGGTTAATTTTACCCTGCCTCCCAGTTCACACCATGCACTTTTTGAAAAGTTATGAAAAATACGTTACCATTTTTATGGTGTATTTTATTGGCTGTTTTTGTGGCTGCTTGCCGCGTTAGCAGTTACCCGCCCGAAGTCTGGAGCGTAGAGCCCGACCGGGCACGCATCGGAACCGAAATTACCATAAGCGGTGCTAAATTCGGGAACAGTCCGGTCGTTACTTTTGGCCAATCGGGAACGAAGGTAGCCGCCACCCTCAAAAGCGTTTACAGCCAGTCCATCACCGCCGTTGTCCCGCACTTGCCCGTTGGCCAGACCTCCCTTCAGGTTTCCACCGATGAAGGCGTATCTGAACCACATTCGTTTACGGTATTGCAACCCGGCCCGCTTCTGACGGCTGTCCAGCCTATGAATGGGCTGCCCGGTAGCGTGCTCAGAATTTCAGGAAATTACCTCGATCAGATAAAAGGCGTTCGAATAGGTGCTATCTCCGTGAAAACTTTCAGCGACACGACACAAACTACCATGGCGTTTGCTATTCCTGCCGGTGTGCCGTTGGGACCTACCAGCCTGATTATTGAAACAGCGGGCGGCACGTCCAGTACTGATTTTCTAGTAGCGGGCCAACCTGAAATTACTTCTTTTTCGCCTCGTCAGGTTCGTTCCGGCACGGAATTAATCATTCAGGGACGCAATTTATCCAGCGGTCTGGTGCGATTAGGTGGGGTGCCAGTAGATCCCGCGAGAACAACCGTAAAAGATACCGAAATTCGTACCTATGTACCTGCCAACGTACTGTCGGGACGCATTACGGTTACCGTTTATGACAAGCTTACGGCCACAAGTGCAGACAGCCTGTTGGTGGTATCGGCTCCTTCGATTAGCAATTTAAGCCTTGCGGAAGGCATTAAAGGCGACAAGGTTCTAATTACCGGCCAGAACCTGAAAGACATAAATCGGGTTTTGTTCGGCACCATTGAAGCGCCTTTTAAAATTCGGAGCGATACGCAGGTAGAGGCAACAGTGCCGGAACTGACTCAGGCGGGTACTGTAACCATTACTGTAAGCAGCGTGGGTGGGGCGGCAACTAGTCCAGTCCCGTTTTTCATGATCCTGCCTCCCGCATCGCTAATGGCTAGCCCAGTAAGGCAGATTAGAGGGGGCGAGGTTACGGTAAGTGGCGTCAATTTGCACCGAATTTCTGGCGTGAAGCTGGGCAACTATCCTGCCACCGTTTCCGCGCGAGCGGAAGGAGCCAGCCTGCGAATTACCATTCCAACGGATGCTACGAGTGGAACGGTTACCGTTACCAATCGGGCGGGCAGCGCCACTACTTCACAACCCATCGTGGTCATACAAAAACCCGTTATTGCTTCATTCACTAATAAAATTCCAGTTGGTGGGCGGGTCGTGCTGAAAGGAGAATTCTTGCTGAATGCGCAGGTTCTTTTCGCGGGCAGCACCGTCGCGGCAGCGTTCGACGGAAGAAATACCGATGAAGAAATCTGGGTTAAAGTACCCGCTACGGCAAAAGAAGGTCCCATTTGTGTAACCAATGAGGCCGGAACGGTTTGTACAACGATTGATTTTACGCTGAAATAAAAAAAGAGCCAACCCGAATGAGTTGGCTCTGAACATTATTTAATATTTTTCCGGCGATTGCGTTGGAAGTCCTCAAACATCATGTTGCCCAGGCCCTGTAAACCACTGTAATAAGCCCGACCATTGTTCACTTTCGTAAATTCATGAACAAACTGTTTCAGGTAAGGATCAGAGGCAATCATAAACGTGGTGATGGGAATATCCAGGCGGCGGCACTGGGCGGCCAGCGTCAGCGTTTTGCTAACCACTTTCCGGTCGAGGCCAAAACTATTTTTGTAATACTTGATGCCTTCTTTCAAACAGGTTGGCTTTCCGTCCGTAATCATAAAAATCTGCTTATTCTTATTCTTCCGGCGTCGGAGCAGGTCCATCGCCAGTTCCAGCCCGGCAACCGTGTTGGTGTGGTACGGACCCACTTCCAGATAAGGCAAATCCTTCACCTGAATCTGCCAGGAATCGTTGCCGAATACCACAATATCCAGCGTGTCTTTCGGGTATTTCTGCTTCACCAGTTCCACAAGGGCCATCGCCACTTTCTTAGCCGGTGTAATGCGGTCTTCCCCGTACAAAATCATGGAATGGCTAATGTCAATCATCAAGACCGTGGAAGTCTGCGATTTCTGCTCTTTTTCGACCACTTCCAAATCACTTTCCATGAGGCGAAAATCGTCGACACCGCTGTTGATCTGCGCGTTGCGAATGGATTCGGTCATGGAAATCTGTTCCAGCGTATCGCCAAACTGATAGGAGCGCAGGTCGCTGGATAATTCATCGCCAACGCCCGAATACGGCGTGTGGTGGTTACCACCTGATTTAGAGCGCTTGAGTTTGCCGAAAATTTCTTCCAGCGCCGACTGCCGGATGGATTGCTCCGACTTAGGCGTCATGCTCATCTGGCCTTCTTCGTTCTGCTCGGTCAGGTAGCCTTTTTGCTTCATTTCGTCCACGAAGTCACCAATGCCATACTGGTCGTCCGTCAGGCTGTAGCGGCGGTCAAGGTCATTGAGCCACGCCAACGCTTCTTCGACGTTGCCGGATGTCATCAACAGCAGCTGTTGGAAAACATTAAGCAGTTGGTCGAATTTGTTGCCTGATTTTTGTTCGGGGGGCGTATATTGAGAAAATGCAAAACCTCTCATGGGAATATCGTCAAAGTCTAAAGGATGACCACCGAATTAGCCGTCTACCTATGCTGAGAACAGCGTAGTAAAGAGATTTGTTCGTTTAGTGAATTTACGAATTATTGCTATTTTTCACTAAAAATTACCGACTAATAACAGGCTGTGCATCTTCTGCGTGCTTTTTTTTATCTTCGTCGTGACTTTCTGATGAGGTAGAAAAGCTGGATGAATTACGACGCTTGGTTTTTGTTTTTCTTGGGAATGGTGTCCTCCATTCTTCTGGTAAACGTAGTCCAGTGGATTATGTACGGCGAGCGCGTCTACGGCTTGTATGTTCTGTATACACTGGCCTGGATCACGTACTTTGTGGTGAGGCACCTGCCCCTGCCGGACAATGTTTTGTCGTTTGCCCGAGTTGCCGGTCCCATTACGGCCTACATGTTTTATTTTGCCCTGGTTGCCGATTTTCTGCACGTCTGGAAACAACGGCCCAAACTGCATCGACCTTACCAGATTCTGCAAATTTCGTTGTTACTGTACTGCCTGGTTAAGGCATATATGTGTTTTGTCCAGGATCATTGGACACCTGCCACGCATGATTTGGTCCAGAATATATTTCGTTTTATCCTGATTGCAGTAGCTATCTACGTAACAGCGTTATTTTTCCGGTCAAAAGATACAGTTTCCCGCTTTTTTGTTGTGGGAACTACTCTAATGGTTGTTACGCACCTGGTTACCGTCTCGCTCAGCGTACGGATTACAGACATGAACTACGTCTGGAATTCCTGGCGAAATCCTTATCCTTATATGCAGGCGGGTATCGTACTTGACCTGATGGTGTTTTCGATTGGTTTGTCGTACCGCCACCGCCGGGAAGCCATCCGAAAGGCAACGGTAGAGCGGGAGCTGGATTACGAACGGGAGCAGCGCCACCGCGAACACTTGCAAGCGGAACTGACCATGCAGCAGCTAAAACATGAAAAAACCGAAATGCACATGCGAGCGCTGCAAAGCCAGATTAACCCGCATTTTCTCTTCAACAGCTTAAATTCCCTATCGGCCCTGATTGGCGACAACCCCCAGAAAGCAGAGCAGTTTGTGGACCAGATGTCGGTCGTTTATCGGTATTTGTTGCAGGCTGGCGACCGGGAGCTAACCACCGTTGCCAGCGAACTGGCTTTTATTCATGCTTATGGTAATTTGCTGACGACTCGTTTTGGTCGGGGCATTAGCATCGAACTGGCGGTGAGCGAAGCAAGCCGGGACTGGTTATTGCCGCCTTTGACGCTTCAGTTGCTGGTAGAAAATGCGGTTAAACACAACGTGGTCCACAGTGGAAAACCCCTGCGCATCGAGATCCGGACCGACCAAGCGAACCGGCTCATTGTTAGTAATAATCTCCAAAGAAAACCCATTCGGCAAGTGCTTTCCAGCGGAAAAGGCTTAGCCAACATCAGTGAAAAATACCGCCTGCTGAATTTGCCCGGTATCAAAGTATCAGAGTCTGCCGATGTATTTAGCGTTGAAATACCCTTGATTGAATCCGTGTTGAAAGCGGCTTAGCGCATAAATCTGGGCGGCGCTATAACGCCGCCCAGCTCCCCACCGACAAAAGAAAACCCTGACCAGATTGGCCAGGGTTTGGTATGATAAGCTTGGTAGGTCGGTTTACCGATCAGCCAGCGCTTTGAAATCGCGGAGGGTAGAACCCACGTAAATTTGCCGTGGACGGCCAATTGGTTCTTTCGTCGCGCGCATTTCCTTCCACTGAGCAATCCAGCCCGGCAGACGGCCAATGGCAAACAAGACCGTGAACATATTGGTCGGAATACCCAGCGCCCGGTAGATGATACCCGAATAGAAATCGACATTTGGATAAAGCTTCCGCGAAACGAAATAGTCGTCGTTCAGAGCAGCTTCTTCCAGTCCTTTAGCGATTTCCAGTACGGGGTCGTTAACACCTAATTTGCTCAGAACGTCGTCAGCCGCTTTTTTAATGATTTTCGCGCGCGGATCGAAGTTTTTGTAAACGCGGTGGCCAAAACCAAACAACCGGAAACCCGTCTGTTTCGCGTTTTTCGCCATGTCTACGTATTTTGCCACATCGCCGCCATCGGCTTTGATGTCTTCCAGCATTTCAATCACTTCCTGGTTGGCACCACCGTGCAGCGGACCCCACAGGGCGTTGATTCCCGCCGAAATCGATGCATATAAATTGGCCTGCGACGAACCAACCAGACGAACGGTTGACGTTGAGCAGTTTTGCTCGTGATCGGCGTGTAGAATCAATAAAGTATTCAGGGCTTCGGCAACTACCGGATCTACTTTATACTCCTCACCAGCCTGACCAAACATCATGCTTAGGAAGTTAGAGCAATAATCAAGGTTGTTGTTGGGCTGAACAGTGGCTTGGCCCTTCGCTTTTTTGTACGACCAGGCCGCGATGGTTGGAAGCTGCGCAAGCAACCGGGCAACGTGTTCTTCCGTATCGCCCGCTTTTTCGTTGTATGAATCAGGGTAAAAGGCACTCAACGCATTCACCAGAGACGACAGCTCAATCATCGGGTGCGTGTCTTGTGGGAAACCATTCAGAATAGTCTGCATGCCTTCTTTAACCTGGCTGTGCGACTGGATACTTTTCTCAAATTCCTGATACTGCTGTTGGTTGGGTAACTCCCCATAAATCAGCAAATAAGCGACTCCGAGGAAATTGGCTTTAGCCGCCAGATCTTCAATGGAATAGCCCCGGTAGCGCAGAATACCTTGCTCTCCATCCAGGAAAGTAATGGCACTTTGAGTTGCTCCGGTGTTTTTGTATCCTTTGTCTAGTGTAACGTAGCCCGTCTGATCGCGGAGATTAGATATATCAATGGCTTTTTCTTGTTCGCTACCTTCGACAATAGGAAACTGGTAGGTTTTGCCATCAACAGACAGTTCGGCAGTGTTTGACATACGTATTCAGAATAGAGTGAATCGGTTTTATGAAAATGGATTCAGGTTAGTATATCTGGCGAAATTAGCCAAAAAGCAATAACGACGTATGATTGCTTTGGTAAAAACACAGTTTTTATCCTAAATCTACTTGTATAAACACGAATAAAATAGTTTGAAAGTTCGTTGTTTAGCCGCTCAATAGAAAGAAAACCAGCATTAAACGCTCTCCAAAAGCCAATTCGTGCCTTATTTTTTATGGCTTATAATATCGACGCTCGTTTTCCCAAAGATGATGGTTAGAATGACGGGCAGTAAAATAGCTCCAGTTTTAAAGCCCGAGCCAGTAAACTGGTAAACGCCCGAAGTAAACTTCACATACGTTTGAAACAGGGCGAAAATACAGGCAGCGCTGGCCGCAACGGCAATCCCAATGCCAACCGGACGACTCAGCTTCGTTAGCCCCCAGCCAATCAGCAACGCAACCAGTACCGTTATGCCAACCGTTAGTAAAGCTCTGGGAACAGTTTCGATGTATTCATACTCATAGATGAAAATACCGACCCGCCCAACCAAATTCGGGTGAGCCAGCAACCAGCCATCCACCAGGACCAGAATGAGCAAAACAAGGTAATAAAACAAATTGGAACGCATGAAGAACGAGTAATGAATAAGGTTGAAAAATGATCAGGGACGGATTTTCAGCAATTGCCCCTGTCGGATGCTGTTGTTTCGCAGCTTATTCCAGGTGCGCAGATTATCCTCACTGACTTGATACAACTGGGCTATACGGAAAAGGGTTTCGCCTTCTTTGACAGTATGATAATCGGCGGGGTTGGTAACGGCCGTCTGCGCGTCTGATTTTACGGCTTCTGGTTGCGAGCTTGTTGCTGGTGGGGTTATTGTCGGAGCCGTTGCGGTGGCGGGCGGCGCACTTTCCATCTTTTCTTCCAGTTCCTCGGCAGTATCGATCAGGAGGCGCTGGCCCGTGTGCAGTGGCTTTTTAAAGGTTAGTTTATTCCAGAACAACACCTGACCAACGGTAACGTCATACAGCCGAGCGATGGATTGGTACGTTTCGCCCTGCCGCACGATATGGGTTAAGACCGAGCTTTCTTTGGTAGCGCTGGAATCCGGCCTAGTCGAGGCAGCAGTTGTATCCGTAGAGGCTGGCTTTTTGCGAAGCTTGGAGAGAAAAGAAGACTCGTTTTTTTTCGGAGCGGGCTTTTTATCCGCAACCTGAGCCGTTGCCGAAGCAATGCCCAAAAGCCACAGCCCTAAGATCAATGTTTTATTCATGGTGAAATTGTCAATTGTAGTATAAGAGGCGGGCGCAAAATACGACAAAAGAACTTAGGTTGGCCTAAATAGAGGTTCCCTTTTGATTTTAACAAATTATGATTTCTGGTAATGCCGACCGGCAAAGGTCATAAATGTAGAGGCCAAACCTTCGGGCTGGCCCTGCATATGCACAAAACTAAAGGTGCGGGTCATGCGGAGGTTGGTTATTTTAATGACCTTGATCTCACCGGCAGCAACCTCTTTTTTGATGGCCCAGGTTGAGACAAATGAAAGGCAATTGGCATGCTCCAGAAATGACTTTATGCTTTCGGTACTGCCCAGGTGCATCACGATGGGCAGGTTGTCAAGGCGCAGGCCGTGGTCGCGCAAAGCACTTTCAATAACCTCCAGGGTGCCGGAACCGCGTTCGCGCAGAACCAGCGGAATCGTACTCAACTCGGTGAGGGAAATTTCGTTCAGGTGGGCAAAGCGACTGTTTTTATAGACGACTGCCACCAGCTCATCTTCCATAAAATCGTAATACTTCAGGGAAGCGTTGTGCTTTTTCCCTTCGACAATGCCCAGTTCAATTTCTTTGGTCAGCAGGGCGTTTTCAATTTGTTCGGTATTTCCCGTCAAAAGGCTCAGCTCAATCTGCGGCGATTTTTCGTAAAAAGAAGCCAAAAGCGGCGAGATCAAATACTGCGCAATGGTCGAGCTGGCACCCAGCCGCAGGTGTCCCGCCAGTTCTTTCTTGAAGCGATTGAGTTCAAAAAGGGCTTCTTGGTATAAGTCAAAAATGCGGGCCGCATACTCAAAAAGAACCTCGCCCGGCTGGGTCAGAAGGATGGTATTGCCTCTTCGCTCAAACAGCCGCAATCCCAGGGCGTCTTCCAGCGCTTTGATGTGTTTGGTAACCGCCGGTTGAGTGATGAATAATTCGGAGGATGCTTTAGTAAAGCTTCGGTTGCGGGCAACGCTGTAAAATACTTTGAGGCGGAAATCTTCCATTAAAAATGGGCTACTTTTAATACTTTTTTATAGCCGAAAATAACAAAAAAGCCGGTTAAACTTAGCGACATTTGTGAAGAAACAAACCACTGCATGCCCATGCATCGCCTTAACCAGCTTCAGCAGGCCGAAAACGAGGAGTTTGATATTTGTATTATTGGGGGAGGAGCCACGGGCGCGGGGTGCCTGCTCGATGCGCAAAGTCGGGGACTAAAAGCCATCTTGGTCGAAAAGCACGATTTTGCCTCCGAAACATCCAGCAAGTCCACGAAGCTGATTCACGGCGGGGTGCGGTATCTGGAACAGGCCGTCAAACAGGCCGATCTGAACCAGTACCACATGGTTAAAAAGGCCCTGCGTGAACGCCTAACGCTGATTCACAACGCCCCGCACCTGGCGCATCCGTTGGCGTTGCTGACGCCCTGCATGAGTTGGTTTGAGGGCGTTTATTACACGGCGGGCCTGAAAATGTACGATGCGCTCTCGGGCGAATTGAGCTTAGGCAAGAGCGAGTGGTTGAATAAAGAAGAAGCCTTGAAACGCAATCCGGCGCTAACGCACAACATCCACAGTGCCGTTCTCTATTACGATGGCCAGCTAAACGACGCGCGCTACAATTATTCACTGGTTAAAACCGCAATCCGCTACGGCGCTGTAGCTCTGAATCACACGGAAGCCATGACGTTTGAAAAAGACCGGGCGGGGCAATTGACGGTTCTGCACGTTCGCGATCGGCTGACGGGGCGGCTCCTGCGGGTGCGCGCGCGTCTATTCATTAATGCAACCGGCCCGTTTGCCGACCGGATTCGGCTGATGGCCAACCCGGAAACACCGCGACGGATGCGCGTTAGCAAAGGCGTGCACATCATTATTTCGGCGGATAACATGCAGTCTGATGCGGCCATCTTGGTGCCCAAAACCGACGATGGACGGGTGGTGTTTATCATTCCTTACAACGGTAAACTCATGATTGGAACCACGGAAACCGAAACTGATCTGACTGATTCGGAGCCGGTGGTCGAGCGGGCCGAAGTTGATTATCTGATTGATTATGTCAATCGCTATTTCAACAAACCCGTTAGCCGCGAGCAGGTTATTGCTGGATTTGCGGGCCTGCGTCCTCTGTTGCAGGCTAATCCCAACGCGGATTCCAAAGAGCTGGTTCGTGATCACGAAGTAGAAGTAGATAAAACCACCGGCCTGGTGAGCATTCTGGGTGGGAAATGGACCACGTACCGGTTGATGGCGAAAGATACCATCGATACCTGCTGTGAACTGCTCAACCTGGACCAAAAACCTTGCCTGACCGAGCATATCAAGCTAGTTGGAGCCGAAGGATACGCCGAGGATTTCTGGAAAATATTGGTGCATAAGTACGGTATTTCAGAGCCGGTAGCCCGCCATCTCAACCGCCAATACGGGTCGGAGAGCCTCGAAATTGCGCAATTGATGCATACTCGGCCCGAGTGGAAGGAAACATTATCCAGCCAGACGCAGCACACCAAAGCCGAGGTGGTGTTTGTTGTTCGGGCCGAGATGGCGCAGACGCTTAAAGATGTGCTGGCTCGTCGCTTCGGGCTGGAACTAACGGATTGGGATACGACTTATCAGATTACGGATACCGTGGCAGACCTGATGGCTGCCGAATTGGACTGGACGACCGAGCAGCGCCAGCAAGCTGTTCAGGATTACCATGCCGAAATCGAATGGTTTCGTAAATCCGCCGCATTGAATGCCCGCTCGTTGGCGGCGAGCTAACCAATTTTGAAAATTCAGTAATGATAACGATCGTTTCCTCTACCAACCGTCGTGATAACAAATCGATTCAGGTTGCCTATTATTACCAAAATCTGCTGAGTCAGAAAGGGGTTGAATCCCGCATTCTTGACCTGACGGAACTGCCTTCCGATTTTATCGAAACGGCGCTTTACGGTAGCAAAAATGAGCGTTTCAACGAACTCCGGTATATCATGGAGACGGCAGAAAAATACGTTTTTGTGATTCCGGAATATAACAACTCGTTTCCGGGCGTTCTGAAAGCGTTTATCGATGGCTTAAGTTATCCAAACGCGCTGGCGCATAAAAAATGTGCCTTAGTAGGTATTTCAGACGGTGTGCAGGGAAATGCCTTGGGGCTGAGCCATATAACCGACGTTTTCAACTACCTTGGCATGCACGTAATGGCGCAGAAAGTTCGAATTCCGCTCATGAAGAAAAACTTCCTGGACCATGAAATTCAGGATGCCTTTATCCGGAAGCTGGTTGATGAGCAAGCGGAGCTGTTTCTGCATTTTTAGGCTGTTTCATCCGCTCTGGTAACTTTTCGGTTAGGCAGGTAGTTTCCTACAATGAACGAATCGGAAACAACCAGAATGAATATCGGGTATGCCTGCATAAACTTGACGCTGCACACAGAAGGAATCACCACCAATCGGGGGATGATCAAGCGGACGTACAGCGAAAAAGGAATTCAATACGCCTCTGAACTGGCTCTGAAGAATGTTCAGGATTTACTGCGGATTGTTAACTGGAACATCGAAAACGATATAAAGATCTTTCGCGTAACGTCTGATCTTTTCCCCTGGGCGTCAGAATATAAGCTGGCGCAGTTACCCGATTTTACGGAAATTCGGAATTTGCTGGAAGAAATTGGCAAACGTCCCATTCGACTAACGACGCATCCGGGGCCGTTCAACAAGCTGGCGGGAGAAGGCACCACGCTGGCCAATACCATTGTCGATCTGGAAACGCATTCGGAGATTTTTGACTGGATGGGCTTACCCGCCTCGCACTGGAATAAAATCAACATCCACGTGGGCGGTGCTTACGGCGATAAAGCCGCGACGCTGCAAAAATTCATCCGAAATTTTAGTCTTTTATCCGCAAATCTGCAAAAGCGCCTGACCGTCGAAAACGACGATAAGGCGGGTTTGTACACCATTGGAGAGCTTTATCCGCTGCACGAGGCCGTCGGCATACCGCTGGTTTTCGATTATTTCCACCACCGCCTTTATCCAGGCAACCAAACCCAACAGGAAGCTTTCGAAATGGCTTATTCAACCTGGGATGTTCGCCCTATTTTCCATTATTCCGATTCGCGAAAAGACAACGAAGACCCAAGCTGCAAGCGGGAAGCGCATTCCGATTGGGTTTATGGGGAGATCAATACATACGGAAAAGATGTGGATATCATGCTGGAAACCAAGATGAAAGATCTGTCCGTCCGGCAATATTGGGAAAAATTCGGGCAGCCCCAACTCTAATGTCGAATTGGGGCCAGGCCCTTAGCGCGTTGAAAGCGTCTGAATATGCATCTGATCCAACAGCCAGGACGCCATTTTCTGTTGCTGTTCGGGATAGGTCCAGTGGCCCGTATCTTGCGCTAAATAAAGCGTTTTTGGGGCAGAAATGACATTATAAGCCGCGTACATAGAGGTTGGCGGGCAGGTCTCGTCGTTAAAACCCCAGGAATAATAGCCGGGAACCTTCACGCGCCGCGCAAAATTTACCACGTCATAATAAGTCGCCGTCTGGATTTTATCCGGTTTGTTGTTGAACGACAGATTAGCTGGTGCAAATAAGTGCGGCCAGCCGCCCGCCCGGCCTTTCAGGTAGCCCGTTAGATCACACAGGGCGGGGTAAAAAGCGCCGAGAAATTTCACCCGGCTGTCAAGAGCCGCAGTAATGACCGAAAGGGCACCGCCCTGGCTGCCGCCGGTTACGCCCAGCGTGCTCCCATCATACTGCGGCAAACTGGTCAGGTAGTCAAGAGCGCGCACACAGCCGAGGTAAACGCGTTTGTAGTAATACCGATCCCGGTCGTCGAGGTTGCTATGCATATAGCCAGACAGCGCACCGGTCACTAAGTTGTTGTAAACGATGGGGTCCATTGTAACCGGGACGCCGTGAATACCAATTTCCAGGGTTATAATGCCCCGCTCAGCCGTGCCAATATCCCCGTTATAAGCCCGAATTCCCGCGCCCGGAACCCGCAAAAGCGCCGGATATTTGCCTTCTTTTTTAGGGACACACAGAATTCCATAGAGGCGCGAGCCGCCATAATTCTGAATATTTGCCTGATACACATTTACTTTTTCGGTGCAGCGCTCGGGGAGGAGGGTAAGCCGTGCGTCGAGCGGAATTTTGGCGAGTTCTTCTTTGGCGGTATTCCAGAACGTATCAAAATCGGTTGGATTATCGACGGTAGGTGTTAGGGCCAGCGGCTCGTAGGCAGTCGTAGCCAAGTGTCGGTATTCTTTACCGTCGATTTCTGCCTTAGCCGAACACCGCAGAAAACCGGCTGTTTTCAAGGTTCCACCGTCGATGGTTGCCGTGCCATTGGGCAGCGGTAGAGTGCCCTTTTTGGTCGGGGTCATTTTTTCGGGGCCGATCTCATAACTAACCGTCGCATTCTTCACGGGTACGCCATTTCGCAGTAAGGTAATGGTAAAGCGGCTTGTCTCTCCTGTTCTGTAAGTCCAATCGGAGTGGTCGGGTGCTACCACCACCCTGACCATTTGTTCGGGCGGTTGCGCCAGCAATAAAGTGGTAGCAAAAAGCCACACCAAAAAGACAGGAATAGCCTGGGCTAAGTATTTTTTCATGCTGAAAGTAAATTAAGGGGTATAAGAGTCTAGATTATGGCTACTGGTTAAAAAAGATTATCAGTCAAAAATTATACTGAAAGAGAAGCCAGTGAACGAATCAAAAGGCATACTTTTTGATTGAAAAATGCGTACACAGTTGTTCAATAAAAGGCGTAATCAGTAAATCCCTTAGTTGCACATATTTAGAAGCAAAGTGACTTTGAAAGCCGTAAAAAAAATTGACATTTTTGGAGGGGTAGAGAGCGAAGTATCAGAGAAAGAGCACAATAAATTATGTAACTGAATTAGGTAATTTGAAAATTAGTATCTATTATAGTGCGCTGTTAGGGCCAAATTGGGTCTGTTAGTTAACAAATCCGGGTATTCCTTAACAAAAAGCCAATTTTATTTTTGTGTCTGGCTAGTCTGAGAAAAGGGATAATTGCAGGACAAGGTCAGTAAGAAATATTCAACAAAATGAAACTTGACCTAAGGTTTGTATACGTACTTTTACTAGGTATCGAAGTCTGATAAATAGGGGTGCGCTTATGGGCAGGTACTATTAAATAAAATAGCTGAGGAAAATTTATAAGACAAAAGAATCTGGATTAGATAGTCCTTCGTATGTATGCAAAAATGAAAATCTGAGACCTATTTCATATTAGTTAAAAATCGCAAAACTCGTACTATATCCGATTCATTTTACCTGAAAGACGCAAACGTTATGAAAGAACAACCTTTACAATTAACCTTACAAAATCTGCATCAAATACTACCGTCTTACATTAATTTATACCATTCTTTACTGTTTAAGATCCAAGACAGTGGTTTGACAACGCTCGAAATTGCCGAGCAATCAAATATTCGTCTTCATGCAGTTGCATTACGTAAGCGAAAACCTGAACTTTGGAGCGTCGGAGAGATCCGGTTGCTGGCTAAAGGCTTCGGAATGTCCGAAACGGTTTGTATTCGTTTAGAAAAAGAGCTTGATCAATTGACTATTATTTTAGAAGCGCTCCCAGTTCGTCAACGGAAACAGTTTTTTATGGACTGTGGGTTACCAACCAGACGGTCGAGTAGCTGGCCGGGCCATCGTTGGGTGATTAACGACCTAAAGCGCTTTTACCAATATATCGGAAGCACAAAAGGGTTTATGCCGGTACTCAAAAGCAGAACCCGTGTTGCAATTCCAGTCTCTTATCCCTGAAACGGATTTGAGTTTAAGAATTTACTAAGTGAAAATGGTGTGAGCGCTGGCGCTTGATCAGATGCTCCATAGAATGTATTACAATATAATCGGGTAGGGTCTGGCGTTTGAACAGATTCCTCCTTCGGAGGCAACAAAGGCTAGCATTCGTGTTAGTCTTTGTTTTTTTTAAGCAGTTTATGGCAACGTTCCCGATAACGATTGCGTAAAAAAAATCGTATTTTTACTGGTAATTGCCCTGTTTTTCCCCTCTTTTTACTCTATCAAGTAAGGCTGACTCAGCGCCTTGGTTCGGCATTGACCAATAGAAACAAGCCGTAATCTGCTTTTAGTCCTATAACCGAAATTAATTAAGCCCCTATGGTATTTCGCATTCTGACTGGCTTGCTGTTGCTGAGCCAGGTGGTGGCCGCACAGCCCTGGTCGCAGCGCATGGCCGATTCGTTCATCGCCCAGAACAAAGATTCTATTCTCGTTGGCGTAAACAAACGAACTAACTGGAACTACGAGCAGGGGCTGATGTTAAAAGCCCTGGAACGCGTCTGGTATCGGACTGCGGACGGCAAATATTTTAACTACATCCTGAACGATCTGAACCAGTTTGTATCGGCCGATGGAGCCATTCGAAGCTACAAAGAGGCTGATTATAACCTGGATAACATTTCTCCCGGTCGTGCTTTAATGATGCTCGTCCAGCAGTCGCAGCCCGGCAAGGAGAAATTCCAGAAGGCCGCTTTTCAACTGCATAAACAATTAGAGAGCCAGCCGCGCACAAAAGAAGGGGGTTACTGGCATAAGAAACGGTACCCTAGTCAAATGTGGCTGGATGGTCTATACATGGCTGAGCCATTCCACGCGGAATTTAGCAAGGTTTTCAACCAACCGGAAAACTTCAACGACATCGCCAAGCAGTTTGCTCTGATCGAAAAAAACCTGATTGACCCGAAAACAGGCTTGCTTTACCACGGTTACGACGAAAGCCGTGAGCAGGCTTGGGCTAACAAGCAAACGGGGCAATCACCTCATTTCTGGGGACGGGCCATTGGCTGGTACGCGATGGCGCTGGTGGATGTGCTGGACTATTTCCCGGCAGATCATCCCGAAAGAGCCAAATTGATTAGCTATTTGCAACGATTGGCGCCGCCAATTGCGAAGTTTCAGGATGCAAAAACAGGCTGCTGGTGGCAAATGACTACGCAAGGCAACCGCAAGGGCAACTACATCGAGGCTTCATCTTCGTGTATGTTCGTGTATGCCCTAGCCAAGGGCGTCCGTCTGGGTTATCTGGATTCTAAATTCGGGCCGGTAGCGCAAAAAGGGTATCAGGGTATTCTGAAAAACTTTATTGAAGTAGATGCCAATAAGCTGGTGCACCTCAACGGAACGGTCAGCGTTGGTGGATTGGGTGGAAACCCATACCGCGATGGGAGCTACGAATATTACCTGAGCGAACCGATTCGCAAGAACGACCTCAAAGGCGTCGGACCGTTTATCATGGCCAGCGTAGAAATGGAAATTGCTAACGAACTTGCCGTTGGCAAAGGAAAAACGGTAGGTGTCGATTATTACTTCAACAACGAATACCGCAAGGACCTGACGGGCAAAACAGAACGCTTTCACTATACTTTAGAAGATCGGCAGCACTCTGGTTTCTGGCACTGGGGCAATACGTTCCGGGAGCTGGGCGCATCAACCCGGGCCGTTCCGGCAGCGCCCACGGCGGAAACGTTGAAAGGACTTGATGTTTACATTATTGTTGATCCAGATACACCCAAAGAAACAGCCAAACCCAATTACATCGCCGAGAAGGATATCAAAGCCATTACGGACTGGGTAAAAGCAGGTGGCGTTTTGGTCATGATGGCGAACGACACGGCCAACTGCGAAATCAAGCACTTTAATGAACTGGCAAAAGAGTTCGGTATCCAGTTTACGAGCAAAAACCGGAACATGGTGCAGGGGACTAAATTCGAACAGGGAAAAGTAACGATTCCGACAAACAATCCTGTATTCAAGAATACTAAAACCGTTTACATTAAGGAATTAGCGGTATTGGACGTAAAAGCACCCGCGAAAGTGCTCATCAGTGAAGAAAACGACCCAATCATCGCGACGGCCAAACTGGGTAAAGGAACCGTTTTTGCGGTGGGTGACCCCTGGCTGTACAACGAATACACCGACGGGCGGCGCATTCCGGTAGTTTACCAAAACTACCAGGCCGGAAAAGAAATCGCCACCTGGCTACTGGAACAAGTCTCTTCCCGTGCCATTGCTCGCCCATAATGAAACAGCAAGGACGATTTGCGTGGTTGGTTATTTCCTTGTGGGTGCTTTCATTAGCCAGTGCGTTGGCAGGAACGAATGCAGGCGAGGCGGTTAAAGATTCCGTGGCGGAGCGGATGCTTTTGTACCAGCGCGACAATGGGGGATGGCCGCAGCCGGGAGGAAATGCCATTAACTATAAGTTACCCATAGCTGCTGCCCTGAAAACTCGTTTGGTTGCCGAAAAAGGAAAACTGGATACAACCATTGACGACCAAGCTACGACCAACGAAATTAAGTACCTGGTAAAAGCCTATCAGGAGACGGGGAATGAGGCTTATCGGGAAGCTGCCGAACGTGGGATCCGTTACCTGCTCGCGGCCCAGAATGCAGCAGGTGGGTGGCCCCAGTCTTACCCCGATTCCAGCAGCTACCACAAGCACATTACGTATAACGACCACGCTATGACTGATGTACTATGGGTACTGACCTATCTGGCTGAAGGATCGAACGGATTTTCGGTAGTGGATAAAACCTTGTTGCCCAGAGCACAACGGGCAATCCAGCGCGGCGTGGACTGCATACTAAAAACGCAGGTCCGGCAAAACGGAAAGCTGACCGCCTGGTGCGCTCAGCACGACAGCCACACGCTAAAGCCCGCCAACGCCCGTAAGTTTGAGCTAGCCTCCTTGAGTGGAAACGAGAGCGTTAGTATTTTGAACTATCTGATGCATCTGCCTAACCCATCGCCCGAAATCAAACGAGCCATAGAGGCGGGAGCCGCGTGGCTGGAATCAGTGAAATTGACGGGTATTGCCATTAAAACCGTTGAGGATGCGAACCAGCCTAAGGGAAAAGATCGCGTTGTTGTGGCGTCATCGGGAGCCGTAACCTGGGCACGCTTTTACGAACTAGATACCGACAAGCCTATTTTCTGCGGTCGCGATGGCATTAAGCGGTATGCATTAGCTGAAATTGAAAATGAAAGACGCGTTGGCTACGCCTGGTATGGCAATTGGCCCGCTCAGTTTTTAATGAATGATTACCCGGCCTGGGTAGTAAAATGGAAAGATAAGTAAGGGGATAAGTTTAGTAAGTGAAATAGCCTCGGTTATACGGAGGCTATTTTTTTATTTCCCAAATGCAACGATGATGCAATAATGTTTCTATATTTGCATCATCGTTGCATTTAAATAATAAAGATGAAAGCTCCCTTTTACAAAATTGCCCTTTTGCTGGGCGGAGTAGCCGTGATGACGGCCTGCCAGGATGACAAAAATGAACCAGCGCCAAACGAACCTGCTGGTGAATACAAACACATTCGGTTGCTGGTTTCGGATGGTACCAGCAATAAAATTACGCAAGTAAGCCCCGTCGATGGCGTGGTAAATACGTTTGACGCGCAGTTTCCGAACGCAACATTGTACACTACGGCATCAGGCCGATTTGCCGCCATGCTCTACGGTACACAAAATTATGTCCAGTATTTTGACAGCGGACTGGAATACCACGGCGATCACGTTGACATCAAAGGAACGCCAAAACTGGCCGCGATCACCAGTGACCGGCCTAAGCCAACGCACTTTAAAAGCCGGGGCAGTGAGTCCATCATTTTCAATGATGGGGATGGCACTTTGAGCGTAGGCCAGGAAGCCGATTTCCATACATCGGGGGCCAAAATGAAGGTGATCAACGCCGGTTTATTGCCTCACCACGGAGCAATGGCAAAATTTGACAACGGCACGTATGCTGTGACGGTTGCGAATGCCTCTTCGACCCTGGCGGGTCCGCACGGGGTTAAAGTAATTGATGCTACCGGAAAGGAAATCCACGGCACAAAATTAGCCGTGAGCCGACTACATGGAAACGCGACGGATGGCACAAATGCCGTATTTGGCGTCGAAGGAGGGGCTTTGGTCGTGACGCAGACCGGTGAGCAGCGCCTTATTCCAAATCCCGATGGCTTCGGTACTATCCGTCTGGGAACCATTCTCGAAGCCCCCGCAGCCCGGAAATTTGTTGGCTTCGTTGCAACCAAAGGCGCTTATTTTATCGACATCACAGGAAATAAAATCATACCGATTCTGGAAAGCACCGACATCATGCAGTGCAAGGTAGACCGGGCGGGTAAAAACCTGCTGGTGCTGCTGTCAAATGGTACGCTGAAAACGTATGACCTGACAAACGGAAGTTTGAAGAAAGAAGGTAGTGTCATTGGCGCTACGGCTTCAAGCGATACGTATAAGCCAGTTTTGGAGGCTACTGAAAAATACGCCTATATCGCCGTTCCGTCCTTGGGTGAGGTACATCAGGTTGATTTGCGCGATTTTAGCAAGATCGTTAAACACAAAGTGTCAACGCAACCTACTCGCCTGGTTATTTTGGGACACGAAACCAACGAATCGCACTAATAATAATGTCAGCATTCATAAAAAAAGCACTGAGGAATCAGTGCTTTTTTTGTGGGCAAAACTCAGATATTGGTTAAATGCCCTTGATCAAAACCGGCTGCGTAGACTCCCTTACAATCAAGCGTGTCGGTATTTTGACGGTTCCGGTCCAGGACGCTTTCTGTTTTCGTTCAATCATTTCCAACAGGCGTTCCACCGCTACCTGTCCAATCTCCTGTGCGGGTTGAACCACGGTACTCATGGAAGGCGATAGCAGATCGGCAACGGTCAGGTTGGTAAAGCCAATGAGCGAAACCTCTTCTGGAATAGACACATTGCGTTTGCGTAACGCCGCCAGACAGCCCAGCGCGAGTCGGTCGCTGGCCGTAAAAAAAGCGTCCGGGCTCTGGGCCAGTAAATCATCGACGAGCGGAGAAATTTCATATTGTTCAAAGCCGCTGTAACGCACCAGATTTTCGTCGAACGGAATGTCGTATTTTTCCAGCGCCGCGCGGTAACCCGCCAACCGTTCCTGGGTGATGGATAGCCAGCTTGGAATGGTCATGTGCGCAATGCGGCGGCGGCCCTGCTGAATGAGGTGCTCCGTAGCGGCAAAGGCGCCCGCGAAATTGTCGGCAACCACCTTGGGCGTATCGATTTCTTCCGAAGTTCGGTCGAACATCACAAACGGAAGCCCTTTCTGCTGAATCTCGCGCAGGTGCGACAGATCGGACGTTTCGCTAGCCAGCGAAATCAAAAGTCCATCCACTTTGCGGGCAAAGGATTGCTGCACCGTAACAACCTCACGTTCATACGATTCGTGGCTTTGAAAAATAATAACGTGGTAGCCCCGATTATAGGCGATGGCTTCAATGCCGTTAATGGCCTGCGAAAAAAAGTTGTTGGCAATCTGGGGCACAATGACACCAATCGCCCGGCTGCGGTTTTCCTTCAGGCTGAGGGCAATCGGGTTAGGACGGTAGTGCATCCGTTCGGCATATTCAAGCACTAACCGTTTGGTTTCCAGATTTATTTCGTAACTGCCTCGTAATGCTCTTGACACCGTCGAAGTCGAGAGGTTGAGCGCGCGGGCAATGTCTTTTATGGTTACCGAATCCACAAGCTTATATTGCTAAAGTACAAAAACTAAGTAAGACCTTGGGAAGACAATTTGTTGCTTCAGTAAGGAAAGAATAATTACAAATCTACTCGTTTTGGAAGGGTTTGCCAGAAACCTTTTAATTGGCAACGTTCCCGATAACGTTTGCGCGAATAAATATCCCGAAAAATTTCAACTACTCCGGTTGCTTCGTTAATCTTATGTTGTTGCCTCTGGGCTCACAACAGGATCTAATTTATATCTTTCCTTGGAAAAAGTAAATTTTATTTTTCTCCAAACAGAAAAAATGCCTCGTTACTAACACTGAATTATTGGGAAAAGTGGGTGGCTAAGTGCATGAGAGCTACTATTTACCACTCAGTCAATTTAATCAACAGACGAAAGGAAATTGAGCTGAACCTAACTCTTTAGCAAACTTTAAAATAGCCTCTTCTAAGGCGTAAAAAATACGATGAGCGAACTGTATATTAATTCATTACGGAACGGCGAATTGCCCACCGAAGAGACTATTCCAGAACGCGTGCTTCAGTTTGGTACAGGCGTATTGTTGCGAGGCTTGCCTGATTACCTGATTGATAAAGCCAACCGACAAGGGCATTTCAATGGCCGGATCGTCGTGGTCAAATCCACGGACGGAGGCGACATGACGGCTTTCGGACGGCAGGATAATTTATACACGCTTTGCATTCGTGGCGTAGAAGATGGCCGTTTGGTGGAGCAAAATGTGGTTTGTTCGGCCATTAGCCGGGTTTTGTCCGCCAAGAGCCAGTGGGACGAAATCCTGCGCTTTGCCACGAGTCCAGATTTACAAATTGTGATCTCAAATACCACGGAAGTGGGTATTCAACTGGTGCAGGATGACATTCGGCAGGCACCGCCTAAATCGTTTCCGGGTAAGCTACTGGCCGTTCTGTACGCTCGCTACCAAGCGTTTAGCGGCGATCGCACAAAAGGACTGGTAATTGTACCGACAGAACTCATTCCTGAAAACGGAACGAAACTGGAAGGCATTTTGCTGGAACTGGCCCATCGAAACGAACTGGAAAGCGAGTTTATCGATTGGCTGGAATCCGCCAATACTTGTTGCAACTCCTTGGTAGACCGCATTGTACCGGGACACCCGGATCCGGCCACCTACCATGCTCTGACGGAGCAGCTGGGCTACGAAGATGAATTATTGACCATTTCGGAAGTATACAAGCTTTGGGCCATCGAAGGCGATGAGCGCATTCGGGAAATTCTGTCGTTCCACAAGGCGGACGATGGCGTGATTATTCGCCCCAACATAGATCAGTTTCGGGAGCTGAAACTTCGGTTGCTCAACGGAACCCACACCCTGAGTTGCGGGCTGGCGTATCTGGCGGGTTTTGAAACCGTTCGGGAGGCGATGGAGAATGAGGTAATGGCGGCTTTTATTAGCAATTTAATGCTGGCTGAACTGGTCCCCGGCATTCCTTATCATGTGGATGATAAAGTGGCTCAACGCTTTGCTTATCAGGTTCTTGACCGGTTCAGGAACCCATACATCGAGCACCGGTGGTTATCCATCACGATGAATTATTCGGCCAAGCTGCAAATGCGGAACGTGGCCACGCTGCTTCATTACTACAAGGAGTTGGAAGTGGTACCGGAATATTCGGCGCTTGGTTTTGCGGCCTACCTGCTTTTTATGCGCGGTACGCATCAGGAAGAGGGCTTGTGGTACGGCGAACTAAACGGCGAAGCCTACCCGATTCAGGACGAAAAAGCGGCCTATTTTGCGGATCTCTGGGAGCGTCTTTCGCCGGAAGAACTGGTGTACACCGTGCTGAAAAACAAAGCGTTGTGGGGCCATGATTTAAGCCAGTTACCCGTTTTGGCCCCGACGATTAGCGGCTACCTGTTGCAGATGCTCGAAAATGGTGCTTTCGCAACGGTGTCGGCTTATTTCAACAAGAATGTATTGGTAGATAAATGAAACAAAAGGTATTAAAGATACATCCGGACGACTCGGTTTTGGTCGCGCTGACCGATTTGCAAGCCGGAGAAACGGTAGAGTGGCAGGGACTGACCCTCACCCTAAAGGAAGCTATTCAGGCCAAACACAAACTGGCCATCCGGGATTTTGAACCGGGTGATGCCGTGACCATGTACGGCGTTCTGGTTGGCAAGATGAAGCACGCCATTCCGGCGGGCGGCCTGTTAACCACCTTCAACGTACAGCACGCCACGAACAGCTACGACCTGGCTGCTTCGAATTATACCTGGACGCCTCCCTCGGTCGAACGGTGGGAAAACAGAACCTTTAAGGGCTATCATCGCTCCGATGGCAGCGTTGGAACGGGCAATTACTGGCTGGTTATTCCCTTGGTTTTCTGCGAAAACCGGAACATTCAGGTGCTGGAAGAAGCGCTGGTGCATGATCTAGGCTACGCGCGTCGCCATGCCTACCAGCACCAAACCCACGAGCTGATGGCCTTGGTTCAAGCGGGGCATACAATTGAGGAAGTCTTGCAGGCCGATCTGCAACAGGCGGTTACGGAACATGCCCGTCCGAAGCTATTCCCGAACGTAGACGGCGTTAAGTTTCTGGCGCACGAAGGCGGTTGCGGCGGCACCCGACAGGATGCGCAGGCGCTCTGCGGAATGCTGGCCGGATACATTACCAATTCGAATGTGGCCGGAGCAACGGTTCTGAGTTTAGGTTGTCAGAATGCACAGGTGGCGATTTTGCAGGAAGAGATTCAAAAGCGCAGTCCGCAGTTTGACAAGCCGTTGTACATTCTGGAACAGCAAAAAATTGGTACGGAAGAGTCACTCATCAGTCAGGCGCTGCGGCAGACGTTTGCGGGACTGATGCAAGCAAATGCCTTTACCCGGCAACCGGCTCCGCTAAGCAAGCTGACGCTCGGACTGGAATGTGGCGGATCGGACGGATTTTCCGGTATATCGGCTAATCCGGCGCTGGGCCACGCGTCTGACCTGCTCATAGCGATGGGCGGAAAAGTAATTCTGGCCGAATTTCCCGAGCTCTGCGGCGTTGAGCAGGAGCTTTGCGACCGGAGCGTAGACACCGCAACGGCTACCCGTTTTCGGGAGCTGATGAATACCTATGCCCAGCGGGCCCAGGAGGCTGGTTCGGGTTTTGACATGAATCCTTCACCGGGGAACATCCGCGACGGGCTGATTACGGACGCCATGAAATCGGCGGGAGCGGCCAAGAAAGGCGGAAATTCCCCCGTGGTGGCCGTCCTCGATTATCCCGAACTGGTAACAAAACCGGGTTTGAATTTGCTCTGTACACCCGGTAACGACGTGGAGTCGACCACGGCGGAAGTCGCTTCGGGAGCCACGGTGGTGGTGTTCACCACGGGGTTGGGAACGCCCACTGGGAATCCAATTACGCCGGTTATCAAAGTGTCCAGCAACACAGCTTTGGCGCGGCGCATGCCGGATATTATCGATCTAAATACGGGAACGGTGATCGACGGAGAAGAAACCATCGAACAGGCCGGAGAGCGGATTCTGGAATACATCATTCGCGTGGCTAGTGGCGAAGAGGAAGTGGCCGCTGTTCGCCACGGACAAAATGATTTTATCCCCTGGAAGCGAGGCGTTTCGCTCTAGGTAATAATTGCTCAATGCCCATGAAAAAGGACTTTCTGAACGACGATTTTCTGCTTCAAACCCCCACGGCTCAGCAACTTTACCATGAGTTTGCGAAGCCCATGCCCATCATCGATTACCATTGCCACTTGCCCCCCGATCAGATTGCGGCGGATACCCAGTTTGATAACCTGACGCAGGTTTGGCTCTACGGGGATCACTACAAATGGCGGGCCATGCGAACCAATGGCATTGATGAAAGCTATTGCACGGGGAATCAGTCAGACATCGCCAAGTTTATGCGGTGGGCTGAAACCGTTCCTTATACGGTTCGGAATCCGCTGTATCACTGGACACATCTGGAATTGCGTCGTTATTTTGGCGTAACGGAAATCCTGAATCCGTCCAGTGCCCAGCGCATCTACGACATCTGTAGCGAAAAGCTCTGGTCGAAAGAATATTCGGTTCGGAATCTGCTGCGTCGGATGAACGTCGAGACCGTTTGTACAACCGACGACCCAATTGATTCGCTGGAACACCACCAGAAAATTCAGAACGACAACAGCTTTGAGATCGCCGTATTGCCAACCTTTCGGCCCGACAAGGCCATGGCGGTAGACGATCCCAAAAGCTTCAATCAGTACGTTGCCCGTCTGGAAGTTGTGTCAGAAATTGCCATCAGTACGCTGGATGATTTTCTGACGGCGTTGCGCAAGCGGCATGATTATTTTGCTGCTATGGGGTGTAAGCTATCCGATCACGGATTGGAACAGATTTACGCCGAAGACTATCGGGAAAGCGAAATTCAGGCTATTTTTGGCAAAATCCGCTCAAATCAAACGCTGGACGGGCCGGAAATTCTGAAATTTAAATCGGCCATGCTGGTCTATTTGGCCGAAATGGATTGGGAAAAAGGCTGGACGCAGCAGTTTCACCTGGGGGCTTTGCGGAACAATAATTCCCGGATGCTGCACCGCTTAGGACCCGATACGGGCTGGGATAGCATTGGTGACTTCTCGCAGGGGCGCGCTCTGGCCAAGTTTCTGAACCGACTCGATATCAACAACCGGCTAACGAAAACCATCCTGTATAACCTGAATCCAGCAGACAATGAACTTATGGCCACCATGATCGGCAATTTTAACGACGGATCGGTGGCGGGTAAGGTACAATTTGGATCAGGCTGGTGGTTTTTGGATCAAAAAGACGGTATGGAAAAGCAAATGAATGCTTTGTCCAATATGGGCCTCATCAGTCGATTTGTCGGCATGCTCACCGATTCGCGGAGTTTTCTGTCGTATCCGCGTCACGAGTACTTCCGCCGGATTTTGTGCAATCTGTTTGGGAACGACATTGAAAACGGCGAACTTCCCGACGACATTGAGTGGATGGGTCAACTTATTCAAAACATCTGCTACGGTAACGCGAAAGCGTTTTTTGGTTTTACGCATGAGAAAAGTAGTAACCTTCGGCGAAATCATGATGCGATTATCGCCGCCTCTGAATTACCGGCTAGTACAAACGGACGGCCTTGATATTACCTACGGCGGGGGAGAAGCCAACGTGTCGGCTTCCCTGGCCCGGATGGGTCAGCCAACGGCGCACATTACCTGCTTTCCAGACAATGAACTAGGCCATGCCGCCGTGGGCTCATTTCAACGCTACGGGGTTGATATGAGCCACACTGTTTTTAGCGGTGCTCGCCTGGGCTTGTATTTTCTGGAAGTAGGCGCTTCTGTACGCGCCAGTAAAATCGTGTATGATAGGGCGGGGTCATCCTTTTCTACCCTCGATCCGGCGGCGTTCAATTGGGAGAAAATTTTCCAGAACGTAGCCTGGTTCCACTGGACTGGCATTACGCCCGCTATTTCGGCGGAGGCGGCAGAAGCGTGCCAACAGGCCATTACCACGGCTCGGCGCATGGGCGTAACGGTCAGCGCTGACGTGAATTATCGGCGCAATCTCTGGCAATACGGAAAAAAAGCGCAGGAAGTAATGCCCGATCTGGTAGCCGGTTGCGATGTGGTGGTGTGCGCCGAAAATGACGCCGAAGACCTGTTTTCGATTGTGCCCGAACAAGGAGCCGAAGATAGCTTTACGTCGATGAGCAACCAGTTGATGCAGCGCTTTCCGAACATCCGGCAGGTCATCACAACCCGGCGAGAGACGATCAGTGCCTCGCATAACCGGCTGACCGGCGTGCTGTATAACGGACAATCCCGCATCGAGACGCCGACCTACGACATGAACCCAATCATCGACCGAATTGGCGGTGGGGATGCTTTCATGGCCGGATTTATCTATGGTTCACTGAATTACACAAAAGCCGACGAAGCGTTAAGCTGTGGGGTAGCCGCTTCCGTATTGAAGCACACCATTCCCGGCGATGTGAACCTGGCAACTGTAGCCGAAGTCGAAGAAGTGATGCGTGGAAACACGTCAGGACGATTACTGCGGTAAGCCAAGCCTAGTTTTGACACAGTCGTTTTTTGTCATTCTGCCGGCAGAAGAGTAAAGTAGTTCTATAAACTACTTCTTAGTAAAAATAAGTTTGACTGGTACTAAATGACCCACTCTATTCTACTATGTCACGATTTTCATCTGAAGAAATAGTAACCAAATGCCGTCGGTCGCCCATCGTCCCGGTATTCTACCATGCTGATGCGGCACACGCCAAGACGCTGGTCGGCGCTTGCTACGAAGGCGGTTTGCGCGTATTTGAATTTACAAACCGGGGCGAAGCGGCGCTGTCGGTTTTCAAAGAACTGGTTGCGTTCGCCAAAGAATCCTGCCCTGATTTGGCCCTGGGAATTGGCACAATCCTGACCCCCGAAGATGCCGAGCTTTTCATCGAAGCAGGCGCTGATTTCGTGGTGCAGCCAGTGACGACCATTGCCGTAGGTGAAGTGTGTCACAAACACGGTATTCCCTGGATGCCCGCCGGTTCAACCTTAAATGAGATTTACCAGGCGACATTGCTGGGGGCTAAGCTGGTTAAGGTATTTCCAGGAAATGTAGTTGGTCCAGGCTTCATCCGGGCGATAAAAGGACCCATGCCGCAGTTGCAACTGATGGTAACGGGGGGCGTAGAACCCACGGCTGATAGTCTTAATTCTTGGTTCCGGGCGGGCGTCACCTGCGTAGGCATCGGCTCCCAACTGTTTGCCGGGCCTAATCTAACACCCGAAACACTGCGGCAACAGGTCGCACACCTCCTCGAAGTCGTTACACCTTACATTTCTGAACCTGTATGAACAAGCCAAACGGTAACTACCGCTGGACCATTGTAGCCCTCTTGTTTTTCGCTACCACCATCAACTACCTGGATCGGCAGGTAATAGGTCTGTTAAAACCAGCGCTAGAGGTAGAATTCGATTGGACCGAGACGGATTATAGCCGAATTGTTATGGCCTTCTCGGCGTCCTATGCCATTGGTTTGCTCTTGTTCGGGCGCGTCATTGACCGCATCGGGACCAAGATGGGCTATATCATCTCAATTATTGTTTGGAGTATTGCCGCGATCTTACACGCCGCCGTCAACAGCACATTTGGGTTTGGCGTTGTCAGAGCCTTGTTGGGTTTAGGAGAGGCCGGGAACTTTCCGGCAGCCATCAAGTCCGTGGCGGAATGGTTTCCCAAGAAAGAACGTGCCCTGGCTACCGGGATTTTCAACTCTGGTGCGAACATTGGCGCCGTCGTTGCACCTGTCATGGTCCCCTGGATTTTAGGGGCTTACGGATGGGAAGAAGCGTTTATTATTACGGGCGCTATCGGTTTTATCTGGCTGATTTTCTGGTGGATTTTCTACGAGGTTCCTGCCCGGCAACCACGCGTCACTAAAGAAGAATTTGCCTACATCCACAGCGATAACGAACCGGAGGCCGCCGCAGGCGAACCCCCGATCAGCTGGGGCCGCTTGTTTGGTATTCGGCAGACCTGGGCGTTTATCATGGGTAAATTCCTGACGGACCCGATCTGGTGGTTTTTCCTTTTCTGGTTGCCTTCTTACTTCTCGACAACCTTTAATCTTGACCTGAAAAAGCCAAGTCTGCCGTTGGTCGTTGTGTATACCGCAACCACAATCGGAAGTATTGGTGGAGGTTATCTGTCAGGCTATTTTATCAAGCTGGGATGGCCGGTATTCAGAGCCCGGAAAACAGCCATGTTTATCTTTGCCCTGGCCGTAATGCCCATTATGGCGGCTCAGTTCGCCACGAACATCTGGGAGGCAGTAGCACTAATCAGTCTGGCGGCGGCAGCGCACCAGGCCTGGAGTGCTAACATCTTCACCACGGCTTCGGATATGTTCCCCAAACGGGCGGTTAGTTCAGTCGTTGGTATTGGCGGTATGGCTGGCTCGATCGGTGGGCTGCTGTTCCCGATTCTGGTGGGCTGGCTGCTGGATACCTACAAAGCGGCTGGTAACATCACCGGTGGATACAATGTCTTGTTTGTCATCTGCGGTTGCGCTTACCTTTTAGGCTGGGGAATGATGCACCTTTTTGCGCCACGCATGGAAGTGGTAGATGTATCAATGCCGCCCAAAGAAAAAGTGACGCTTTAGTAACTATTTTCCGAAATAGACAAAATAGACCGTAGAGTACAGGAAAGTTAGGGGGGATAATCTTTATTTATTGCCACTAATTCCCAAACCTGTACTGTAATGGTCTTATGGAAGCGCCAGTTTTTAATCAGTTTATACAGATAACCACTATCTTGACGGTAGCCGAAGCACAACTTGTGCGGACGCTCATCCCGGTAAGGTAGTGGTTTTTGATTGTAGAGCGGTCCGCTTTTTAAAGGCGATTATACAGGCTTCATTGGCTCAAAGTAAATTTAGGGCAATAGTTTTGATTGAAAAGTTGCATTTACTATCTCATTTTATCCATGACTCACAGACTTAATCGGGTTTTCAAATCGAATTTACGTTGGATTAGCCTGCTGCTGGCGATTTCAGCGACAATGGCTCAGGCGCAGAAACTCCCCAAAAAGAAAGATATTCTGGCAAAAATGACCGTCACAAATGATTATTTCATGAAGACGTGGCCAGATCCCGGTAAGGAAATTACAACCAACATTACCCGGCCAAGCAACATCTGGACCCGGGCCGTCTATTACGAAGGATTGATGGCGCTCCATGGCATCGACAAGCAGAAACGCTACTACGATTATGCCGTTGAGTGGGGCGACAAACACAAGTGGGGCCTGCGCGGGGGCGTCAAAACCCGGAATGCCGATAACCAGTGCTGCGGCCAAACATACCTGGATCTTTACGAGATTGACCCGAAGCCCGAGCGCATCCGCGACATCAAAGAGTCCATTGACCTGATGGTGCAAAGCGACAAAATTGACGATTGGAACTGGATTGACGCCCTGCAAATGGCCATGCCCGTTTTTGCAAAATTGGGTGTGATATACAAAGACGACAAGTATTTCGAGAAGATGTATCAGATTTACAATTACTCGAAACTAACGCACGGCGGAAAAGGACTTTACAACCCGCAAGACGCTTTGTGGTGGCGGGACAAGGACTTCGTTCCACCGTATAAAGAACCGAATGGCGAAGATTGCTATTGGTCGCGGGGAAATGGCTGGGTCGTAGCAGCGCTGGTTCGGGTACTGGAAATCATGCCGAAAAATGCGCCTCACCGGGACGAATACCAGAAAACCTATCTGGAAATGATCAAAGCACTGCCGCCACTGCAACGGGAAGACGGCTTCTGGAACGTGAGTTTGCACGATCCGACGAACTTCGGGGGTAAAGAAACGAGCGGAACGGCTTTGTTTGTCTATGGTATGGCCTGGGGAATTAACAATGGTCTTCTGGAGGCAAAAGTGTACAAGCCCGTTATCACGAAAGCCTGGAATGCCATGAGCAAAGAAGCCGTGCATCCCAACGGATTCCTGGGTTTTGTGCAAGGCACTGGCAAAGAACCTAAAGATGGTCAGCCGGTGACATTTACCAGCAAACCGGATTTTGAAGATTACGGCCTGGGCTGCTTCCTGCTGGCAGGAACGGAATTATACAAAATGAAATAAATCGAACCCGTGCCCCCGCTACCTGTAGTGGGGGCATCATGCATAGATCAGAATGAAGAAACATACGCTATCGGCCTTGCTTATCGCAGCTTTGATGAGCGGCTCGACGCTTTCGTTTGCACAGGCAAAATGGCCGGCCATTACGCAGCAAACCAAACCCTGGACGCGCTGGTGGTGGATGGGTAGCGCCGTCAACGACAAAGACCTGACCCGGCTGATGGAGCAATACCAGAAAGCCGGTCTGGGCGGCGTCGAAATTACGCCCATCTATGGCGTGAAAGGTGAGGAAAAGCAGTTTATTAATTTCCTGTCGCCCAAGTGGATGGACGCCCTGACGCACACGCTGAAGGAAGCTGATCGTTTGGGCATGGGCGTTGACATGGCGCAGGCTTCGGGATGGCCCTTTGGCGGCCCGTGGGTTACGTCGGCGGATGCCTGTAAGTACGTGGCCTACAAAACCTATAACCTGAAAGAAGGCGACAAGCTGAAAGAAGCGGTTACGTACACGCAGGAGCCGTTGATGCGGATTATTGGGGAGAAAATTGACATCAAAAAACTAGTCGAGCCAATTACGAAAAACCCGAATCTGCAACTCCACGCGTTCGATCAGGTGCGTTTTGAAAAGCCGTTGCCCCTACAGGCGTTGATGGCTTATTCGGACAAAGGCCAAAGCCTTGACTTAACTACCAAAGTGGACGCCAAAGGTAACCTGAACTGGACCGCTCCGGCAGGCTCCTGGACGCTGTATGCAGTGTTTGAAGGCTGGCACGGCAAGATGGTAGAACGGGCCGGTCCGGGTGGCGAAGGCGATGTAATCGACCACTTTTCGAAGAAGGCTACCCAGAATTACCTGGCGCGTTTTGATCAGGCGTTTAAAGGCTACAACCTGAAATCGCTGCGGGCGTTTTTCAATGATTCCTATGAAGTAGATGATGCGAACGGCGAAAGCAACTGGACGCCCGCCATGTTCGAAGAGTTTAAAAAACGGCGCGGCTACGACTTAGAAGCCAATTTGCCGGCGCTTTTCGGCAAAGATTCGGAAGATAAAAACAAGCGGGTGCTGAGCGATTACCGCGAGACAATTTCGGAGTTGTTACTGGAAAATTACACCAAAACCTGGAGCGAATGGGCGAAAGGAAAAGGGAAAATTATTCGAAATCAGGCGCATGGATCACCGGCTAACATCCTGGATTTGTATGCCATTACCGACATCCCCGAAATTGAAGGAACCGACATTCTGCGCATCAAATTTGCTTCGTCGGCGGCCAACGTAACGGGCAAAAAACTAACTTCTTCGGAGTCGGCTACCTGGGACAATGAGCACTTCCTGTCAAAGCTGAGCGACATTAAGAAAGACATGGACCTGTTCATGCTGGGAGGCGTTAACCACACGTTTTACCACGGCACCAACTATTCGCCCCAGAGTGCAAAATGGCCGGGTTGGTTGTTCTACGCGGCGGTTCATTTTAACCCCAACAACTCGTTCTGGACCGATTTCAGCAAGTTGAACCAGTACGTGGCGCGTAGCCAGTCGTTCCTGCAAGCGGGAAAACCGAACAACGACGTGCTGGTTTATCTGCCAATTTACGACTCATTTACCCGGAAGGGGAAAGTGCTGCTCCAACATTTTGACGGTATCGACCACGGCTTCAAAGGCTTACCAGTTGAGAAACACGCCGAAAAATTGTGGGAGAAAGGCTACGGATTTGATTTTATTTCGGACAAACAATTGCTGGGCGTAACGGCGGCGAACAAGGCGTTGCAGACCGGCGGCAATACCTACCAAACCGTTTTTGTTCCGGAAGCGCAGTACATGCCGCTGGCTACCTTCCAGCAGTTGGTGAAGCTGGCCGAGGCGGGGGCTAACGTGGTTTTTGCCGGTAGTCTACCGGAAGATGTGCCGGGCCTGAGCAGTCTGGATAGCCGTCGCGCCACGTTTAAACAGGCAGTTTCCGGTCTGAAATTTACGGATGCCGGGAAAGGTGTACAAAAGGCGACAGTCGGTAAAGGCGCGTTCTGGGTTGGTAAGGACGCCGACGAGGTGCTGGCATCGGCGGGAATCAAGCGGGAATCGCTGGTGGACAACGGCCTTCAGTTTGTGCGTCGGAGCCACGCCAAAGGGCACTATTATTTTATGGCCAACTGGGGCGATAAAGCCGTAGATGGCTGGGTGCCCATCCAGACCGCTGCTCAATCGGTGGCGCTTTACGATCCGATGACGGAGAAGCTGGGCATGGCTTCGGTGCGTACCAACAATGGCGTGAACGAAGTGTACCTGCAACTAGCGCCGGGTGAATCCTGCGTTCTGGAAACGTTTACGAATCTGGTCAATGGTCCGGCGTATACCTATGCCAAGCCTGTTGGCTCCAAGCAGGATATCAAAGGCACCTGGGACGTGAGTTTTATCTCCGGTGGACCTACTTTACCCGCTAAAAAACAGACCGAAAAGCTAGGCTCCTGGACGGATTTAGGCGGCGATGACGTGAAGAAATTCTCCGGTACGGCTGACTATACCATTTCCTTTCCTATGCCGGATGGCAACGCCGAAGGCTGGCTGCTGGATTTAGGCAAAGTCGCCGAAAGCGCCAAAATAATGCTGAATGGCAAGGAGGTAGGCACATTGCTGGGACCAACGTATCAGATTTTTATTCCGAAAAGCCAGTTTAAAGGCACCAATACCTTGTCGGTTAAAGTTTCCAATTCGATGGCCAACCGCATTTCGGACATGGATCGGAATAAGGAAATCTGGAAGAAGTTTTACAACATCAATATGTCGCCACGGCTGAAAGAAAACCGGGGGGATGATGGAAACTTCACGGCGGAAAAATGGGACACTAAAGACTCTGGCTTGCTAGGGCCAGTAACATTAACGCCCGCAACAACCTCCGCAAAGGCACAATAGATCAATGAGCGAATGAATGATTGAGTGAATGAGCGAATAATTAGCCGATCGTCGTTTTATACACTCATTCACTCTCTAGCTCATTAAAAAAGGTCGCTGGATTTATGGAAAGAAGACAAAATGTTTTCTAATTCGTAAATCCAGCGACCTTTGTGTCTGTTAAAAGCTATTCTCGTTATGACCATCCTAAACCGTTTCTCTAAAATTCTTTGCCTCTGGCTGGTCGTTGCTGCCGCCAAAGCCGACATTTCCTTACCCACTCTGATTACCGATAACATGGTGCTGCAACAGAAAACCGATGTGGCATTATGGGGCTGGGCCCGACCCGGCGAAACCGTCAAGGTGAAAGCTAGCTGGCTGCGCTCGTCGGTCAAAACTGAGGCGGATCAGCAGGGGAACTGGCTGGTTCGCATTCCAACTGGCAAGGCGGGCGGCCCCTACAAATTAACTTTCTCGGGTGACAATTCGATTGAGGTAAACAACGTGCTTTTGGGCGAAGTCTGGCTCTGTTCGGGCCAGTCGAACATGCATTTCCCCGTAGCCAAAGGGAAATCAAGCTGGGAAACGGGAGTGACCAACGCGGATGAAGCGATTCCGAAAGCGAATTATCCCGGTATTCGGATGTTCACGGTGGAGCGTAAAGTGGCCGAAACACCTCAAAAAAACGTCAAAGGAGCCTGGATCGAGTGCAGTCCGCAGACGGTCGGCGACTTCTCGGCGGTGGCTTATTTTTTTGCGCGGGATGTGTACGAAAAAACGGGTTTCCCCATCGGGCTGATCAATTCGTCCTGGGGTGGAACGCCCGCCGAATCCTGGACGCAACGGGAGGTGTTGGAGTCCTATTCCAGCTTTCTGCCGATCCTGAGACGTTATGAACAGGGCCTGACCACCTACGAAAAGGACTACGCAGCTTACAAAGAGCAAGTAGCCATTTACCAGAAAGAACGCGCCGAAAATCCAAAACTAACCCGCTCGGCCCCGCGCGAACCCATCGGTGTCAACAGCAATAAATCGCCCTATAAACTCTACAATGCCATGATTCACCCGCTGGCGCCTTATACGCTGAAAGGCGTCATCTGGTACCAGGGGGAGTCCAACGCCGACCGGGCCTACCAATACCGAAGATTATTCCCAATGATGATTGATAACTGGCGGACAGTCTGGAACCAGCCGTTATTGCCGTTTTATTTCGTGCAGATTGCCCCTCACCGTTCTCAAAATCCCGAAATTCGGGAGTCGCAGTTGGTGACGATGCAAACGGTATCCAACACCGGCATGGCCGTAACGACCGATTGGGGCGATTCGCTGGACATTCACCCGCGCAACAAAGAGGTCGTGGGTGAGCGGCTAGCCCGTTGGGCACTGGCAAAGCAGTACGGCCAGAAAAAGCTGCCTTATTCGGGACCAATTTACCGCTCCATGAAAACGGAGGGCAACAAAATCCGTCTGCAATTTGACCATGTCGATAAAGGGCTGGTCGCTAAAGACGGCACGTTGCGCGAGTTTACCATTGCCGGAGCTGACAGCGTGTTTGTGCCTGCCCAGGCGACCATTGATGGAAAGCAGATTGTTGTTTGGAGCAATCAGGTAGCCAAGCCCGTTGCCGTTCGCTTTGCCTGGCGGTATGTGCCTGATCCGAACTTGTTTAATGGGGCCGGTTTGCCCGCAAGTCCTTTCCGTACCGATCAATGGCGGCTGATTACTGAGGGTAAAAATTAAGATTCCAAGAAAATACAGCGCATTATCAATCCGATTTAGGACTTGTTTTGTCCAATGATTAATTTCCCGCATAGCCAACCTAACGAATGAAAATCAAGAAAGCTGTCATTACCGCTGCCGCCCGGGGAGAGCGGTTGTATCCAGTTGCCGATACGATTCAAAAAGCCATGTTGCCGGCCATCGATGTTGATGGATTATATAAGCCAGTACTCCAGATTATTGTTGAAGAAGCTTTTTCCAGCGGCATTGAAGAAATCTGCGTGGTTTGCGCCCCCGGTGACGAAGAGCGGTATAGCAAAGCCTTTGCCTCGCTGCGGGATAATCTGGTCAACTCGTTTAAAGGCGTCGAATGGGCCAAAAACGAAGCGGAGAAAATTGATCAGTTTCTAAGCCGGACTCAGTTTGTAGAACAAAAAGAACCGCTGGGCTACGGGCACGCGGTTTACTGCGCCAAGGAGTTTGTTAATGATGAGCCGTTTCTGCTGCTGCTGGGTGATTACCTCTACATCTCGGAATTGAGCCAGAAGCGTTGTGCTGCCCAACTCATTGAGCTGGCTTCGCAGGAAGAATGTTCGGTGTCGGCGGTTAATCCGACCATTGAGCATCAGATTGGTCGATACGGGACGCTGACGGGCAAGCAGTTGCCGAGTCGGTCGGGTGTCTACCAGATCGAAAAATTGATTGAAAAACCGTCTCTGAGTGTGGCCGAACTGGAACTGCAAACGCCGGGTCTGCGGATTGGTTATTACCTCTGTTTCTTCGGAATGCACGTTTTTACGCCTTCGGTTTTCGCTATTCTGGAAAAGCACATCGCCGAAAAAGGGGCACCGACGCTGCTGACCCCTGCCTTGCAGGAATTGGCCGATACGGAAAAATACCTGGCGCTGGAAGTGAAAGGCCGCCGCTACGACCTAAGCCGGAAACACGGCTTGCTGCGTGCCCAGATTGCGCTGGGGCTGGCGGGTGATGCCCACGGTGAGACCCTGTCTACCCTGGTTGAATTATTAGCAGAAGCCAATAGCCGAAATTCGTAGCCGATGAACATTTTTATAGAGACAATTACCTCAACAGACCCGGAAAAACGCAACCGATCTTTTTTTGACCTCAGCCAGCGCCTGTCGTCGCGAGAACTGCTGACGGGCCTGCGCGAACTGGACGGCTTTCGGAAATCGACCCCTAATTTATACGACAAAGTACGGGCTATTCTGTTCCTGTATGCGGGCTTTCGCTTTTTCCTGATGGAGGCGAAGGATACACCATCGACGGGAAAAGTACCGTATGCGGGTTTCGAAGATTTGCTGGCGCGTCGCTTTGAACAGGCCATCAGCACGTTCTTGCAGGAATTGGATAAAAACGGGCCTAATGCTTCCTTGTACAGCGCCCTGGCCGAGAGTTATCATCACCTGTCTTTCCAGATTCTGGCCGATCAGGTGCGCAAAAGCGTGCGGTCGAGCAAGGGAAATCAGTGGATGTTTCGGGTTGGGCACCGCGAGGAGCACCCGATTCGCATCCATCCGAAGCTGCTGGAACGGCCTTCTAATTCGCTTTTTTACCCGATTCTGCACGAAAATACGTCCGTTCGGATGGACCTCACGCACAGCGGCTGGTCGGATATTTTCTTCTTGGGAATGGATTATCCGGAAGGGGCGCGGGTCATCAACTTATCGATTGATCTGGGCGTTTTTGGTCGGGATAAAGACATTCGGCCCCCGTTGCATAGCTACGTGCGGGTCATTCCCGATCCAGTTTTGCGCATCACCAGCATCGACCTGAACACTACGAAAGACATTCACGATCTGGCGGATCTGTTCAATTTCGGGAACGATTATCTCAGTCTGGTTAAGGCTGGTATCATCGCTTCGGGCCTCATTCCGCCTTCATTCGAAGGAACAAATCAGCCCCTGACCGATATTCTGTCGCGGATTGTGGCGCCGGGCATGGGGATCGAGCTGGTAACGCGCGTAAACGATATTCCCAAAGGCTCCCGATTTGCCGTATCGACGAATTTGCTGGGCTCAATCATCAGTTTGCTCATGCGGGCAACCGGACAAACCAAAAATCTGGAAGGCGGTCTGGATGAAACCGAGCGGCGTCTGGTTGCATCACGGGCGATTCTGGGCGAATGGATTGGCGGCTCCGGCGGTGGCTGGCAGGATTCGGGCGGGGTCTGGCCAAGCATCAAAGCCATTCAGGGCACGTTTGCCCAGGAAGGCGATCCCGAATGGGGCATTAGCCGGGGAACGCTGTTGCCGCGTCACCGCGTTTTGCAGGGCGAGGCTATCGACCCGCAAATGGGCGAAAAAATCATGAACTCGCTGGTGCTGATGCACGGCGGGATGGCATCGAACGTCGGGCCGATTCTGGAAATGGTGACGGAAAAATACCTGCTCCGGGGCGGGAAAGAGTGGGCTGCACGGCAGCAAACCAACCAGATTTTCGACAACATTCTGGCGGCCATCAAGGAAGGCGATATTCAAAAGCTGGGAACCAACACGGCCAACAACTGGGGCGGACCCATCAAAACGATCATTCCCTGGGCGTCGACTTATTTTACGGAGCAGATTATCGCCAAAGCTAAAAAGCGCTTCGGTGACGACTATTACGGCTTCCTGATGCTGGGCGGCATGTCCGGCGGCGGGATGGGCATGTTCGTGAACCCGGAACGCTACGAAGCGCATAAGGAAGCGGTACTGGATATTCTGCGGGAAACCAAGCAAGAGTTATCGGCTTCGCTGCCGTTTGCGATGGAGCCGGTGGTTTACAATTGGAGCATCAACCAGCGGGGAACCTGGGCAACGCTGCACCAGGGCAACGACGCCCTGATGCCGGAGTCGTATTACGGCATTCACGTGTCGGAACTGGTGCGCAAAGATCCAACCACGATCTCGTATATCCGGCGGGCCGAAATCGACTTTTTTACGACCTACTGCGAACGGAACAACCAGGCTTATCCCTTGCTCCGAACCATCGTCAGCAACCTCTTCAACGTGTCGGATCCAAGCTCGCAGGGCAACCGGAGCGCGGAAGACGAAAAGGCGTACCGGATCAAAAAAGAAAATGGTTTCGACTTTATTCAGCACGAAGAAATTCGGGAAGATTTGCAGAAAGGGCGGATTGGGCTTTCGCGGAACCGCCTGTCTGCCGAAACGGCCATCGATGATGTGCGCCCCGGCGATACGGTCCAACTTGAAGAACTAACGGCTTCGGTTCAAACCGGCGAGGCAGCCATTCGGGGCGGAAAAGTGGCTGTGATGAGTCTGGCGGCGGGTGTCGGAAGTCGCTGGACCAAAGGAGCGGGGGTCATCAAGGCGCTCAATCCATTTGTTGAGATTAACGGCGTTCACCGGAGTTTCCTGGAAATCCACTTAGCCAAAACGCGCAAGGTAGCTGAGCAGTATAACACGATGCTTCCGCACCTGATTGCAACCAGCTATCTGACGCACGAACCTATTCGGCAAACGCTGGAAAAAACCGGCAACTTCGGGTATTCGGGCGCTACGTATCTGTCGCCGGGCCGCTCAATTGGTCAACGTTTCGTACCGATGGAACGCGATTTACGCTTCATGTGGGAGGAAATGCCGCAGGAAACCCTCGACGAAAACAAGCAGAAAGTGCGCGATGCCGTCCGCCAGACGATGATTGGCTGGGCAAAAGGCAAGGGCGAAGGTTCTGATTATGTGGACAATATTGCCGCTCAGCGCTTCTCGCCGCTGGGTCACTGGTACGAAGTATCGAACCTGTTGCGCAACGGAACGCTGGCGACCATGCTGGCCGAACAGCCACAACTGGAAACGATCATGCTCCACAACATTGATACGTTGGGGGCCGACATAGATCCGGCTGCGCTGGGGCATCACCTCGCATCGGGCAACGTGCTGACGTTTGAAGTCGTGCCCCGCCGCATCGAAGATCGTGGGGGAGGATTGGCCCGCGTGAATGGGCATCTGCGCTTACTGGAAGGGCTGGCCCAACCGCGTGAAGAAGATGAGCTGGCGCTGAGCTATTACAACACCATGACCACCTGGATACAGATCGATCCGCTACTGAATCTGTTCGGGCTAACCCGGCAGGACCTGCAAGCGGGTGATGAGGCACAACTGGCGAAAGCGGTGCGGAGCGTGGCCCACCGGATTCCGACCTACGTGACCATCAAGGATGTAAAATACCGCTGGGGACACGGGCAGGAAGACATTTATCCGGTTGCCCAGATTGAAAAATTATGGAGCGATATGTCGGCGCTAACCGACGTTAAAACGGGTTACATTGTGGTTCCACGCGTGCGGGGTCAGCAAATGAAAGATCCGGCCCAACTGGACGCCTGGGTGACCGACGGGAGCAAAGACCATATTTCGTCCCTGTGCGTTTTTGAATGAGCGAATGAATGATTGAGCGAATGAGTGAATAACTAGCTGACCTTCGACGAATTGAGCTTACAGATCGTCTAAATTAATGGGCTGAAAATCGGTTAGATACTCGCTCATTCGCTCATTGCCTCTTTTACTCATTAAATCAAACCCCTAATAATGATGCAGGAAATTGCTTTTACGATGAAACTGAAACCGGGTGTCGAAGCGGAATACCAGCGGCGGCACGACGAAATCTGGCCGGAATTGTCCCAGGCGCTGACGCAGGCCGGTATACGCGATTATTCTATTTTTCTGGACCGAGCCAGCGGTACCCTTTTTGGCATTCAAAAGCGGCTGGACGATCACACGGCGGATGGGCTCCCCAACTTACCCATCATGAAAAAATGGTGGGCCTACATGGCTGACTTGATGGAAACAAATCCAGATAACTCGCCGGTAAGCAGTTCGCTGGAACGAGTCTTTCACATGGAGTAAGCGCTAGGTTGTCCGGGCGTAAAAGGCTTTGATGTTATCCCGGTAGTTGCGGGTCCATTTCAGTTGCTGGCCAGAAGTCATCCGGACGATGTACTCTCCGTTAAAGTGCGTTTCAATTTCGGAGATGTAATTCAGATTAATGATGTGCGAGCGGTGAATGCGGACAAAATCCGTTGGATTTAGCTTGGCCTCCAGATTGGTCAGGCTATCGTAGATAAGGTGTTGTTTATGAGCCGTATGCAGCGTTATGTAATTGCCATCGGCATCGAGATATTGAATATCTTCGGTATTAACGAGGCACATTCGTCCGGTCTCTTTAACAAGAATGCGGCGTAGGTAAGCATCTCCCGGCACGGAAACTTCGGCGCGCAGTAACTGCCCCATCAGCGCTTCCACGTGCGGTTGAGGCCGCTGCTGGTTCAACCGTTCCTGAACGCGGTTAAGCGCCTGAAAAAAGCGCACTTCGTTGAAGGGTTTTAGCAGGTAATCAATGGCGTTGACTTCGAAAGCGCGGAGGGCATACTGGTCATAAGCGGTGGTAAAAACCACAATCGGCTGATGATACGCCCAGATTTCCTTCATAACCTCAAAACCATCCATTTCAGGCATTTGAATGTCTAGAAAAATCAGGTCGGGTTTGTGCTGGAGAATCTTCAGCACGGCCTCCGACCCATTGGCTGCTTCGTCAACAACCTGAATGGCCGATTCGTGCTGTAAAAGCGTACGGATGGCCTGTCGGGCCAGAATTTCATCGTCAATGATAAGTGAACGGTAAACCATCATCGTATTTTGTTGTTGTAAGGTGGCAATTACAGGGCAGTTCAGGCAACAGGGGTGCCATTGCCGGGCGGCAAAGCGAATAAGAGCACCTTTCGGCAGTTTGACAATACCGTGGGTGATCGCGCTCTCAACGAGCAGTTACAAAATTAACCGCAGAACCTGACAATTTTCTGCCGTTTGCGAAATATCAAGCTCCATTTGCAGGCGATCCTGAAACCGAATCTACTGAATCGTCAAATACCGTTGCTTGGATGGACCGATCTATTTGTGTCCTAACTGATGATTTCCTGAAGCAAAAGCCGCGTCAGCTGGATCCACCGTTCGATTTTTTAGAGATTAGGGTAAGCCGTTTAGATAATGGCCCTGTCGGTTCGCATAAACAAGCTTCGTTCAGCGAGGTGGGAGGCATAGTTTCGCTGTATTAAGTAACTATATCCTATCGTATGAATAACAACAAATTACTCTTGATCTTCGCGGCCACCACCCTGTTTGCTTCTAGTTGTAAAAAAGAGAATGACCCCACACCCGATGAGCCGGCTATTCTGCCGCTTGCCTTGAGCGAGCAAATCACAACGAAAACCATTCTGGAGGATCGGGTTTCCAATCCTACACTGCCTGATTATATAGTAGATAAGAGTGTGCTGGTTAAGTCAGAACTGACCATTAAGCCGGGAGTAACCATTGCTTTTGCCCGCGATACCCGCTTTGATGTGAGTTCGGGCGGCGGGGTTTTGATTGCCCGGGGAGAGGCCGCTAAAAAGATTCGTTTCGTGGGGGCGGAACCGACAAAAGGGTTTTGGCAAGGGATTGTTATTTCGTCGGAAAGCAACGCCAACGAGTTAGACCAGGTTGAAATTTTGAACGCCGGAAGCCGTGCTACCTACAGTACCGTAAAAGCCGGATTAGCCTTGCTCGGCAAAGCCCAGAGTTCGCTGAAAAACAGCCTGATCAGCCTTTCCGATGGCTACGGGCTGCACGTGTTCGATGGCGCTTCATTAAATGCATTTGCCACCAATACATTCAGCAAAAACACCGAGGCGGGCGTTTACGTATCGGCGGAGAACGTGAAAAAGCTGGATGCTGCCTCTGTTTTTTCGAGCGAGAACGGACGCAATGTGGTCGAAATAACCAAGTCCAGTCTGAGCGAAAGCGCTACCGAAGACGTTTGGGCAGGTTTTGCCGACAAAACGCCTTACCGAATCACCAGCGATTTGTCTGTACACCGGGGCCTCAAACTGAGTCCGGGCGTGACACTGCAAATGGGGCGGGACGTTGTATTTCGGATTGAAGGAAAAGGCTATCTGAACGCCGTTGGAACCGCTGACAAACGGATTACATTGACCGGAGCTGAAGCCCAAGCTGGTTTCTGGCGCGGCCTGAATTTTAGCTTTACGCCCAGTCCGCAAAACGTTCTCGACCACGTTACCATCAGCAATGGCGGAAGTATAACGATGGTTTCGGGACAGAAGGCCAATGTGGGTGTGAACGGAACCAACGCCGTGGCCACCATTAAAAACTGCACCATAACCGGCAGCGGAGGCTACGGAATTTTTCTGGACTTCTACGCGAAAGAAAAGGTCAACAAAGACATCGCAACGGCTAATTCGTTCGAAGCGAATGCACAGGGCAACATGAAGGCCGAGTAAAAATGAATAATTGAACAACAAATACGATGAACTTGAACAGAGAGTTAAGAATCGCAGCCACCAACGTCTTGATTGGCATTTCACTCGCCAGCCTGCTGGCGAGTGGAGGCTGTTCCAAAAATGGGGGCGGACCGGAACCCGATGACGCTAATGGTGGCAAACTAACCCCCGGCTATACCGTTGGAAAAGCGGTTGACGCCAGGGGAAATCCGTTGGAAGGGGTATCGATTATTCTGGATAATACCCTTTTGTACAATTCGAATCTAGTAGGAACAACTGATAAAAACGGGACTTACCGAATTAAAACCTCAGGCAGCACGTGGAAAGCCCTTGCGGAAATACGCCGTACGTATAATGGCAAAAGTTACCGCTTGAGCTTAACGCCGGACAACATCGATGGGTATGCCGGAGCCGACGGGGCCGTGCGTAATTTTCAGTGGAACCTGTCGGGCGAGCAACCCGATAATCCGGGTCTTTTTTACGGGGGATCAGTCTCCGTGAATAAGGATATTGAAAGCCAGCTTTATGACGTAGAAAATCTTGAGTTTACGTTTACACCTGTTGGCGAGCTGATTGACGGCTCTACCGGAAAAATACTCACTCTTCGGACGGGGGATCCGCATACCGAGCATTACGGCTCAATACCGGATGTGCCTATCGGACGGTATAAGATCACAGCCGTGCATAAGCCCACTGGCCAAAAGGTAAAAGTGCGAAATCGCAACGGAACGTACACCGGTGATGGTGCGGCAACCCTGGATTTCTACGGGGAAACCGGCCCCTGGGCTTGTACAAATTGCATGGTACTGGATTATAAGGAGCAATAACCGCGCTTCGGTTAGCCTGATTTATAAATTACAAAAAATACTCAAAAAAATAGTAATGGCAGGACGGTGCGGGAATGTTAAGTTGATTTTTTAGATCAAATTTGGGTTGATTTTGGATTATTCCGATAGTCGGAGTTGAACAATAACCCATTTGCACTTAACATTTCCCTTATGTCTAGCTTAATACAAACTGTCAAAGCCGCACTTTTTTTGAGTGCGCTTTTGCTTGTCCAGGGAGCACTTGGGCAGACGATATCCGGTGTGGTGACTGCCTCGGAGAATAACGAAGGACTTCCTGGCGTCAATGTCGTTGTGAAAGGAACCAGCAACGGGGCCGTCACCAACGCCAATGGAGAATACACGCTGAACGGAGCCGACAAGACCGGGACGCTCGTTTTCTCGTTCATCGGCTACCTGTCCAAAGAAGTACCCATCGGTGGTCAATCGGTTATATCGGTCAAATTAGATTTGGATAACCGGTCGTTGGACGAAGTAGTCGTGATCGGCTACGGAACCGCCAAAAAAGCAGACATCACCGGCGCTGTTGCTTCCTTCGACGCCAAAAACATCGACCAGCGTCCGCTGCTTCGGGTCGACCAGGCGCTGGTTGGCCAATTGGCCGGGGTGCAGGTAAAGCAAACCAGCGGAGGGCTTGGAAAAGGCTTTAGTGTGCAGGTGCGGGGTTCGGGTTCCATCACGGCGGGAAACGAACCTTTGTATGTTATTGACGGGTTTCCGCTCGCCACGGCAGCGCCGAACGGGTCCGGAAATTTTGGTTCCGGTAATCCGCTGGACAACATGAACCCCAATGATATTGAGTCGGTACAGGTCCTGAAAGATGCCGCTGCCGCCGCTATTTATGGTTCGCGGGCTTCTAACGGGGTGGTGCTGATTACAACCAAGCGGGGACGTTCGGGGAAAGCCCAGATTACGCTCAATACCTACGCCGGTTTTATGGAGCGTACCCGTAAACTCGACATGCTAAACGCGGAAGAGTGGATTGACCGGGCTACCGAAATGATCAACGCCCAGTGGGTCGCTTCGGCACCGGGGCGCACAGCTGTACAAACCAACGAACAACGCCGCACTATTTTAGGCTTACCGGCGGGGCAGGTCAATACAACCTACATGACCGACGATCGCTGGACGCAACCGGGTCATCCAGGCTTGCGGTTTATCGACTGGCAGGACGAAGCGTTTCGGAAAGGATTGGTGCAAAACCACCAGATTTCGGCGAGCGGGGGCAATGATTTTGTGAAGTATTACGTATCGGGAAACTACGTCCGCCAGGAGGGCATGGTCATCAACACAGACTATACAGCCTATTCGGCGCGGGCAAACGTGGAAGTATCGGCAAGCAAGAACCTGAAATTAGGCTTAAACATTGCACCGACCTATTCCATTAACAACGATCCCGGTATTGAAGGAAAAGACAATATTCTGCACCAGATGGTGAGCTATTCGCCGGTGCAGGAGGATACGATGGGCCTTTACCCGAACACGGGTCTTTATGGTCAGTATCGCTGGAGCACGTCGGCCAACAGCCCCATCGGCAAGTTGCAGAATGTCATTGGCGAGACCAAGCGTTTCCGGACGCTGGGATCGATGTTTGCCGAATACCAACTGGCAAAAGGACTTTTCTTCAAGACAACCATTAACCTGGATAATACCGACAATTCGGCAAAATCCTATACGCCGTATTCGGTAACCAGTTCCCTGCCAACGCGTTTAGCCCAACTTACTGTTTTAACATCGGGGTCGTTCAATAGCTACCGCAAACGCACTTTCGTCAACGAGAATACGCTCTCATACTCAAAGGTTTTTGCAGATAAGCACGATCTGTCTTTGTTGGGTGGGTTATCCTACAACAGCGACAAACAGGAGTCGGCCACGCTGAATTCCAACGGAGGTTTCAGCAGCAACGCCATTACAACGCTGAATGCCGCCAATGGCCTAACGGGAAATACGCAGGAGAGCCGTAACGTATTAATTTCTTACTTCGGACGGGTCCAATATAATTTTGATAACAAATACCTGTTTTCGGCCAGCTTGCGCCGCGACGGTTCATCCCGCTTCGGTGCCAATACCAAATGGGGCCTTTTCCCTTCTGCGTCCGTGGGCTGGCGACTTTCGGAAGAAGAATTCCTGAAAAGCGTCACATTTGTAAACGATCTGAAAGTCCGGGCTAGCTGGGGGCGATCAGGGAACTACAACATTGGTAACTATTCTACCATCCCAACGCTGGGAACGAGCAATTATACCTTCAATGGCGTCTCGGTAGTTGGGCAGGCACCCAATGGGATCACAAACCCGGATTTAGGCTGGGAACAGTCGGAGACATTCGACGTTGGTTTCGACGCAACGGTTCTCAACAACCGCATCAGTGCTTCGTTTGATTACTACAATAAACTTAATACAGATTTATTGCTAAACGTGCCGATTCCGGGCGCAACTGGTTTTGGTTCGTACCTGAGCAATGCCGGAAGCGTACGAAATACAGGTTGGGAAGTTGAATTGAGTACCCGCAACACGGTTGGTGCCGTGAAGTGGAATACGTCGATTAATTTTAGCCACAACGCCAACAAAGTGGTGGCGCTAGCCGGTGGTCAGGAGCAGATTCTGATTCCTTCTTCGTTTGATATTTCGCACTCGATCCTGCGCGTTGGTGATCCGTTGAACAGCATTTATGTGGTTCGTCAGATTGGTATCCTCAGCCAGCAGGACATTGACAGCAAAGCGGCGTTGAACGGCACCCAGACGGTTGGTGATCCAAAATATTTTGATGCCAATGGAGACGGTGTGATTGATGCCAACGACCGCGTTATTGTTGGTCATCCAAACCCCAATTATATCTGGGGAATCACAAACTCAGTTCGTTACAAAGGGTTTGATTTAAATGTGCTGGTGCAAGGCCAGACGGGCGGTTCGATCTATTCGCTGCTGGGTCGGGCGTTGGGACGTACGGGACAGGGCGTAATTGATAATGCACTTGGTTTCTACCGGGATCGGTGGCGGTCACCCGAAAATCCAGGCGAGGGCATCGTAGGAAAAGCGTATTCAACGTTTGGGCGGATTAAAAACACAGACTGGTTGTATTCATCTGATTATGTTCGCGTTAGAAACATAACCGTAGGCTACGATTTAGGCAGTTTGATCAAAGTTCGGGGTATTCAGGGAGCGCGAATTTACGTGACGGCGGAAAACTATTTCGGGTTTGATAAGTACACCGGTGGATTCAACCCGGAAGCAGCCAACACAGACCTGAGCGGCAGTTCTTCTTATCCTGAGCCGGGCGATTACGGCGGATTGCCCTTGCCGAAGTCACTCATTTTTGGCTTAAATCTCAGCTTCTAACCAGACCTTACCCATGAAAAATAAAAAGCTATTAATACCCGCACTGATGCTTTTACTGGCATCCTGCACTGACGACTTAAACCAGATACCGTTATCGTCGGCAACAACAGCGACTTTTTACACGCAAACGAATGATTTCATTCAGGGAGCGAATGCCATTTATAACGATTTGCGGGGTTACCCGGACCGGCAATTAAATTTATCGGAAACACGTTCAGATAACCTGTACGCCGTTTCGGAGGGAGGCGTACGCGATTGGGAAGGCATCAACAGTTTCCACAAAACCATTTCGGCTAACCCCTACATTTCGGATGCCTGGTCGGCGAACTACAACGGCATTTACCGGGCGAACGTTCTGCTGGAGCAACTTCAGACGAATGGGGCCATCGTTACCGATGCCGTATTGCGCAACCGGCTCCAGGGAGAAGCGCGGTTTCTGCGGGCGTTCTTCTACTTTGATCTGGTTCGCTGGTTTGGGAAGGTGCCTCTTATCGATAAACCCGTAACGGCCAACGAAGCCCAGAACATTTCGCGGAGCCCGGTAGCAGACGTTTATGCGTTAATCTTAAGCGATCTGCAATTTGCAGCGGCTAACCTGCCAGATACTTACGCGGCGGCTGATCGCGGACGACCGACCAAATGGGCGGCCAAAGCGGCGCAGGCCCTCGTGCACATGACCCGCTCCGGCCCGACTTACGACATCGAAGGACCAGGGCTTGGCCTGAGCGAATGGTCGCAGGCGCTGACGCTCCTGAACGAAATCATTGCCAGCGGTCGTCATTCGTTTTTGCCTAGCTACGCGAATATTTTCTCGTATACCAATGAAAATAATGCTGAAGTTGTCTTCGACATCCAGTACGCTACTGGCTTAAATCCGGTGGTTGGGTCAACGTTCGCGTGGTTACTGGCTCCCGATACCTGGTTTCAGGCGAATGGAAAAGCCATTCAGGGTGGCTTGCAGATTCGGCCTATTTCGAACGATCTGTTGAGGTCTTACGCCGCTACCGATACGCGGAAAGCATTCTCGATCCAGAGCGGTTACGTGTTCAACGGTGTAGCTGAAACGCAGTCTTTTTTCAAAAAATACGTCGATCTAACCAGAGTTCCACCCAACCGCGTTGACTGGCCGATCAATTTTATTGTATACCGCTATACGGATATTCTGATGTTAAAAGCAGAGTGTATCTTGCGCGGCGCTACGGGGGGAACCCAGGCTGAAGTGGATGCGATCGTGAATCAGGTGCGAACTCGGGCTGGTTTAACGCCGTTGACTAACGTTACGTTTGCGCAACTGCTGGAAGAGCGCCGGAAAGAGTTTGCGGGCGAAGGCCTGCGCTGGCACGATCTGGTTCGGAGCGGTCAGGTTGAAACCATCATTAACGCCTGGGTTGCCGCCGAGGACGTGCAGAAGAAAATGCAGCCATTCCAGAAAAATTACATTATTTATCCAATTCCCCAGGCCGAACTGGACGTAAAACCTGGATTGTATACACAGAATGCAGGCTACTAACAGTGCTAGCTGCTTCTAGTGAATTGTAGGAATAAACGTCACCCCGATCCTTGGGTCGGGGTGCTATTTTTTATGCGTAAAACGACATCCATCATCAGCCTGTTGTTACTTTCTACCCTAACAACATTTAGCCAAAGTACCAAGCCAAGCCCTGTCTGGCACAATCAGGAGAGGACGTTGCATTACCGCCCTGATGGCGAAGATTTTGTTACCATTAACGGCAAACGTCGCTTCAACCGCGCCCTATACGGAACCAATACGGCATTTCGGGCCGAGGCGGGTGATTTGCCGGAGTTCGCGCTGTATTTGCCGGGCGTGGGCGGTACGCTTCGTTTTGGTCTGGCGGCCGGCGGGCGAAGCAAATGGCTGATGGATGCCGAAAAAATAACGGCTCGCTACCGTCCCGGCTCCATGCTCTACGAAATTGAGGATGCAATGCTGGGCAAAGGCAAGCTCCATCTGACGGTGCTGGCGATGGCCGACGCCGAGGGTTTGCTGGTCAAAGCGGCTTTCGAAGGCGTTCCGACGGAGACGGTAAAACTCGTCTGGGGCTTTGGTGGAATAACGGGTAAAAAACTAAACCGCGACGGCGATATTGGGGCAGATCCAGAATCCAGCTTTTACCTTAAACCCGAAAATTGCGTCACGAATAACTATGAACTGAATAAAAACTCGTTTCGGGTCTTCTTTGGCGCAGCACCCACCAACCAGGTGGCCAGCGCGTCGGGGCAGCGCAAAAGTCTGATTGGCGTTATGCCTCCGTCAAGTCAATTGCACGTGGCTGATGCCAGCCGGCAGGAGACACCGCAAGCCTTTGCCTTGTCAGATTCATCCAAAACGCTCGCCTTGGCCGGAAGTCTCTCGATTCGAAGCCAGGAGCCGTTGTATTTTGCGATTCAGGTTCCCGGCGAGCGCCAGATTCTAAGCTACGAAGCCTTGCCCGATTTACTTCAGAAAGCAGAACAAGCCCGCAAGACCTTGGCCGGGCAGGTGAAACTGAAAACGCCGGACCCGTACATCAATACGCTGGGTGGTGCCTTGAGCGTTGCCGCCGATGCCATTTGGGAATCGCCTACATTTCTGCATGGGTCGGTGGCGTGGCGGATGCGGCTCAACGGCTGGCGCGGACCTTACGCGGGAGATCCGCTGGGCTGGCACGACCGTTCGCGGGCGCACTTCCGGGCCTACGCCAAGTCGCAGTTAACCAGCCCAGAAGTGGGTCCAATCGTGGCGGATACGGCGCTGAATATGGCCCGGCATCTCGAAAAATTAGGGACGGCGGTGTTTAGCAGCGGTTATATCTGCCGTAACCCGAACGGCGATTTTCGTCCGCATCATTATGACATGAACCTCGTTTACATCGATGAACTGTTGTGGCATTTCAACTGGACGGGCGACGTGGAATTTATCCGGGAAATGTGGCCGGTTCTGAAACGACATTTAGACTGGGAAAAACGCAATTTTGACATCGATGGAGATGGGTTGTACGACGCGTATTGCTGCATCTGGGCCAGTGACGCGTTGCAGTACAGTGGTGGCGGCGTAACGCACTCGTCCGCTTACAATTACCGGGCGAATAAAATGGCGGCTCGGCTGGCAGCGATGATCGGTGAAGACCCCGAACCCTACCGAAAAGAAGCCGATAAGATTTTACAAGCACTGAATAACCAGCTTTGGATGCCCAAGAAAGGCTGGTACGCTGAGTTCAAGGATTTGCTGGGCTTGAAGCAGTTGCATCCCTCGGCGGGGCTTTGGACGGTCTATCACGCCATCGATTCCGACGTGCCCGATGCGTTCCGGGCTTATCAGACATTGCGGTATGTGGATACCGAAATCCCCCGCATTCCCATTCAGGCGAAAGGCTTAGCCGATGAAGGCTATTACACCATTTCGACCACGAACTGGATGCCGTACGACTGGTCGCTCAATAACGTCGCGCTGGCGGAGGTGCTGCACACGAGTCTGGCTTACTGGCAGGCGGGTCAGACTGAGGAAGCTTATAAACTTTGGAAAAGCGCGCTGGTGGAAAGCATGTACGTCGGCAGCAGTCCCGGAAATTTTCAGCAATTATCGTTTTACGATGCGAACCGGGGCGAGTTGTACCGGGACTTTGCCGATCCGATTGGCGTGGCTTCCCGAACCGTTGTGGAAGGACTTTTCGGAATTATACCGAACGCCACCGAGGGCAAACTAACCATTAAGCCGGGTTTCCCGGATTCCTGGAACGAAGCCTCCCTACATATTACGGACGTCGCTATTGACTTCCAGCGACAGCAAAAAAAGGATCGCTACACCATTATTCCCCGCTTCGGAAAGGCGTTGCAACTGACTTTTCAGGTGAAGGCGCAGGCGGAAGGCGTGAAGAGTGTAACAATTAATGGGGAAAAAGTCAGTTGGCAGAACGTCCCCTCGGCCATTGGTAAGCCGATTTTGGAAATAAAACCCGGTTCGGCAGAAAAATACGAGATTGAAATTGAGTGGGAGGGAACTGCTCTTCAAACGCCTGTGCTGAAAAATAGCTACGCTCAAGGCGCATCCCTGACCGCCAACTTCCCGAAGGCGACACTTGAAGATGTTTTTGACCCGCAGGAAACGCTCCAAAACGTCAAAAAAGGCAAGAACAACCTTCAGGCGCAGGTCGCAGGCGAACGGGGCAACCGCACGGCTTTTGTGCAATTGCGCCAGGGCGCTTTCACGTGGTGGGCACCGCTGGCTTTTGAGGTTGACGACGCCGTGGCCGTACTGGCTGATACAGAACCAAGCGGCAATGAGCTAATATTTCGGGTGCAAAACCATACCGACGAACCGATTCAGGGCCACGTTACGGTCAATACGGGTAAGAACGCGTTCAATACATCGTTGACGATCCCGGCGCGGGGTGTCTCCTCGGAAATTCGGGTGCCTGCCCAGCAGGTTCGCTTCGGTAGCAACCGCGTTGTCGTTGAGTGGGCGAAGGGTAAAACGGCGCAGCACGATCTGATCAACTGGAACGTTACCAGCAAAGCCGCCAGTAAGCTGGAAAAGCTGGCGATAACGAATTACTTTAACGACCGCGTAACCAATTTATTTAAGAACGATTACGTGTCGCCGCGCCCGACTTCGCCAACGCTGCAACTGCCGGAACAGGGGATTGGCAACTGGTGTTATCCGCTCACCGACGCTGTGCTGGATGATTCGGGGTTACGGAGACTGGCGGGTACGCAGAATGAAATCAAGCTTCCCTCAGGCGTGCCGCTGCAAACGCCGAACGCTGCTGGGTCGTCAAATATTTTGTTTGTTTCACAATGGGATAACTATCCGGCGGAGGCAGCCATCCCGCTGTCGGGTCGGGCTTCGCACGCGTATTTCCTGATGGCGGGTTCGTCGAATACCATGCAAAGCCAGTTTACGAATGGCGAGTTGCTCGTTGCATATACCGACGGAACCGAAGAAGTCCTGACATTGCGGAATCCAGAAACGTGGTGGCCCATCGAACAGGATTATTACACGGATGGGTTTGCCTTCCAGTTGAAGAAACCGGTGCCTTATCGAGTGCATTTGAAAACGGGTTTAATAACGCGCCAGTTTGATCAGTATACCAGCATCAAAGGCTTCTCGACCCGAGCCATCGAAGGCGGGGCGGCCACGGTACTGGATTTGCCCCTTAATCCGACAAAAACGTTAAAAGCCCTGACATTGAAAGCGTTGGCTAATGACGTCGTGATTGGTTTAATGAGTGTTACCCTGGTCCGTGAGTAAACAAGTTGTAGAAGATTAGCCCTCGGATCGCGCCAAGCGACAGGTGAGTGCGGGAGAGTTGGGGGGGATTGGTATTGGAAATTTGACAGGATTCTACTTAGGGACTACATTCGAAAAAGGGAGGTAGCCCAAAATCAATTCATTTTTGCCATGTGTCAACCACTCTCCCGTTTGCTTGCTTTAGTATTCAGTCTCTTCCTGGTGGTCGCAGGAGCGCAAGCGGCCAAGCCCATCATTGATCTGAAAGGAACTTGGCGATTTCAGGCCGACCCGGCTGATAAAGGCATTTCGGAGCGTTGGTTTTCTGCCAAATTGCGAGAGACTATCAAGTTGCCGGGTTCTATGCTCGAAAATGGCAAAGGCGATCCGGTGACGCTGCAAACAAAATGGACCGGCAGTATCTACGACAGTTCGTGGTATTTTAACCCGAGAATGGAAAAATTCCGGCGGGCTGATAACCTGAAATTTCCGTTCTGGTTAACGCCCGACAAGCACTACGTTGGTGCGGCCTGGTACCAGAAAGAGGTCAATATTCCTAAAAGTTGGAAAGGGCAGCGTATCAGTCTTTACCTCGAACGACCTCATACCGAAACGCGCGTTTGGGTGGATGACAAGGAGATTGGTATGGAAAATAGCATGGTCGTGGCGCACGAATTTGATCTAAGTGCTGCACTCTCTCCCGGTAAGCACGTCATTACGCTCCGCATCGACAACCGCATCAAGGAAATAAACGTAGGCAAAGACTCCCACAGCCTGACTGATCATACGCAGGGTAACTGGAACGGCGTGGTTGGTAAATTGGAATTACAGGCTACGGCGCCGATCTGGCTCGACGATGTGCAGGTTTACCCGGATATAGCGCGGAAGATGGCGAAGGTGAAAATGACCGTACACAGTTCTTTAGAAAAGCCAGTGACGGGAAATATTACCTTAAATGCAAACAGTTTTAACACGTCAGTCAAACAGCAAGTAAAGCCACTGACCGCGCCGTTTACCCTGGAAGGCACAAAAATAACGCTGGAACTGGAGTATCCGATGGGCGATAACATCCAAACCTGGGACGAATTCGACCCGGCTTTGTACCGCCTTACCGCTAACCTAAGCACTAGTACCGGCTTGCAGAGCGAAAAAAACGTGCAGTTTGGTATGCGCGATTTTGGGATTGATGGCACCCGGTTCTCCATCAACGGGCGACCCATCCACTTGCGCGGAACGGTTGAAAATTGCCAGTTTCCGTTGACGGGCTATGCGCCAATGGATGTAGCCGGCTGGGAACGCGTGTTTAAAATCGCCAAAAAATACGGCCTGAACCACATGCGTTTTCATTCGTATTGTCCGCCCGAAGCGGCGTTTGTGGCGGCGGATTTGGTAGGCTTTTACTTGCAACCGGAAGGGCCAAGCTGGTGCAACCACGGCACATCACTGGGCGATGGCAAGCCCGTCGATCAGTTCATTTATGAGGAAACTGACCGCATGGCGAAGGTATACGGCAACTACGCTTCCTTTTGCATGTTGGCCTACGGGAACGAGCCTGCTGGCCGAAATCAGGCGAAATACCTCGCGGAATTTATCAAGTATTGGCAAGCAAAAGACACGCGCCGGAAATACACGGGCGCTTCGGTTGGTATGAGTTGGCCGCTGGTGCCGGAGAATGAGTTTATGGTGAAATCCGGGCCGCGGAACCTGCCGTGGGACAAACGTCCAGCCAGTACAGAAAACTACCGCGCAAAAATCGCCGATTTCAACGTGCCTTATCTGGCGCATGAGATGGGTCAGTGGTGTGCTTTCCCGAATTTCAAGGAAATCAAAAAATATACAGGGGTTTATAAAGCCAAAAATTTTGAATTATTCCAGGAAGATCTGGCCGATCGGGGCATGGCCGATCTGGGTGAACGTTTCCTGATGGCTTCGGGCAAATTGCAGGTGCTGAGCTACAAAAATGAAATGGAAATGTCGCTACGTACGCCCGGCGCGGCTGGTTTTCAGTTGCTCTCACTGAACGATTACTCGGGGCAGGGCACGGCGCTAGTTGGTTTGCTGGATGCGTTTTGGGAGGAGAAAGGTTACCTGAATGAGCAGGAATTCACGCGCTTCTGTAACCAGACCGTTCCGTTGGCGCGGCTGCCCAAATTCGTTTACCGCAATAACGAAACCTTGCAGGCTGAAGTCGAACTGTATCATTTTGGAAAAGCTCCATTAACAAAGGCCAAGACTTCCTGGACGCTTACCGATGAAAAGGGCAAAAAGATAGCTAGCGGCGCATTTGAGCCGAAAGACGTACCCATTGGCAGCAACTTCGCGCTTGGCTCGATTAATACGGCATTGGCCAGTATTCAGAAAGCGAGTAAGTTGACATTAACCGTTTCGCTGGATGGTACCTTGTTTGGCAACGATTGGGAAATCTGGGTTTATCCGGCCAATTTACCCGACACACGTTCCAATGACATCCATTTTACGACCGCGCTGGATGCTAAAGCCGAAGAGGTTTTGAAAGCGGGTGGCAGTGTCTTTTTGCAGGCGGCGGGCAAGATTGAAAAAGGCAAAGAAGTGGTACAGCATTTCGCACCGGTTTTCTGGAATACGTCCTGGTTCAAGATGCGGCCTCCCCACACGCTGGGCATTGTGGTAGATCCGAAAGCTCCCGCCTTCGCCGATTTTCCGACCGATTATCACAGCAATTTGCAGTGGTGGGAAATTTTAAACCGTGCGCAGGTAATGAATCTGGAAGATTTTCCGGCTAGCTTCCGGCCACTGGTGCAGCCCATCGATACGTGGTTTTTAAATCGTAAGCTGGGTCTTCTGCTGGAAACGAAAGTAGGGGACGGGAAATTGATGTTGTGCAGTGCGGATCTGACGAGCGATGCCGAAAACCGTCCGGTAGCGCAGCAACTTCTGCACAGCCTGACGCAATACATGCAATCGGACCGGTTTAACCCGAAAGAAACGGTTAATCTATCCGTCATTCAGGCTCTTTTTACCACGCCGTCGCGGGATACGTTTAAGGCTTATTCGAACGACAGTCCCGACGAATTGAAAACCAAGGCGCAGTTGAAGCACTAGGGTAGGGCCTACAACAAGAAGGGCGGGAATCACCTCGATTCCCGCCCTTCTTAGTTTAAAAAAGTGACAGTTAAGCACGGCGGCTCATGGCCTTTTTAGCTGCTTCAACGATTTTGTCGGCAGTCAGGCCGTATTTCTGCATCAACTGGTCGGGCGTACCACTTTCGCCAAAGGAGTCGTTTACTCCGATCATTTCCAACGGAGCGGGGTTATTACGTGCCAGAAGCTGCGCGATGCTATCACCAAGACCACCGTTCAACTGGTGCTCTTCGGCAGAAACGGCACAACCCGTTTTCTTAACCGAGGCCAGAATGGCTTCCGAATCCAGCGGTTTGATGGTATGAATGTTAATCAGATCGACTTCAATACCTTCTTCGGCCAGGATTTCACCAGCTTTGATGGCTTCCCAAACCAGGTGACCTGTCGCGAAAATCGACACATCGGCGCCTTCGTTCAGACTAATGGCCTTACCAATTTCAAATTTCTGATCGGCAGGCGTGAAAATAGGGATAACCGGACGACCGAAACGCAGGTAAACAGGCCCTTCATGCTCCGCAATGGCAATAGTAGCCGCTTTCGTCTGGTTGAAATCACACGGATTGATAACCACCATGTTAGGCAGCATTTTCATCATGCCAAGATCTTCCAGAATCTGGTGCGTAGCGCCGTCTTCGCCCAACGTTAAGCCGGCGTGGGATACGCAGATTTTTACGTTTTTATTGGAATAGGCCACCGATTGACGAATCTGGTCATAAACCCGACCCGATCCAAAGTTGGCAAAAGTCGTGGCGAATGGAATTTTACCGCCAATGGTCAGACCAGCCGAGACGCCAATCATGTTTGCTTCGGCAATCCCGCACTGGATGTAGCGCTCGGGAAATTCTTTAATAAAACCTTCCAACTTCAGGGAGCCGGCCAAGTCAGCCGTCAGAGCAACGACATTTGGGTTGGTACGTCCTAGTTCTAAAATTCCCGCGCCAAAACCAGAGCGAGTGTCTTTTTTCTCGGTGTATGTGTATTTTTTCATTGAGTCAAAAATTGAAAGAGACGAATATTGCGAAGATTTCAGGCATTAATAATCTTCGATTCCTACCGTTTGCGGCAATTGGTTCAGCGCAACGGCCAGTTGCTCGTCGTTCGGAGCAACGCCGTGCCATTTGTGGCTACCCATCATGTAGTCGATGCCAAAGCCCATTTCGGTCTTCATCAGAATCAGCGTGGGTACTTCCGGGTCAGACTGGGATTCGTGCAGCACTTTGCTCAAATCGGCCAAATCATTGCCGTTGGTTTCGACTACGTTCCAGCCAAATGCGCGGTATTTTTCGCCCAGATCACGGTTGTTCATCACGAGTTTAGTCGGGCCGTCAATTTGCTGGCCATTGAAGTCGATGATGGCCGTCAGATTACCCAGTTTGTGGTGCGGTGCAAAGGTAGCGGCTTCCCAGACCTGGCCTTCCTGTTGTTCGCCATCGCCCATCAAGACATAAACCTGATTATCGTCACCGTTCAATTTTTTAGCCAAAGCGGCGCCACAAGCTACCGACAAACCTTGTCCCAATGAACCGGAAGCAATCCGAACGCCCGGCAGGTGCTCTGCCGTGGTTGGGTGGCCCTGCAAACGACTGTCCAGCTTCCGGAAGGTGGCCAGCTCGGAAATGGGAAAATAACCCGCCCGCGCTAGCACCGAATAAAAAACCGGCGAGATATGCCCGTTGGAAAGGAAAAACAGGTCTTCATCGCGACCATCCATGTCGAAAATGACCTTGCCTTCTCCGTCCCGCTTTAGCTTCATAACGTCAAAATAAAGCGTAACCAGTAAATCGGTACAGCCGAGTGAACCGCCGGGGTGGCCTGAATTGACAGCGTGAACCATCCGTACGATGTCGCGCCGGACCTGCGTAGCAATGTGTGCTAATTCTTGAATCTCCATTATTTTAAAATCTGTTCCGTGTGTTTTTTTGTATCAACTTTTTCGATGATGTCGGTAATAATTCCGTTTTCATCAATAACGAACGTCGTCCGGACGGTGCCCATGTATTTGCGGCCATACATTGATTTTTCTTTCCAGACATCATACGCTTCAACGACCTGCTTATCCGTATCGGAAACCAGACCGAATGGTAAATCATATTTGCCGATGAACTTCTGATGCGATTTTTCATCATCGACACTCACGCCCAACACGTCATAACCCGCTTGGCGCAGGTCGGCATAATTGTCGCGGAGGTCGCAGGCCTGGGCCGTACAACCAGAGGTATCGTCTTTAGGATAAAAGTACAGAACAACCTTCCGCCCCCGGAAATCCGAGAGCCGAATGGGTTGGCCATTCTGGTCTTTTGATTCAAAATCAGGGGCTTGATCGCCAATTTTAAGTGCCATAGCTGGACTATTGTTTTACAGTAGAAGGGGGTACGTTAGAGACAGAATCCGCCTGCGCGGTAACCATTGGCAGGTTGGCGGTCAATAACGTTTTATTGCCCGCACGATCTTTGACCTCCAGGACTACCTCTCCTTCGAATGGCTTGGTACGATCGAGGCGGTCTGACCAGATAAGGGCCCGTTTGTAGTCATATTGCATCAAGACCCATTCCCCATTGACCAGCATCCGAAAGCTCTCAAGACCCGATAAGTCGTCTTTGATGGTTGCTACTAAACCCTCCGAATCCTTCCGTATCCATTTTGCTACCGGAGCGTTTGTATCGGTTAACAACTTAAACGTGCCCAGTTCACGAGGCCGGAAATGAAACCGATCATCTTTCCAGAAGCCACCAATGTATTTTCGACGCCCACCGCTGACCTGATAAATTTGGGTTCGTTGTTTATCTTCTACCGGTTCTGAAGGGGCAAAGTTAACACCAATGTTATCATTTAAAGGGACCGTAAGCTGATTTATCGCGATCATATTACCCGTACGCTTGACCGTTAAGTGCAAGGTGTCCAGCAAACTACTTGGCGCAAAGGCAATCGATACATCTTCCTGCTTATAGGTCTCCTCCCGTCCGGGGTGAATGCGTTTTCTATAATTTAACGGCAAAATGGCTTTTCCAACTTGCACCGAATCCGGCAGATACTGATTCAGGTCCACCACATAAACCGCTTCGTTGCCCCGCACATACGCTACTGGAACTTCTATCTTCGCACTGCTGGTGTGCAGAATGGCCGGGGGAGCATCGGCAGTCGGTAGATTGCGGGCGCGGATCAGCAGCGTATTCTCCTCGGCGGCGCTGGTCAGTACGGTAGGCAGGTTACTTGGCTTCAGCCTCGCAATGGGGGCGGACTCTGACGTATCGGCTTTTACCGTAAAGCGCAAATGCGTTGAGTTCTGGTAACTGTCAAACAGGGTGATGGTAACTTCGTGCGACTCGCCATCAAATAGAGGAAGTTTCCCTTTGGTGGCATCGGTTTGGTACAGAGGAAGATTGTTCCCATCGGCGATGTAGCAGCGGTGATAGCGCTGTCCGGTTAACTGCTCCGTCGCGTAATCCATGTGGACGTTGATCAGGCGCGTTTGGTCATTCGGAAAATTATCCATGTTATAGGCAAACACTTCACGGTCATCGAGTTGAATCTCGATGCATCCCAAACCGTTCTTATAAGGTGTCCCGTTGGTGCGGTCATAAGCCAGAATTTCTAGCCCGATCAGGCCCGAAGCTGTAACCGGTTGCGTAAGCACATAATCGCCGTTGGGCCGCTTGACAGGCTGCAACACGACGCGTGATGCTTGCCCATTGATGCGGGAAGTGGGTGTTAAAGGGCGAAGGGCAATTTTATCGAAAAAGGGCGGCGTAGTGTCTTCAAGTTCCTGAAAACCAAAGAGCAATGGATTTAATAAGTTGTTTTTCTCATCCCGAATTTCGAAGTGCAGGTGAGGCCCACCCGACCCGCCCGTATTGCCCGATAAGGCAATTACGCCTCCTTTTTTGACGATAAATTGACCGGGTTCGGGCCGTAAATCGATTTCAAAGGTTTGTTTTTTGTATTGGTTTTCGCGTAAATAAGTGGCTAGCGGATCACTTAGGCTTTTCAGGTGACCATACACGGTAGTTAGGCCGTTGGGGTGTTTAACGAAAAGAACGTTGCCGTACCCACCTGTAAAAACAGCAATGCGGGAAATATACCCATCGGCGGCGGCGTGAACCGCAAGACCTTCGCGTTGCTGGGTTCGGATGTCGATGCCCGCGTGAAAGTGATTAGCCCGCAAATCGCCCATAGCACCCGAAAGGGAGTTAATATCTCCCGGCATAATAGGAAACATGAAATAACCCGGCTGAATTGCTTTCAACACCTCTTTACCCGGACGGGGTGCCTGTTGGGCCTGCGTGGCACTAATTGCGATCAGTAAAAGGAAAATAAGAGAAATATAACTACGTTTCTTCCGCCTCATAATTGCTAAAATCCCGACGTATGCTCATTACAAACGCCTTTCTGTATACTTATTTTACCGAGCACTCCAGCATTTTCTGGCCTTCGATGGAAGCCGTTAATACATCGCCAACCTGAACGGGGCCAACGCCTTTGGGCGTACCCGTGAAAATAATATCGCCCTGTTGTAACAGGAAGTATCTGGAAACGAACGAAATAAGGTAATCAATCTTAAACAGCATCAATGACGTATTGCCCTGCTGCCGGGTTTCGCCATTAAGGTCTAACTGGAAGTTTAGATTTTGTAAGTCGGGAAACTGCGATTTGGGAACAAATGCTGAAATGGGTGCCGATCCGTTGAAGCCTTTGGCTAAATCCCAGGGCAACCCCTTGGCTTTGAGCTTCGACTGAAGGTCGCGGGCCGTAAAATCGATGCCAATCCCGATTTCGTCGTAATATTTGTGCGCGAATTTTTCCTCAATATTTTTCCCTGCCCGGTTGATCCGAATCAGGATTTCTACCTCAAAATGAACGTCCGTTGAAAAGTCTGGATAATAAAATGGATCGTTGTTTCGTAGAATAGCTGTTTCGGGCTTGGTAAAAATGACCGGATCTTCCGGTTGCTCGTTATTTAGTTCTTTTATGTGCTCAACGTAGTTTCTGCCAACAGCAATAATCTTCATGAATCTTATTTGTCTACGTGGTTAAACCTCAGGTGCTGGCACAAATCTAAGGACTAATGACTGACTATGCTTAAAAAAATTAAACAAACAACAAGGGGAAACAGTCATATATGATACTTTTGAGCCAAATCAAGTCTTTTAGAAAACTAACTTATTAAGTCAATGAAACGTACTGTCATAGCCACGCTGCTGATCGGTTTAATCATCGGATGCCAAAAGGTTCCGCTGAGTGGCCGAAGTCAGTTACGGCTCGTTCCAAGTTCGCAGTTGTTACCCCTCAGTTTCTCCAATTATAAAGAAGTATTGGATACGAGCCGGGTTGTTCGGTCGGGAGAGCAGGCGGAGATGGTAAGACGAGTAGGGGCACGCATTCAACGAGCCGTTGAGTCCTACATGAATGCCAATAATTTTGCGAGCCGTCTGAATGGTTTTCAGTGGGAATTTAACTTAATCCAGAGCCCGCAGGTGAACGCCTGGTGTATGCCCGGTGGAAAAGTTGCTTTCTATACGGGGATTATGCCCATTTGCCAGAATGAAGCGGGGATTGCTACCGTTATGGGTCACGAAGTATCGCACGCCATTGCTGAGCACGGCAACGAACGAATGAGTGAAGGACTGCTCGCCAACGGACTGATTCAGGGCGGACAACTGGTGTTGGGAACCCTATCGCAATCGCAACGCAGCCAGACCAATGCCTTGTTGCTGCAAGCCGTTGGGGCAGCGGCCCCGGTGGGTTATCAAGTGCTACGGGCCTTGCCGCATAGCCGCAGCCAGGAATCGGAAGCCGATAAGCTGGGACTGATCTTTATGTCCATTGCCGGTTACGATCCAAAGGAAGCCGTTGGTTTCTGGACCCGCATGTCGCAAGCCAGTGGCGGTAAAAAACCAGCTGAGTTTCTGTCAACGCACCCCTCTGACCAGCGCCGTATCCGCGATATCCAGAGTCAGATTCCGGATGCAATGAAATACTTCAACAAAAAATACTAAGACAAACGTCTTCCAAACTAAAAAGCGAAAGGACCCAATCGGGTCCTTTCGCTTTTTAACAGAATGATATATAGCTTAAGGTTTAAAGACCTAATTCTTCCAGAACTTCGGTAACCTTTTTAGCTGCATCTTTCAACTGAACGGCTGAGTAAACTTTCAGTCCAGATTCGTCGATAATGCGGGCACCTTCTTCGGCGTTTGTTCCTTGTAGACGCACAATGATCGGTACTTTGATGTCGCCAATGGCTTTGTAAGCCTCCACAACGCCCGTTGCTACGCGGTCGCAACGAACGATACCACCGAAAATATTGATCAGGATGGCTTTTACATTCGGATCTTTCAGGATAATCCGGAAACCGGCCTCAACGGTCTTGGCGTTAGCTCCACCCCCTACGTCCAGGAAGTTAGCCGGCTCACCGCCTGACAGCTTGATGATATCCATCGTGGCCATCGCTAAACCAGCGCCGTTTACCATACAACCCACGTTTCCGTCGAGCTTAACGTAATTCAGGTCGCTAGCCGTTGCTTCAACCTCCAGGGGATCTTCTTCGGCTACATCACGTAGGCCAGCCAGATCACCGTGGCGGAAAAGGGCGTTATCATCCAGGTTTACTTTGGCATCAACCGCCAGAATTTTGTTGTCTGAGGTTTTCAGTACTGGGTTGATTTCAAACATAGACGAGTCCGTTTCAACGTACGCTTTGTACAGAGAAGTCACGAACTTCACCATTTCTTTGAACGCTTCGCCTTCCAAACCGAGTGCAAAAGCTACTTTCCGGGCCTGGAATGGTTGCAAGCCAACGCGTGGATCGATCCACTCTTTGACAATTTTTTCGGGCGTATGTTCAGCAACTTCTTCAATGTCCATACCGCCTTCGGTGCTGGCCATGATGACATTGCATCCTTTGGCACGATCCAGCAGAATACCGATGTAATATTCTTTCGGTTCTGATGCGCCTGGGTAATAAACATCCTGAGCTACCAGAACTTTATTTACTTTTCTACCTTCTGGCCCGGTTTGGTGCGTAACAAGTACGTTACCAATGAGGTTTTTACTAATATCGCGTACATCATCGACTGACTTGGCGAGTTGAACGCCGCGTTGTTCGCTGCCTACGATTTTACCTTTTCCGCGACCACCAGCGTGAATTTGCGATTTTACAACAACAAACTTGGAATTGGTCTGAGCCATGATTTGTTTGGCTGCCTCCACCGCTTTCTCTGGCGACTCGGCAACAAGGCCTTCCTGAACCCGAACGCCGTAGCGTTTCAGTATTTCTTTACCTTGGTACTCATGTATATTCATACGGAACAGAACAAGGAATAATGAAAAATGTCAAATTTTTGGGCAAATTAGCGACAAACTACGGAGGGACAAAGTTTCAGCGTGACAAAGTGGCGAAGAGATTTGCAAAAGTCCACTTTGGCGCTCTGTAACAACTCCCTTAGTTACTAAAAAAATATGCAACCATTACTTCAAGCAAACAATATTACGCGTAATTACGGCAGTCTGCCGGTTCTGAAAGGAATCAATTTAAGCATTCAGGCGAGCGAAGTCGTTTCAATCGTGGGTGCGTCCGGAGCTGGAAAAAGTACCCTGCTTCATATTCTGGGAACGCTGGATCGACCTGATACGGGCGAGGTGAGTCTGGACGGAAATGATGTTTTCCGATTAAATGAGAAAGAATTGGCTCGTTTCCGAAATAGCAAAATTGGGTTTGTTTTTCAATTTCACAATCTGCTGGCCGAATTTACGGCCCTGGAAAATGTCTGTTTGCCGGGCTTTATGAGCGGAAACGACGAACAACAAGTACGGAAGCGGGCGGAAGAAATACTGTCCATTCTGGGGCTGGGCCACCGTAAAGATCATTTGCCGTCGCATTTGTCAGGGGGCGAGCAGCAACGCACGGCGGTGGCGCGGGCGCTGGTCAATTCGCCAGCTATTGTGTTTGCCGACGAACCAAGCGGTAATCTGGACTCTAAAAATGCGGAGGATTTACACCAACTATTCTTTCGCCTTCGGGACGAACTTGGACAAACGTTCGTTATTGTTACACACAATGAATCACTGGCGGACATGGCTGATCGGAAACTAGTGATCCATGATGGGGTGATTTCCGTCTGATAAAAGAGGAAATTATTTCTGACAGTCAGAAAGTATTTTTTTGTGAATCACTAGTTAAAGTTTTGATATACAGAAAATTAATGATTTTTGATTTCTGATTAAGCGCGTTTTTTTTGGTGAATTTTTTTTGTATAAAAAGCGTTTTTTTATCATACTTATATATATTTGCATTGAAAAGAAAAGTTTTTCATAACGTTGAGTAAATCAGAAAGCCGTGCGGGAATCTCGCAGGGCTTTTTTGTTGGTAGTGGTATAGAAAGCAAAAAGCCTCTAACATTAGTCAGAGGCTTTTTGCTTTCTATAGGGAAGGGGCTGATTACATCATGCCGCCCATGCCACCTGGGTGGCCGGCACCAGCACCAGCCGGAGCTTCTTCTGGTTCGTCAGCAATCACACACTCGGTTGTCAATAACAGACCGGCGATTGACGCGGCGTTTTCCAGTGCCAGACGAGCTACTTTCGTTGGGTCAATGATACCAGCAGCAATCAGGTTTTCGAAACGGTCTTCGCGGGCGTTGTAGCCGAAGTCACCTTCGCCATCTTTCACCTTGTTAACCACGACAGAACCTTCGCCACCAGCGTTAGCCACAATCGTACGCAGCGGTGACTCCAGCGCTACACGAATAATGTTAACCCCTGTTTTCTCGTCTTCGTTGTTAGACTGGATGCTATCCAATCCTTTGATTGCGCGGATGAAAGCAACACCACCACCGGAGATGATTCCTTCTTCAACGGCAGCGCGAGTTGCGTGCAAAGCATCATCAACACGGTCTTTCTTCTCTTTCATCTCAACCTCCGTAGCGGCACCGATGTAAAGAATAGCAACCCCACCTGACAATTTCGCCAGACGCTCTTGCAGCTTCTCACGATCGTAGTCAGACGTTGTGTTTTCGATTTGTGCTTTGATTTGGTTAACCCGTCCTTGAATGTTTTCTGTCTGACCCGCACCGTTAACAATAGTTGTATTGTCTTTGTCAATGAGGATCTTCTCAGCTGTTCCTAGGTATTCGATCGAAGCGTTTTCCAGTTTGAAGCCACGCTCTTCGCTGATCACCTGTCCACCCGTCAGGATCGCGATGTCTTCCAGCATAGCTTTCCGACGATCACCGAAACCTGGAGCTTTCACGGCCGCTACTTTCAGAGCGCCACGGATTTTGTTCACAACCAGCGTAGCCAGTGCTTCTCCGTCAACATCTTCAGCGATGATCAACAGAGGACGACCAGTTTGCGCTACTTGCTCTAACACAGGCAACAGTTCTTTCATCGAAGAAACTTTCTTCTCAGAGATCAGGATGAACGGACGGTCCAGATCGGCCTCCATTTTCTCCGTGTTTGTCACGAAGTAAGGAGACAGGTAACCGCGGTCGAACTGCATCCCTTCCACCGTTTTAACTTCGGTTTCCGTTCCACGCGCTTCTTCAACCGTGATAACACCTTCTTTACCAACTTTCTCCATCGCGTTAGCGATCATCTGGCCAATTTCTTCGTCGCTGTTCGCCGAGATTGTTGCTACCTGCGCGATTTCTTTTGACGTTTCGATCGTCCGTGATTGTGACTTCAGCTCGTTAACGATAGTGATAACGGCTTTGTCGATACCACGTTTCAGGTCCATTGGGTTAGCACCTGCCGCTACGTTTTTCGCACCGATTGAGTAAATCGCCTGGGCTAGAACAGTAGCTGTAGTTGTACCGTCACCGGCAGAATCAGCTGTTTTAGAAGCAACTTCTTTCACGAGTTGAGCGCCCATGTTTTCGATGGCATCTTTCAACTCAATTTCTTTAGCTACCGTTACACCATCTTTTGTGATGGCTGGTGAACCGAATTTCTTGTCAATAACAACGTTACGACCTTTTGGTCCCAGCGTTACCTTAACGGCATCAGCCAGTGTATCGACGCCCTTTTTTATCTTATCGCGGGCTTCTGTATCGAAAAATATTTTCTTAGGCATTGTTTTAATGATTAAATGAGTGAACGATTGTGAAAAGAAACGACCGTAGTTTCTAGTTTCCTGTTGTTACAGGACGAAACCTCAACGATTAGATGATCGCAAAGATGTCAGACTCACGCATGATGAGGTACTCTTTGCCTTCCACAGTGATTTCTGTACCAGCATATTTGCCATACAGTACTGTGTCGCCTACTTTCACTGTCAACGGCTCATCTTTCTTGCCATTACCAACGGCAACGATCGTTCCACGCTGGGGCTTTTCTTTTGCAGTGTCTGGAATGATGATACCGAATGCAGTTTTTTCTTCGGCAGGAGCCGGTTCTACCAGCACCCGATCAGCCAACGGCTTTACGTTTACTTCTACACTTTCCGTTACTGTTGCCATAATTGGGTTTGTGTTTTAGGTTTTATTTAACTGTGTTCTTTAGGAAGAATTGTACTCCGCCACTGTCACTTTCTATGCCAATCAGAGCCGTGGCAGACGAAACTGACATTTTTTCAGGTTGAGGGCCTAATTGTTGCAAAATGCTCATTTAGTAAAACAAAATGCCTGTCAGAATCTTTTTGGGGAAAGGCCATTTGGAAATTGTCACTTTTTGCTAACTTATGACTTGCTCGACCGACCGTATCAATTCTGAAAATGCCTATGAAGCGACTACAAAAAGACTGGTTGACTCAAGAGTGGATTGATTTTGAGTATAAAAAATTTGTTGTACTGGCTTACCTGCAAGAGGTTCGTCAACATTTTTCTGACAAAAAGTTATATCCTGACCTGACGGATTTGCATGACCACTACGAGAATGGCGTCCAATTCCGAAGCCGCAAAGGTACGCTTTCGAGGCGCTTTCCCAAGGATGTAACCGGTTTTGATTTAGAAAAGCTTACGCTACGGTACGAACCCCGTACGGTTGACGATACCTACCTGCAACAAGTGGATGCCATCGTGGATTTTGCCTTGCCGCGTTTTCGGGAAGCACGCGATGAAGGCCAGCAGATGGCGCAGGAAATCGAAGCGGAGTTGAAACTGCAACCGATTGGCGTATTGCCTCTTCGGAAAGAGGAAGGATACCTGTTTCTGCACTGGACGAGTAAGCCCGAAACCTATATCTACCAGTTCAATACAACCTTGTATACCGGTTTGAGAACAACGGGGAGAAGGGTACGCATGCAGTACCTCGAATCGGTTCGGAAAGGAATTGGGAAAACTTTTGAAGGCTTAAAGCTGGAACTCATCCGCCGACAGCCCCATTTGCCCAATCCGGCTACATACTTAATTGAAGCTAAACAAACAGTGCCTCTGGAGGAAACGCTCCTGCCAATGGCACAGCGGTTGGTAGAACAACAGGGTAAGGCCCGATAATTAAAAAAGCTCTTCTGGCTAGAAGAGCTTTTTTAATGCAGTAAGGATTCGCGCCATTATTTTGTCGCTGAACCACTTTGTGGCGTTGTAGCCGGGGCCGGAGCATTGCCCGCGGGTTGCTGCTGACCAGGTGTAGGCAAGGCAGCGCCCGGAATTGTTTTGGTCGCTGCTTTTTCAACATTAACGCTGTTGATAGGAGCACCTGCTGGCGTTCTATCAATCACCATGTAGGATGCCAAAACCAATGCCATAATACCGAGACCCAGACCCCAAGTGATTTGTTCCAATACATCGGTTGTTTTCTTGACGCCCATCAGCTGATTGGAGCCCAATCCGCCGAATTCGCCAGCTAGCCCGCCACCTTTTGAGTTTTGAACCAATACAATCAAGATCAACAAAACCGCTAGAATACAAATTAGAACGACTAATACAGAAACAGCCATAATAATGATTAGGTGATAATATGCCTTTTAGACGAAATGGTTACTTCTTTTTCTGCGCTTCCAGTTCGTTTATTTTTCCCGCAAAATAAGTATTTTTTTCCGGATTTTTCACCATTAGTTTTTGGTAAATGTCAATCGCTTTATCCAGTTTCCCTTGCTGGACAAGAATTTTGGCGAAACTTTCGGTGGCCAATCCGCCTCCGATGCTGCTCCCGGTGCGTCGGGAAAGATCTTCCTGGGGCGTTTCTTCGCCTAATTTTAGCCGCACACGCGAGATTTGAGGCTCGTTGCGAATGAAATTTTCAATAATTTCCAGCTCTTTTTTGCGGATCGGATCGGCCTCCTGTTCCACTAATTTGGCCGGGGAGGTATCCGGAACCTGTTTTTCCAGGCCTGTTTGCAGCTTAGTTTCGGCTAGGGCACTTTCGTCAACGATCTGGATAGCTGGCTGAGCCGCTTCGGGTTCCAGCTTGTCGGGAAGGCGGTCGCTTATCGGTTTTTCGAAATCAGGTTTCGTAAAATCTAAGAACGAAAAGGCCGCAAACGTGCGGTTCTGGTCTGCTTTCTCCTTGAAGAGCGCGTAGCTTTCCTTCTGATAGTCGTCGGGAATTGGTACGTGTTTAGATGATAAATCCGTTAGGCGACCAAGCAGATTATCCGACCATTGGAACTCATTATCAATGAGTTTGCGCAGGGAATTACGGCTAATAGCGTGGGCGGCCGCTTTTCGGATCCATTCAATCGCGTGGCTCTTTTGGTGAATGGACGCTCCTTTGGCCCCCAACGTGTGCAGCGCCTGGCAATAAGGATACTGCTTTAGGGCCTGTTGCAGAACGGGAAAATCAGTTTGTAGTAACTCATCTGGATGGGTGACCCAAAACGAAAAAGTTTCTTTATCTAACTGGTCCATGGGGTACAAAATAGATCGCCGCCAAAAGGTACTCATTTATTTTACCAGTCTGCCGCCGTTTTATTAAAAATATCCAGGACTAACTGATCAAGAATGCGGGGTACGAGCCTGGCTTCATTTTGAGTCAGCGTCTGATTCTGGGGGAAATCCTGATAAAAAGAAAAAGTCTGATCGAAGTTTTTAGTTTCGTCTTTGTTATTGGCAAAGCGTACCTGCACCGCAATCGTGAGGCGGTTCTGTCCTGCCTGATCACTGGCCGTTGGCGCGATGGGGGTCACATCATAGCCGGTGATGCTACCGTCCAGCACCAGATCGCCATTTGACGGAACCACTTTCAGGTTGGTATACCGCTGGTAATATTCTTTCATTCGCTCCGTCAATTGCAGAGGCAGGTTGGCCTGCCCACCGGCCGACGAAAGTGTAAATGTATTCACAGTCACCGACTTGATATCTGGATTAAGCGTTGTGCCGGTAAAGGAATAAATTTTACAGGAGGAAATGAAAAATGAGCAGAAGGACAGCAACAGGGTACTCAGAATAGCTTGTTTGCTCCGCTGAGGCAGTTTCCCGAGCTGTATTGATAGTGAATTACTCTTTTTCATCAATCTGGTATTGCTTGATTTTCCGGTATAACGTTCGCTCAGAGATGCCCAGTGCCTGTGCGGCATATTTCCGTTTATTATGATTTCGTTGAAGGGCTTTCTCAATCATCTCCTTCTCTTTTTTTTCAAGGGACAGCGAATCGTCTTCTTCGGTTTCGTGCGTAATATCTTCGACGGTTATGGCGTTGGCATTGTCTTCATTTTCGTACTGATCGTACTCAATAATGGCCGGTGGAGGCAGCAAACGCGGTGGCTCAGCTTCGGGTCGGAGGTCCGTAGGCTGAATCGTCTCGAACAGGTTTTTATGGTTATTGAGAATATCGGGGCCGTACTGGTCATTTTTGAGTACATCCAGCACCAGTTTTTTCAACTCATTCATGTCACGGCGCATGTCAAAAAGCACCTTATACAGCAGTTCCCGTTCAGAAAGCGCGTTGCTATCAGCCGCCGTTAGCCCCGGAACCAGCATGGATGACTGGGGTTGCTTAGCCGAAACCTGCGGTAGGTATTTGGAGAGCGCATCGGCTTCAATAACCTTGTTGCCTTCCGATTCCAGAATCGAAATTTGCTCAGCCATGTTTTTCAACTGCCGAATATTACCCGGAAAAGGGTAACGCAGCAACAACTGCTTGGCCGCCTCCGACAACTGAATGGGTTTGATGCGGTAACGTTCGGCAAAATCGCTCGTGAACTTCCGAAAAAGCAGTTCGATGTCGTCGCCCCGTTCGCGCAGGGGCGGTACGTAAATCGGCACCGTATTCAGTCGGTAGTACAAATCCTCCCGAAATTTCCCATTTTCGACAGCGGCCAGCAAATTGACATTGGTAGCCGTAACTACCCGCACATCGGTTTTCAACACCTTGGATGAACCCACCCGGATGTATTCCCCGTTCTCGAGGACGCGTAGCAAACGGGCCTGGGTTCCCATCGGCATTTCCCCGATCTCATCCAGGAAGATGGTTCCGCCGCTTGTCGTTTCGAAATACCCTTTGCGTTGGTCAACGGCGCCCGTAAAGGCGCCTTTCTCGTGGCCAAACAGCTCAGAATCAATGGTTCCTTCAGGAATTGCCCCGCAGTTAATGGCAATAAACTGGCCATGTTTGCGGGAGCTTAGACTATGAATAATCTTGGAAAACGATTCTTTTCCACTACCACTTTCGCCCGTTATGAGTACAGTCAGGTCCGTTGCAGCCACCTGAAGGGCTACATTAATGGCATAATTCAGCGCCGGGGCATTGCCGATGATGCCAAAACGTAGTTTGACCGATTGGATTTCTGGTAAATTCATAAATCAGGGCAAGTTGGTCAATCAATGGCTTCACCAATCAGCGTTGCTGGTGTACAATCCGTCACCAGTACATTGGCATACTGCCCTTTTTTCAGGTTTCCTTTCGGGAAAACAACGACTTTGTTCTGATCATTACGACCACTCAGGAAGTCTTCCGAACGCTTGGATGTGTTTTCGATCAAAACACGCTGTACTTGACCGATGTGGCGTTTGTTCCGCTCGAGCGACAGCTTTTGCTGAAGCGAAATAATCTCGTTCAGGCGGCGCATTTTGACCTCGTGCGGAATATCGTCAGCGTATTTTTTGGCGGCCAAAGTACCGGGGCGCTCCGAATAGGCAAACATGTATCCATAGTCGTACTTGGCGTATTCCATCAGCGACAGCGTATCCTGGTGTTCTTCTTCCGTTTCAGAGCAGAAACCGGCAATCATGTCGTGCGAAAGCCCGCAATCTTCCCCTAAAATGGCGCGAATGCGATCAACTTTGTGGATGTACCACTCGCGGTCATACGTCCGGTTCATCAGTTTCAGAACCCGGCTGTTGCCGCTTTGGGCGGGGAGGTGAATGTAGTTGCAGATGTTGTCGTACTGCGCCATTGTGTGCAGCACTTCATCGGTAATGTCTTTAGGGTGTGAGGTCGAGAAGCGAATCCGTAAATCGGGATGAATCAGCGCAACTCGCTCCAGCAACTGCGCAAAGTTGACCGTTTCCGTGCCACTTTCGTTCGCCCATTTGTAGCTATCGACGTTCTGACCCAGCAGGGTTACTTCTTTATACCCGTTGTCGAACAAGTCCTGCGCTTCCCGAACGATGGAATGGGCGTCCCGGCTCCGTTCGCGGCCCCGCGTGAAGGGTACGACGCAAAAGCTACACATATTATCGCAGCCCCGCATGATGGAAATAAAGGCCGTGATGCCGTTTGAATTCAGACGGATCGGCGAAATATCGGCGTAGGTTTCTTCCCGCGACAAAAATACGTTCACCGCTTTTTGCCCCGATTCAGCTTCTTCTACCAGCTTGGGAATATCGCGGTAGGCATCAGGTCCGGCCACGATGTCCACAATTTTTTCTTCTTCCAGCAAATTGGTTTTGAGCCGCTCAGCCATACAGCCTAGCATACCAACCAGCAATTCCGGCTTGCGCTTTTTCAGGACGGTCAGCTGCTTGAGCCGGTTGCGCACCTTCTGCTCAGCATTTTCGCGGATAGCGCAGGTATTCAGGAAGATAACATCGGCTTCTTCGGCAGTAGACGTGGTGGCAAAGCCAGCATTACGCATGACCGCCGCTACAATCTCACTATCCGAGAAGTTCATCTGACAGCCGTAGCTTTCGATGTATAATCGTTTTTTATTGACTGCTAATTCATCCACCGACACACGTGGCAACTCACAGGCTTCTTTGTCGGTATCCGTTAGTATGGTTAATTCTGCAATCCGCTCCATAAATGCAATATTGTCTGTTTTTGGCAATCCGCTAAGCACCTAATAGCGCACAAGAAAGCCAGCCACTAATTGTTCCGCAAAGTTACAAAGATTTTTGGGATGGAGTGACACTTTGTCAGGTTTAGAATGGATAACCGATACCAAAATTAATAACCAGCGGATTGGCTCCCTTAAACATACGGTCGAAGCGGAATTTAGGCAGGAAAAAACGCTCGTCAACCAGCTCGTTAGTTATGGGGCTGATGTAACGCCGCGCCGGGTCATACGCCTTGACGGCCCCGTCGAAGCGGATAATGAAGAACGAAAAATCGAACCGCAGACCAACGCCAGTTCCAACGGCAATCTGGCTGAGGAAGTTGTTGGGCCTGAACTCCTCACCAATCCGGTTGGAGTTTTCGTCGCGTCGGGTCCAGACGTTTCCGGCATCAATAAATACGGCCCCATCGATATCGGCTCCTAAGTGCAGGAGGTGACCACGCAGCTCCGCCGAGCCTTCCAGCAAAATATCGCCCGGTTGTTCAAAGTTGTAGGCAAACTGCTCCGGCCGGCGTGGATTCATCTCAGGTTCCAGAGTATTGATCCCTTTCGTTCGGGGAAGCGCCGAACCTGGACCCAGCCGTCGGGGTAGCCAGGCCCGGATGCTGTTGCTCCCGCCTGCAAAAAAGCGTTTTTCGTAAGGGGCGGTTTGGTTAGGCCCGTAGCCATACAGAAAACCAGTATTAAGGCGGAACGCCAGCGTAGACCGGCGACGTACCGGGACGTAATGCCGAAAATCGACATTGGCTCTCAGGTATTTATATAATTGTAAGCCTGTTTTGTCCGTCCACTCAGTAATCTGCCGGTTGGACGTAAGGTTCAACGTTGTTCCCCCTGATTCGAGGGCGATGCGCAGGAAGTTGGCGCGTCGGTTCTGTCCAATGATGTTGGTGTTGTAGGTGTAAGCAAAGCCTACACTCGACGCAAACGAGTTAAGAAAGCTTTGCTTGATGGTACTCCCCAGCGAATCTTGTTCATCCAGGAAATCCTGAAAGGCGGCTCCAACTTCATTTCTTTTAATGTCGGCTCTCAGGTAGTTGATGTCCGCTATGGAAAGCGTAAATTGTTTGGTTGGTTCTTTCAACCAGCTGTAAGACATCGTTCCCCGAAACAGACGTCGTGTATAGTCAGGACGACCGGTAAAATTGTAGCCCAGTGAAAATTGCGTACGTGGATTGTACCGGTTCAGCGTAAAGCGCGTTCGACCGGGAAAGAGGATGTGCGGAAACGTCAGCGATGTGTTCAGCCCAAATTCCTGTGCAGAATAAAAAGAGGGTGAGTTAGGAGTTGGCCGGATAAAACCAGTTTGTGCTTCAATGCCGAAGCGTACGGAGGTCTCGAACGTTTCCAATCCGCCCGACATATTCCGGACGCGGAAAGTCAGGTTGCCAAAAGGGCCGGGAACCGTGCCAGACCCCTGATAAAGAACGAATAAACCGCTCTCGGCGCTGATTTCGTATTTGTCGATGGGAGCCGCCGTGATGATGGTGCGGAGGCGGTAGTTAAGCGTATCCGTGAAGTTGACATTCGTGAATTTGAACTGATTCAGCAGAAATAACTGGCGTTGGGTCTCCCGAAAATCGCTGATGCGGTAAAGGCTGTTGGGTCGCAGGAATATCCGGCTGTCGAGCAGGCGCGTCGAATAGCGGCCTTGACCTAAGTAAAAGCGAATTCCATTTAAATCAACGGTATCGACCTCAAGTGTAGTGCGGCGGCTGGTTGTCCGACCTATGCGCACCTCTACATCGCCAATCTGGTAAACTGGGTGACGTTTCTGTCCCGGTGGATTGACGATGTTGACCCACAAATCGATGGGGCGGGGGAGCGAGTCTTTCTGAACCGTGCGGCTCGTATCGGCGTCGGCATCCAGCGGAACGGGAATAAACTGCCGGGAAAAAGCGTAATAGCCCTGGTTACGGAGCAATTCTTCAATTCGGATGCGTTCGTTGGTAATGTTGTCCGCTGAATAGCGATCCCCCGATTTAAGCAGCGACTTGGAAAGCGATTGGCGAACTAGTGAATCGACAGTCGGATCAGCAATGCGGTACGTAATGTTGCGTAAGTGAAAAGGAATGTTTTCTTCAACCAGGTAATTCACCCGCACGCGCCGACCGAGCAGCGTATCTACCCGGTAAGACGTTTTTGCCAGAAAAAAACCGTGCTGAACCAGGTAACTACGCATTTTCTGGGTGTTATTCTGCACATCGGTAACCTGAAAGTAGGCCGGGGGTTCGCCCAGAACCCGCATCACCCAGTTGCCTTCTTCTACCTTTCGGCGAAGTCGCTGAATCTGGCGGGTATTTTTCTTGGTGAGTTTATTCAGCGCTTTTTCGTTATTGGCTAGCTGCTCGCTTTGTTGTTCATATTCCTTAATTTTAGCATCCAATTCGCGCTGGACGGCATCCCGGTTGTAGTTATTCGAGCCGATTTGGTAAAACCAAAGCCCAAATGTAATGGGTAATCGGAGGATGCGGCGATTTGGTTTTTGGGGAATCAGCGTTTCCAGATCGGTACTTGGAATGGCTTTGTTGCCCCGAATAGACTGATTATACAGCAGATATTCGTTGTTCTTCAGGCTGATTCGATTCAGGCAACCCGATAAGATCGACGTTAATCCAACCATTAGTAACAACCGCGCGGCGGACCGTCCTGTTGACGTATGGCGAAGTTGTAAATCATATCGTTTATTCATGCTTTCTAAATCGCTCAGTAAGTATATTCAGTCCTTGCATCAGAAAAAATTCCGGCAGGAACACGGTGCTTTTTTGGTGGAAGGAGCCAAAAGTGTACTCGAATTAATCGCCTCCAATTACGACACCGATCTGGTGCTAACAACCGAGTCATTCTACAAAGAAAACGTTCGGTTACTGGATAAACAACGCATTCGATTGGAAATGGTCAGCCAGGCGGATCTGGAACGAGTAGGCACGCTGGCCACCAATGACACTTGTCTGGCCGTAGCTAAAACGAAAGAAAATCGCTTTCTGACCGCTGAGGCCGACGAATTTGCTTTAATTCTGGACGATATTCGCGATCCGGGCAACCTGGGGACGATCATTCGTATTGCTGATTGGTACGGCATCCGAAAGCTTATTTGCTCACAAACAACGGCGGATGTGTACAATCCTAAGGTAATTTCGTCCAGCAAGGGGTCATTCACGCGGGTAGAATGGTATTTCTGCCAATTGCCTGATTATCTGGCTGGTTTAGATAAAAGTCCGGTGTACGGCGCTTTTCTGGACGGCGAAAATGTGCACACGATGAATTTTAGTCGTTCGGGCTATGTGGTTATGGGTAATGAGTCCAACGGAATCAGTCCCGCCGTCGAGCAGTTTGTCTCGCATAAAATAACGATTCCGCGCTACGGGGACGCGGAATCGCTGAATGTCGGCATTGCCACGGCGGTTATCTGCGACAACTTACGGCGAAGTATTACATAGTCACGGGCATACTCGCTTCGTTGGCCAGCTCACGGGCGCGCTCCGGCCCGAGGTAACGATCAATCAGGTAATGCGCTACATACAGCAAGGGCGTCAGCAGAATAGCCGTGGTAAATTTGTAGATGTAATTAACAATGGCCACGGCAATTACCTGCGCAAACGACCAGTTTCCGAAGATGTAAAAGGCGATGGTGAGCACCACAAAGCTGTCGATGAGCTGCGAAACCAGCGTTGATCCCGTGGCACGAAGCCAGATTTTACGATTGCCCGTTAGCTTTTTTAACGAAGCGAATATGGTAGCATCCAGTAACTGCGCCACCAGAAACGCCGTGATCGAGCCGATAATGATGCCCAAACCCTGCCGGAAAATCATTCCGAAAGCATTGTTGATGTTAATGGCCTGGCCCGAAGCATCTTTGGCGTTGACATCCAGCCAGAACTGGGCGGGTGGCAGGGCTGTTCCGATGTAAATAATCACAAAAGAATAAGCGATAAACCCGGCAGTGACGTACGAAATGCGCTTCACGCCCTGAACACCGTAATATTCGTTGATGATATCGGAGGTGATAAAGACAAAGGGCCAGATGACCGCCCCGGCGGTCAGGTTGAAATCCAGCACAAAATCACCGAATAAATGCAGTTGGGCGGGGCGAATACCTAGCAGCGTTTCGGTCGAAAAAATCTTGACGCCAATGATTTCAGCAATGAGGGCATTGGTCAGGAAAACCGCGCTCAGGAAGATATAAAGGGACGATCGCCTGTTCGTAAAGATGGTAGAAGTAGTCATGGTTAGAGGCAGCAGTAAAAGAACTAAGTTCGGTACTCTGCCTCATATTTCCAATGGCTAAAGCTCAATTGTCTGCCCTTCAATGGCCAGGTAAGTTTCGGGGAAAACGCTACGTGCTTCGGCCAGAAAACCATCCGTTTGTTTGTAGCGGGACGAGAAGTGGCCAATCAGGAGCCGACCCGCCGCCGCTTTGGCCGCAATGGTAGCCGCCTGCCGGGCGGTCGAGTGAAACACTTCGATGGCACGTTCCGTGAGGTCGTCCAGAAAAGTGGCTTCGTGGTACAAAACTTCGACCCCCGCGATTTGGTCCAGAAAACTCTCTGTATAGCGCGTATCAGAGCAGAAGGCATACGACCGGGACGGCGGCGCCGGAAGCGTGTAATCAGCCTGACTATACAGAACATTTCCTGCCTCATCGGAGATATCCTCTCCATCTTTTAAGCGCCGCAGGTAATCAATAGGCATGTCGGTCGGTAGCTTTTCTTTGATCAGTTTCCGTTTTCGGGGCTTTTCGCGGAAAATATAGCCGGTGCAGTCGATGCGGTGCTCCAGCGGAATGCTTTCGACAGCCAGATGCGGCAAATCGAGCAACAGCGTTGGCTGGGTCGGATCGGTTTCCTGAAAATGCAGCGCAAAACCCAGGCGCGTGTCGGAGTAACGAAATTGGAGCGTCAGAATGTCCACCAGTCCGCGCGGCCCAAACAGGTAAAGGTCTTCCTGCCGTCCCGCCAGATTAAGGCTGGAAAGCAGTGCAACCAGACCGAAGTAATGATCGCCGTGCAGGTGACTGATAAAAACATAGCGAAGCCGACCAGGACGTAATTTATGTTCCATGAGTCGATACTGGGTTCCTTCCCCGCAGTCCACAAGGAAATAATCACTATCAATTTCCAGTAAGTGTGCGGTAGGGTGCCGGCCCAGCATGGGGGTTGCCGAGCCACTACCCAGTATCGTCAGGTTAAAATTCATTAGCTAAACAGCTACAGGTTAGAATCAGAAACAAAGCGTAGGTGCCAGAAATCAAGGTTCGGAAGTCGTGCTGCCTTCAAACCCATCATAGCTGTCATCTTCTTCGTTGCGGAAATCGTTTTCAAGATCGTTCATAAAAACGGCGTCAATGGCCTCTTCAATGGTAGGCAGAATGGTTAAATCCTGAATCTTGAAGGAATCCAGCAAATCAACCGTGCTATCCTTATCGGTTACCAACACAAGTAAACCTAACTCGTTGGTGCATTGACGATTAATTTTCCGAATAACGCCAACACCACCCGAATCTACATCGTCAAGTGGGCTGAAGTCGACAATAAGGTTGCTGTATCCCTCGCGGAACAGGCTACGAGCCAAGGTCTCAAAATCAGCGGGCACTTCGCCCCCAAACGATGTTTCTTGTAGCTTGATGAGTGCGTACTGCTCGTTTTTCTCAACTGTGTAATTCATATAGTTAATTCGATACCAGACAGAAATAGTATTAAGGCTCGTCGCTACAAAACTAACTTTCCTGTCAAAACAGGCAAGTGTTTACGTTAAGAATAGCTAACGGCAAGAGAACGTCGAATGTTTTCTTCAACACGCGTAAGGCTGTTTTCAGTCTCACTACGCACAAATGACTGTCCTGTCACCTTTTCGTATAACTCAATATATCGGGCCGAAATCTGGCTGATCCATTCGTCGCTCATGGCGGGAACGGTCTGCCCTTCTTTCCCTTGAAAATTATTGGCGATGAGCCATTCGCGGACAAACTCTTTGGAGAGTTGCTTCTGGGCAGTTCCGGCTTGCTGGGAGGCTTCGTAGCCATCGGCGTAAAAATACCGGGAAGAGTCAGGCGTATGAACTTCATCGATCAGGTAGATCTGGCCATCCAGATTGCCAAACTCGTATTTCGTATCTACCAGAATTAAGCCCTGTTCGGCTGCCATTTCGGTGCCCCGCTGAAACAACGCCAGCGCAAACTGCTCCAACTGAACGTATTCCGCTTCGGCAACAATGCCTTGCTTTAGGATTTCCTCGCGGGAAATATCCTCGTCGTGGCCTTCGTGCGCCTTGGTGGTCGGTGTAATGATCGGCTGGGGTAGCTTGTCGGCTTCCTTCAGGCCTTCGGGTAGCGTAACGCCGCAGAGTGTGCGGTGGCCCGCCTTGTACTGCCGCCACGCATGACCCGCCAGATAGCCCCGAACGACCATTTCAACGGCGTAGGGCTGGCATTTCAGACCAACGCTCACGTTTGGATCAGGAACGGCAAGCAGCCAGTTGGGAACCAAGTCGGCGGTGGCTTTCAGGAAATGGGCTGCCGTTTGGTTCAGCACCTGGCCTTTGAACGGAATTGGACGTGGCAAAACGACATCGAAGGCCGAAATCCGGTCGGTGGCAACCATCACCAGACGGTCTTCAAACGAATACACATCCCGTACTTTACCCCGGTAAAAGCTGGTCTGGCCGTCGAACTTAAAATTAGTTTCTTGAATTGCTGTCATTTATGTAGCGTTACATTTTCTCAATCACCAGTGCTGAAGCACCGCCGCCGCCATTGCAGATGCCAACGGCACCAATACGGCCCTTATTTTGGTGTAACACGTTGGTTAGCGTAGTTACAATGCGTGCGCCCGAAGCGCCCAGGGGATGCCCCATCGAAACGGCTCCGCCAAAAACATTCAGTTTTTCTTGCGGTACATCCAGCAATTGGCTGAACACCAGTGGAACAACCGAAAACGCTTCGTTTACCTCGTAAAAATCAACCGCGTCGGGCTTGATACCTGCCCGTTTCAACGCCGCGGGAACCGCCAGAGCCGGCGTGGTTGTAAACCAGGCTGGTTCCTGTTCCGCGTCGGCATAGCCCAAAATACGGGCCAGTGGTTTCAAACCCAGCTCCTCGGCTTTTTTCAAACTCATAATCACCAGAGCCGAAGCTCCATCATTGATGGTCGAAGCGTTGGCCGCAGTAACGGTTCCGTCTTGGGTAAAAGCCGCTTTCAAAGTCGGAATTTTGTCGAAAAAGACGTTTTTGTATTCTTCATCTTCCGAGATAGTCACGCTGCCTTTGCGACCCGGCACTTCCACTGAGACGATTTCGGCTGCAAACTTACCGTTTTGTGTCGATTCTGCCGAACGCTTATACGATTGGATTGCATAAGAATCCTGTTCTGCGCGGCTAATACCGTATCGTTTGGCCGTTTGATCCGCAAAAACACCCATTGCGCATTGGTCATACGGATCAACCAACCCATCTTTGGCCAGTCCATCTATCAGCTCTCCATTGCCATATTTATAGCCAAAACGAGCCTTTGGGATGTAGTAAGGAGCATTCGACATGCTTTCCATGCCACCCGCCACAATAATATCGGCCTGTCCAAGCTGAATGGTTTGGGCAGCCATCATGATGGCTTTGGTGCCCGAAGCACAAACCTTGTTGACGGTTGTACAACGGACATTTACCGGCAAACCGGCCTTGAGAGCCGCCTGCCGAGCCGGTGCCTGCCCCAGATTAGCCGACACAACATTGCCCATAATTACTTCCTCTACCTGTTCAGGCAGAATATTAGCACGCTGTAAGGCTGCTTCAATGGCTTTTGCGCCTAGTTCAGTGGCGGATAAATTGGCAAAAACGCCGCCGAAACTACCAATAGGGGTCCGGACGGCCGATATGATAACAACTTCGTTCATGCTCGCTTTTCTGTGGTTTTGTTGAGCTACCAGCTTTTAAAGTCCCGTCGGGAGTCAGCTGATGGATTGGATGATTTGCGTTGCTGGATGTATTGAACTTCATTTTCCTGCAACGAATTAAGCAATTGGATAACCTGTTCTTCCGATAAATTTAAAGAGCGTAGCCGGCGTAAAAGCTGGGCTTTGCTATCGTTTTTCTCTACTTCATTGCCTCCGTTGGGTTGCCCTGCCGCCAGTTCTTTTTCCGAGGAGCTGGCGTTGGCCTTCATGGGCTGTTTTTGTCGGCTGTTTTTTTGAGGTGGTTTTTTACCCGAAAAAGATTTTCGAATCAATTCATAATCAAACTGTGCTTTCGTATTGCGGGGTTCAACATTAAGGGCCTGCCGAAAAAAAGACAAAGCCGTTGCCGAATCAGTCTGCTGGCAAGCAATAATGCCTAACTGGACGAGAGCCGCCGCCGATAACTCCGGTTTTTTAACCTTGGCAACCTGCTGGTAATAGCGTTTGGCTTCTTCATAACGCTCTAGCTGGTAATAAGCGTGGGCCAAATCCAGGCGCGCTGAAGGCTCGACAAACATGGACGAACGGATCAACAACTCGTACTGCTCAACAGCTTCGCGAAAACGGCCTTTTTCGTAAGCACTTTGGGCTTTTTGCCGCGCTACGTTTTTCTGTGATATTTGTTCGAAAGACCGATTGTCCCAAATCCAGAGTAAAATGGATAAAATCAAGTAGGTCATACTAAAATAAACAGCGCTTATAGTTTAAACGTTCGAACGCTGACCATCAGATCAACGCTGATGAACAGCAGGGCTATTGCCAGAAAATAATAGTATTTATTAGAGGTTACCGTTATTTTCCGCTGATCAATCAGGCGATTTTCGAGGCGCTCGATGGCCGAAGCGAGGGCGGTAAGATCGCCGGAAGAAGAGTTAATTTCCAGGTAAGAGCCCCGGGCTTCCTGCGCCAGTTGGCGGAGATAATCCCGGTTCAGGCGCGTGCGAACCACCTTCCCTTCTTTATCCCGGATGACCCCGTTCCCCGCTGGAATTGTGCTGCCGCCTTCATTGCCCACGCCCACAATATACAGCGGGATCCCGTAAGAACGTAATCGACGCAACTCTGGACTCTCACAGGTACCGAAATCTTCGCCATCGGTAAGAACAACGATTACTTTGGTTTGCGTGTCGGCGTTGGGACCTTTCAAGAGTTTCTGAACGGCTAGATCAATGGCCGAGCAAAGATTTGTCCCTGATTTAGGAACAAGTCGGGTAGAAAGCGAAGCGATAAACGTGGTCAGTGCTGTTTGATCGGACGTCAGGGGGGCATGGACATACGCTTCCGTTGAAAAAACCAGTAACCCAAAGCGGCTTCCCGACAAGGTTTTTACCAATTTATTCAATTCAAATTTGACTTTTTCGAGACGGGAGGGAGCCACGTCATTAGCATCCATCGATTTTGAGACGTCGACGGCCAGGTAAATATCTTTCCCTTCGGCCACCAATTCGCGCTGGGCTTCCCCAAACGAAGGACCCAGAAGTGCCGCCAGAAGGAGTGCTAGTGCACCGGTGCGCAGAAAAAATTTAGGAATTACGGCCCATGCGGTTGTGCGTAACTGACGGGCTAACCAAAAAATTCGGAAGAAGTAAAGGGCATACAGCACAAAAAAAATGGCAATGATAAAAAAATCTGTGCTGGTCAGGCTATAATTCCAAGTCATTTAAAAAAGAGCTACCAAGCTGAAAACGAACCTTTTCGGGGCTATTCGCTTAGGGTGAAAGTGCGAAATTAGAAGAAGAATTCAGACAATCCCTCTACTCCTCTATAAATTAGCTAGTTACATGGTGTACTGCTACTGCTGCTGAAACAGTGCTGAAACATTCTGTAAAATCACTTCTAAATATAAGAAGAAACCCCGACCGCAAAGCAGCCGAGGTTGTCCAGGTTATACTCAAAAATCTAACTAAGGTTTTTATTCGGTGCTCGTTTCCTGCTCCGGTTCTTCTGCTGCTTTTAACATTGGGACCTGAACATCCAGCCAGTTCAAACGCTTTGCCGTTTCGAACATCGCAAGAAGCGAAATGGTATTGGACATATGCATTACTGTTACTTCTACTTGCTCATAGCCGCTATAGGTCATTAACTGCTGCCGAACGATTTTCCGAAGAATGCCCGCCCAGTGAACTTCAATCTGTCGCATAGCTTGGAGGGTTCCGGTTTCAGCATTGATTAAAGCAACCGTGATTGTTTTTTTGTCATGGTCACGGAGCCAGGGGCCGCGGTCGTCTCCGCTCATTCGGTATACGTTCAGACTATGGCTGAATGCTGCATCCTGATCGGGAAAGGTTAGGAGTAAAAAAGGAACCTGCTCAACATTGCTATATAAACCTACTGCCATTGAATTTGAAGGCCAGTAAGCCATATCCTGTTCAATCGATTCGGAAAAGAAAGCCAGTGTCAGGAATTCCGTATTGGTGATAAGCATTAGTTGTTCCTTGCCAGGATTTATATTGGCGATCGGGAATTGCTCACCGATAATATAGGTTACTTCGTGATAATACATAGTTAGTAGTAATATTAACAGAGTGATTATTTGTCAATCAAACGGAGGATTAATTTACTGGGTTGTTATTCATCTCTTCCTTTAGTTGCTTATTCAGCGTTTCGAGGAAAAAAACTGCATCCTTAAGCATCTCCACAGTAATAGAGTCCTCAAGACCATCTGGATCGTAGATGTATAGTTCATGTTCGGAATGCCAGTATATAAGCCCCCAATGCTCTTCAAGGGCTGCACATGACTCATCGTCCCGAAACATTAGAAGGTACTTTCCTATAGCGTCGTTGAAGTTTGCGCGAAGTATCTCGCCAATCAGAAAAAGAGGTGGATTATTCATTTTGTCAAAATTTGGAGGTTTGATTTATCAGTCTTACAATTTATTAAGGCAAAAACTATCGCCTTTTGCAAATAGGTTGGTGAACGTTGTAGAGTAAAAAAGAACTCGAATTGTGGGGTATTCCCCTGGAACGCTATCAACAGGCTCAGAGCAATCCATGATCTTTTCGTCTGTATAAATCTTGTCGCAATCCGTATTGATTTCGCAGGCATAGGTACCAGACGGAATTGTTATCGTATGCGTGTAGGGGTTATTCTCTTCCATCTTGTGACGATTATTTAATGATTATTAATACTATTATTAACAATTGATTTAATAAAAATCCATTTGTTTACTTAGGTGGAGGGCAATTCGTTGGCTCACTTCTGACAGTTGTTCCAAAGGTTGTGGATCTGCAACTGCTGGAGTTCTGTTTTCTCGTAGTCGGTAGTGCCAGCCGCCTAAAATGTGAGCTGGTGTGTACCAGGCTTCGTGAATTTCCATCGTGAGGGTATTGCCCAGATAAACAACCGCTGGAATGTTCAGTAAGGTAAATTGCAGGTAAGCCATGTGTACGCAGCGCCTGTCTATGTCGATAGCGGACACATGCAGGCATTGCTGATAATTGATACCTTTTCTCAGCATTACATTGGCAAAGGCTATCACCATTGCTCCAGCTCCGACGGCGGGCTCCTGTAAAGTGATAAAGCCTTGGCCGTCAATTTTGCGGATAACTTCGTCCGGATTAAAAGCCATTTCCGAAATCATCCGGCATAAATCGTAGGGAGTAAAGAACTGGCCAGCATGTTCGTTGTGGATTTCCAGTTCGTGAAAGAGTTCCCCCATTACATCGCGCGGCGCCCGTTCTAATTCCTCTGTAAGCATACCCAAAAGCGTCGGAAACTGCTTTCGTTCTTCGAGGCTATCATACTTCTTAATTGTGTTGAGGTAGCGCTCCTCCCGTTGCTGGTAGTTGTGCCGGTCAACAGCGTTGGAGTAAGCGCAGGCACCTAGTTCGCAGAAGTCAGAAAATATATTGTATACCCCGTATTTGGGTGCTAATCCGCGAATGATTTTAGCCATTTCAAGCATGTCGGAAACGATTTGTAGATTTACAAATGAGATTTAGAAAATGCCGATTCTGAGCCAGAAAGGGCGTTTTTATATTTGTAATTTTACAAATCACTTTCCTCCATAAATCTCTTTTAGCTTTTCAATCGAGCTAAGGATATATTTTCTAGTATAGCCCTCTTTGGGGTCCAGCATATGTTTTATGTGTTCCTCTGTATTACAGAAGGGGCAGGGGTCTTCGCCGCCTTGCGTCAGGCCGCCGTCTTCGTAGCTATCCAAATCCCAGAGGAATCCGTTTATGCAGGTTGCATCGGGATAGCTTGCGTTGAAAAAGGGAAATTCAGGGCATGTGTTCACTTTTGGAGTTTGAGATTGTTCCATGGGTAGTTAAATTGTTTTGAGTTGAGGAAGCCCCGGCACCGATACCGGGGCAGTACTGGAATTAATTCTGGAGAAGCTCAGGTAAGCCGATTTCGGGGAGGAACGTTTCGGTTTTGAAGAGGCGTATGTCAAACCTCCGACTTTCATAGTGGCGTACCGAAGGAAATAAAAGCTTATTATCCCAGGTGTTTTGTTCGTTCGCTATCTCTGTATAGCCATCAACACCAAAGAAGTTACTACCTGAAAGCTTCGTATAAGAAGGTAAGAAGCCCTGAAAGGCTATCATAACGTAGAAATATTGATTTAGGAACACAGCGGCAAAAACTCCTAGGTTAAGTGGCTCCTGATAGTCTTTAAAGAGAATGTCAACGCCAAACCGTTTGCCTTTTTTGTGAGGAGTAATTAAGTCTACCCGTGCAAGAATACGGCATCTAATATTTTGACTTTCGAGCTGATCCAGAATATCTAGGATCATTGAGTAATAAGCAAAAATATGTACCATGCTAACAACCTTAGGGCGGCTAAGGCGTATGCGAACATCACAAAAACGTACTTGGCTATTATGTGAATATTCAATCATATTCTCTGGGTCTCCCATAAGGAATCGGCCTACATCAACGTGATCGCCAGCATAATCATACTGATAGTTTAATTCAACATTCTTTGATTGAACAGGGAGAGATTGGCGGTATTTTAAGAAAGCTTCAAGCGTATCGTGGTCGCCGTCTGTTACCAGCTCCTTAAATTTTTCGCAATAAAGCTTGATGTGTAGAGGGTCACCATCCTTTTGCTCCAGCTTCTCTGTTGCTTCAATAAATTCTAATGGACTGTTAAATGAACCAATCTCGGTAACCTCTAATTTGGTAAGCTCTCTTAGCAGTTCAATGGTGATTTTTGATTTCTTCATGGCAGTAAGTTGTTTTGAGTATATACACAAAGTTAATATTAATATTAACAATGAAAATAAATAACAACAAAAATCCCGATAAAAAAGGCCGGCAGTTATCTACCGGCCTGTCTGTATTAGGCTGCTGCCTGATTCGGTATTTCTAATCCTTTAGCGGATCGTTCGTTATAGAATTGTCCGAAAACCTTTACTACTCGTTCTGCCATTTGTGTAGGCATTCCTTTAAGGATTCGGGTTTTTAGTGCGTATTCAGGAGTAAATCCGGCTTCGATCAATTTGCCGCCTAAGATCGTAGCGCGAGGACTGATAACTACACGTTCGTTGGCTAGGTCTTTGCGCAATTTCTGGGTAAAGTTGCAGAACCATTTGTTAGGTGCCAGATTGCGCTCCAACGTTTCATCATAGCCAAATTCAATCACACTAAAGCGGTCGAGGGTTGCGGCATCCAGTTGATTCCGTCCGACGTATTGACGATCTGGGCCGGTTCCAAATGTATTGGCACAAGCGATTAGAATAAAATCGGCATGCTTGCGTACCATTTGATCTGCAAAGGCACATACTGAATTAGAAAGGGCCGAGTTCAAAACCGCGATTACATTTGGGTTGCCGGCATCTACTTCGTCCAGGACAAACACGCCTCCGTTTTCGTAAGCTTTGCGGAACTCAGTTGTTACATAATTTCCGTTTGCATCGCAGTAGCCTAATAGTTCGGCTTTGCTAGTCTGGGCGCAGACGGATTTGCAATAGAAATCTAAGCTTAATGCTTCGGCAACTTGTTCGCAGACAGTTGTTTTGCCTGAACCAGCTGGGCCAACCAGTAGCACGTTGTCACGAATTGCCGCGTGGCGTAGGATGTTCTCAAATTCTTTATGAACCTGACCGGTTACGGCTTTCGGTTCTGCATTATTTAATGTTACCTCAATTCGGGTTACACCTAATTGATCCATTCGCCCGTTAACCAATTTCTCAACCGCTACAAGAAGGGCTTTCTCTGTATCTTCTGATTTTTTTATCAGTTGATCATTCAACTTGCCGAACTCTTCCTTTACCAGTTTTGAAATTTGGTCAGGATCAACATTGGCATTCATTGCTGCAAGGGCTTTGCTCAACATCATTGCCGCTTCCTGAACGCTTGGGGCAACTTCATTCTTAGGCTCTACTACTGCTGTTTCAACTTCAACAACAACTGGCGCGGCTTCAGCTGGCTTCTCTTCAATAGCTGGTTGTTCGGCTGGTTTTACTTCCTCTGTTGCAACCGGTGCGGCTTCAACTGGTTTTACTTCTTCGGTTACCGTCGGTGCAGGAGCTTCAACTGGTTTTACTTTCTGTTTTGGCTGAGGAACGTCAACAACTGGAACTTTTACTGCTACTGACTTAGGTGCTGGGGCTGCATCTTTATTCAGAGCTTTGAATGCATTGTACAAAGTACGACGTCCGCCTTTTGGGTCTAACGTTAGATTCAAAGCGTTACAGATTTCTACCCAACCAGTTTCTTTCGAGTAGCCCATCGCTACAGCGTACTCCTCTTTCGTGCTGTAGTTTTTAGGATTCAGAATAACAACGTTTGAAGCGTTAGCGATTGCGGAGGTAGTTTGAGCTGTCATGTTAGTTAGATTGTTTTGAGTTGTGTTATTGTTCTGTTTTGTTATCACAAAGTTAATATCAATATTAATAATGTCAAGGGTAGTGTTAATATTTATTTTTCGATGAAGATTTAATTCTGCTGGTAAAGTTGCCAGAAATCCGCAGAATAGCGGGTTTTAAGCTATTTAATTAGGTTCTTGGGCTTTTTCGATTGTTAATATTATTATTGTCTGAAATTTTCGACAAACCCAAGGCGTATGAAATTAGAAGTATCAACCGCATTACATGATCTACCTTTCATCAATACGGCGGATTTGTATGATCTACAAGGCAACCTAAAAGACTTGACGGAGAAGAATTATAAGCTCCTTAAAAAGTCGATTGAAAAGGAGGGCTTTATTATTCCTCTGTTTGTATGGTTCGAACCGGAATCAGGAGTGCCGTACACGTTGGACGGAAATCAACGCTGCCGGGTAATCAGAACTGAGTTTCCCGACGGCGTGGAGCTGCCTTATATAGAAGTTCACGCGACCGACAAAGCCGACGCTAAGAAGAAAATCCTGCTGATTTCATCGCAGTATGGGGAAACCACAAAGGAGGGCTTTGATGAGTTCGTGGCTGAAATCCCAGATACAAGCTTTATCAAGGATTTGACCACGTTCACTGATTTTCTGGACAAAGAAATCAAGAATGCCCCGAGCGGCGGTGGTGACGACTCGGGCGGCGGTGCTGCTGACTACGAAACCAAGTTTGTCCTAGAAATCACGGCCAAAGACGAGGCAACCCAGCAAGAAATGTATAACGAAATGATTGAAAGGGGATTCACATGCCGAGTTTTGACATTGTAAAAGTCTCCGACCCTGGCCAGTCGTTTCGCGTTGCGTCGGTCATGGGTACGTTTGATCTGCAAGCCTCCAAGATTGAAGAGCGTTTCACTGGGCAGATAGAGCCGCCTGCGGGTTGGCAAGTTGGTTTGATCGTTGGAGCGTCTGGTACCGGCAAGACTACGATAGCAAAGCACTTGTTCCCGGACTCTTACGTGACTGCATTTGAATACAAAGCGGGTTGCATTCTGGACGACATGCCGGCCAATTGTTCGGTGCAGGATATTACAACGATGTTTTCCGCCGTGGGGTTTTCGTCGCCACCGTCGTGGCTGAAGCCGTATTCTGTACTCAGCAACGGGGAAAAGATGCGGGTAGACCTTGCCCGGTCACTGCTGCTTTCTGATAAGCTGATTGTATTCGATGAGTTCACCAGCGTAGTGGATCGGGTAGTTGCCCAGGTTGGGAGTCATGCTGTACAGAAAGCAATCCGGCGCACCGACAAGCAGTTTATTGCTGTCACTTGCCACTACGATGTTGAGGACTACCTGCAACCGGATTGGGTATTCGATACCAACACAATGACATTCAGAGTCCCGGAGGTGACGGACCGAAAAAAGTCCGGTTTGTCGTCGATTTCTACGAAGTCGTGCGACCCGACCGAAAACGCGAACTATGGAAGGCATTTGCTAAGTATCACTACCTAAGCGATTCTTTCAACGTGGCGGCCCAGGTGTTTGTCGTAACCGTGAACGGGCAACTGGCTGGGTTTACCGCCGTGCTGAACTTTCCCCATGCGATAGTTAAGAACGCGCTAAGGATTCACCGAACGGTAGTGCTGCCGGCCTTTCAAGGAATCGGCTTGGGTATCACGCTGCGGAATATGATTGCGGCTCGGGTAACGAGTCAAGGCAAGCAGCTACTCACAACTACAACGCACCCGGCATTGATTCGGCAAATGCACAATGACCCGCGCTGGGTATGCACCTTCAAAGGGCGCCATTCAAAGCCGGGCAAGAAATCCAAGTTACAAGTCTCTTCCTGCAACCGATTAACAACTAGCTGGAAGTACGTGCCACCTAAATAATAGCTGAGAAATGGGACGCAAACAGGCGGAAATAGATTGGGCTAAAGTGGATTCCATGCTTCGTGTCATGGAGACCGGTACCGCTATTGCCTGCGCCTTGGGAATACACGAAGAAACTCTATACCGAGCTGTCAAGCGGGAAAAGAAAATGGACTTTCAGAAGTACGCCCAGAGCATGAAGGCCCAAACTTTATTCAGCTTGAAGGCTATGCAATTCAAAGTGGCGTACGGGTACAACACCACATTGACGGACGAAAAGGCATTGATTGACCCCAAGACCAGAGAGCGTAAGGTTACAGAGATGCGAACCAAGACCGTCGAACATGAGCCTTCTGTCACCATGCTAATTCACCTGGGGAAACACTATCTGGGGCAAACCGAGGATAAGGATAAAGATACTATTCCAGGCTGGGATATTGTCGGTGATGAGGAAGAAGAACTCACAGAATAGCCGGTGTAAAACTTGCATCTTTTTTGTACATCCGTTTCTGGGGATTCTCAAAAAGTGGTTCTGTTGTGCTTTAAACGCGGTTTTTGACAAAAGCAGTTCACCTAAAAAGGTGATGCAAACTTACATCTTTTTTGTACATGGCAAAGGTAGTGCCGTTGAATCGGGAGGCTGTTCGCCCGATTATTGACATTTCGAAGCGAAAGGCAAACTTACTCCGTAACTATCACGATCTGGATAAGCGGGCCAATACGCCTTACGTGGCTAACATGGGCGGCGGCGGTTCGGGTAAGTCTCATTCAACGGCTCAATACCTCGTGAAACGCTTGATGCAGAAAAAGCATAAGCTACTTGTCATTCGTAAGTTTGCTACTACGCTTAACGATTCAGTAGTTGACCTGTTCCTTAGTAAAGCACTACCATTCTGGGGTCGAGTCGAGGATCGAGATTATACCTTCAATAAGAGTTCACGTAAGATAACGTTCCGCAACGGTTCAGTGATCATCTTCCGGGGTTTGGATAACCCGGAGAAAATGAAGTCAATCACGGGCATTACACTCGTCTGGGTCGAAGAAGCCAGTGAACTATCGCAGAATGAATTTAAAATCATGTCGGACCGGATTCGGGGTGAGCCTCAAATCTATTTGACATATAATCCAATCTCTGAGCGTCACTGGCTCAAAGCCCGGTTCCACGATTCGGACGATCCGCGGATTACGTGTCTATTCAGCACGTATCTGGATAACCCGTTCGTCGGTCAGAAGTACGTTGAGGACATGGAGTGGTACAAGGAGCACGATGAGGAGCATTACCGCATCTATGCCCTTGGCGAATGGGGACTGATTCGACCAGAGAACCCGTACTTTACGACCTTCAAGGCATTCATGAAGGGCGTAACGAAGTACAATCCTCACTACCCAGTTCACGTAACCTTTGACTTTAACGTTAAGAATACTGCGTTAATCAGTCAGCACTTCGACGGGGAGCGAGTAGAGTACCAGCGCTTAATTCAGGGCGGCGGTGACTTGGAAGACATTTGCCGACAGATTGCATTCGACTACCGACACAATCAGATTTACTTTACTGGTGACGGTTCGGGCAACAACGGTTCAGCTTACACATCCGGCAACCAGTCCGGTTGGGAGTTGATAAAAATGTACATGGATAAGTACGGGCATGACTACTGCGATTACAGCCGCGTTCCACGGTCTAACCCGTCAACGGCATCGGGCCGCCAAATCACGAACGCACTGCTTGCCCACTTCGGAAAGCGTCTGATAATCGATCGGGAATTGTGCGGAATTTTGCTTGATGACGTTGAACGGATGCGCGCCCTGAGCAATGGGTCACTTGACAAGAAAGATTGCGAAAAATACAACTATGGGCACGCTGGAGACTGTTTCCGATATAGTTTATACCATTTTGAATACGATACTTATAAAAGCTTGGGTATTGCTGCCTAGGAGTTAATACAGAATTAATTTTTTCTTTCCATTTGTTAATATTAATATTACCCATGAAAACTAAATCATCTTCGATGTATTCATTTTCAGACAATGAGTTTTGATAAGGCCCAACACGATAAAATGACCCAAACGCTAATTGCTGCGGGTGATTTGCTGGTAAGCCAGTCAAAAGAGTTAGCCTCCCCTGAGCGTATGGCGGCACTCCGACTTATCAATGACGCTCTGGTACAACTTATTTCATACAGTGACCGCCAACAGAGTACGGGTATGACTGCTCTGGAGGAAAGGTTGAGAGCGCACCATTCGCGCAAAGCAGCCATTGAGTTTAGCCGATTTGAGAACCTGAAAATGAATGCGAAATGAGCGAATTACTGTTTTCTAAATTCGTTGGTTTACAGGGTGTTAGTGCTGACGGGATGAAGGTTCACGTTAACGAACTGCCGGGCATTAGTGCAGAACTAGCCGATGCCGTTGCCGAAGGTGATGACGATGCTGCCGAAGTTTGGGAAGGAACTCAGAAACTAGCCCAGGAAAAACTACTGACTAGCCTTGAAACTGAACTGGCTAAGTATGCCAACTTTCGACATGTTGCTGCAACGTTGGACCAACCCCGGCCAATACTGCCCGCACTGATACAAAATTCCGCTGCGTGTTATCTTGGGCTTTCTATCTTCGTTCCCTACGCAGGTCGCCATGCTGCTATGAAGCTGGAAAATATCGTGTTTATCAGCACAACCAGCGCAACAACAATCTTAAAGGTGTTCGACCTGATGTTGGGTACAGAACTGCACTCGCAGGAACTGACTGTTATCTCAGGTTTGAATAAAATCCCGATTGAGATTGATAAGGTTATCCCCGTTGAATTTCAAGGTGTTGACGTATTTGTAGGCGTTGACATTACAAACCTGACATTGCGGGAGTTGGAACTTGCCCCATGTCCTGAACTGATATATGTATCAGCTTGTGATTTGGCGCTTGATGGGCCTTATGATCGTTCTGATTTGCAAGAGGCTGTCTGCTGCTTTCATGTTGATGCTTCGCTAATCTGTGATATTGCCAGCGTAGCCAGACAGTTTTCACAACGTCTGTGGTGGGCTTATGCCTATCGATGCGGAATTGTCCTGCTGGAAAAGAAACTGGCTTCGTCGAATGTCAACCTGTTTACCAACACGAACCGGATGAATACAGAGGACAACATTGCGCACTACAAAGAGGAAGCCCGAAACCGGACCAGCCAAGCTGCAAAGCTGATCTTTCAGCAATTGCAGGACTCAATCTGTTTGTATCAGGCTCCAGAGGACCAGCCTGGAGTGTACATGGGCAGTTTTGTAAACGGCCAATAAGATGCTATGCTGACAGACATTTATTCCAATCTGCTTGAAGTGCTGTATCGCGAGCAGGAAAGATTGGAGGCTATCAAATCTGGTACACCTCGCAATCTGAGGAATACGGCTGAGGTAGCGGCTGAATTGGTTCGTAGACGTATTCAGGAGAGCGGGAGGAATGTGGCAGGGGTGCAGATGACCACGCAGGCCCGCGAACGGCTAGGTAAGTATTCGAAATACCACGGTCGGACGCGTCAACGGCTTAATTTACAGGTTGCTCAAATTGACTTCACGATGAATGGTAATTTAATGAGTGCCTGGGGCGTATTGAGTTCGGATGCAGACGGTTCCAGCGTTGGATTTGACAATGATGAAGCTGCCGAAATTGCGAACCATCTGGAGGGTTATTTTGGGGAGGCTTTTGGAATGACCAATGACGAGCGTAACCGTGCCGTGAACGGCTTTTTAGATCAAGTACACGAAACCTTCAATCGCTAATGGTAGTCGATTCACTAACCAAAATTAATCAACGTATTGCTAAGGCTTTATCGGGTAAACGAATTGAGGCTAATGGTCTGGCCACACTAATTCATTTGCAAAGTGAGAACGGGGTAAGACCCGTCATTGCTGCCGAAAAGAACAGGCCGTTTGTTCTCGATACGAAAAACTTCGATGTTCAGTTGCTTCACATCTTTACAGGGGGAGGAGCGCCAATTAAACAGCCTTACGGTGCATTCACGAAGCATGTCTACAATCTGAGCTTTACCCTCGTCTGTGTATCAAAAAGCCACTTATTACCAGCCTGTTTGAATGGGTTGGATTCTACCCGAAGTATTCAGGTTGATCGTTTCAGCGTAGACACAAACGCGATAATTGGCGGTGTTCTGCGCGTTCCAATTAATCAGGATAAGAGTTACCCGCCTGAGTTGTTCGCCTGTTCTGTCAACTATACGTTGGCCGGGGTCTCTCAACAGGATATTGAATTGTTGTACAGCGTCATCGAATTAGAAGCCTAATATGCATCCAGAGTTTAAGAAATCGCTCGAAAGGGGAGAGATCGAGCCAGCAATTTTACCCGATGGGACGCCTTTTGTTCGGGATGAAATTACCTATTACCAAGCTACCCAGGGAGGTATCAATATGTACATGGGGCGTTTTCACTCATTCTCGGATGTTCTGCGCAAACATGATGCGTTGAAGATTTCCAGCGAATTGATGGATACGGCTCAGGCTACGAAAGCGGATCTGTTAAAGCAGGCTTTGCTGGTCATGCAAACTAATCCCGGACAGGCCCAGGATTGCATTCGTGAAGTGCTGACCATTGAGGATCGCATTAACCAGCGTCGGGAGTTTGGGCTTGATGTGAATCAAGTTTATGAAATCAGTTCAATCTGGTATTTTTCGGAAGAGGAAGACCCCGCAGTAATTGACAAAAAGACGAACAAACGGAAAATCGAAAGCTGGATGGAGTTTCCGGAGCTGTACGGTTTTTTTTTACGCACACTTGTCGGCAGCTTCGTACCCTTGTCGGCGCTTGTAGACAAAGACATCCTGGAATATATCCAGAATCTCAATCTACTGGAACAGTTGGACTTGAGCAGAATAGCCTTGCAGTACAGGACGGCTGGGTTAAAGAGCGGTACGAACTTGCTTATCGCGTCGCGTCTGGAGACATTGAACGCATACGAAAATTTGATCGACTTACTGTCGAGGAATACCACATCTATTTTGACACATGGCTCAGAAACAGAGCCAAAGAAGGAAGTAACGACACCGTAACCAATTAACTTAGTAACTTAGTACCAGTATGTTGAAAGTTTTTACTCGCCAGCAACAGGACGTTGCATTGTTAGAAAATTATCTGTTCAATGTCCGTTATGCTAACCCTTTGTCCGTTATCCAAATTGAACCCGAAGAATTGGCTCTGGATTGCTTCCTTCAATGCCATATCTTTTTAGCCGACTCCCATGCTGATACAGCGTGGTACAACGAATTTAAAACTCTTCTTTATCGCCTGTTCGATATTCGACAGCAATCGAAACGTCAGGCTAATTGCGTTATTGAAACGCTGTCATTCGTAATGAAAGCCCAGAGCATTCTTAGTGAGATTCCCAGTCAGCCGAAAAGAAATTCTGAGCTTTGCTAATACTTTTGTTAAGAATAGATTTTCTATAGAAAATTAATTATTAACAATTCTTACCTTCGCGGGTAGTCAACCCCCTTATTATGACTACCCGCGAAGAAAACGTTCGGTTTAAATTTGATGCTGTTTCCAACCTTCCCACGATTGAGGAGCAGCTTAAGTCTCTGATTGAATTAACTCAGAGACAAGAACAGGTTGTCAAGCAACAAGCTACTGGCTTACAACAATCGGTTGCCCAGCAGGAAGCCGCTTTGGAGCGATTGAACAAAGCGTGGAAAGAGCAAGGCGGGGCCATTACTACTGTCAAAGATGCATCGGCCCAACAGACTGCCAAGCTGAAAGCCGACCTTGACCAACAGACTGCACAAGTCAAATCCTCAGAAGCCCAGAAAACAGCCACTGTCAAGGCCGAAGCCGCTGAACGCACGGCGGCCGCCAAAGCTGAAGCCGACCAGCAAACTCTTGTGTTAAAAACTGCGGCTGAAGAACAGTTGCTTGCTGCCAAAGCTGCGGCTGAGGAGCAATTGATTATTGCCAAAGGGATTGCCAACCAGACAACGGCTCAGCTCAAAGCAGAACTAGACCAGCAAACTTTAGCGGTTAAAGCCAATCAGGACCAGCAAACAGCCATTGTTCGAAATGAGCAAAACCGGCAGACAATGATACTCAAGGCCGAACTGCAACAGCAGACGATGGCCTTGAAAGATCAAAACGACATGATTCGGGATTTTCGTACCCTTGTCGCGTCTGCGTTTGGGGCGTATGAAATCTACGATTTTACGAAGGCGGTCATTGATGCTAAATCCAAACTGGATGTTTTCAAGACCGGTATTACCCAAATGATCGGTTCCAAGCGGGAAGCCAACGAGCTGTATAACGATGTTATTCGCCTGGCTAAAGAAACCCCGTTTGAAATCGAGGCATTGATGGACACGACGTTTACCCTGAAGGGTATGGGCGTTGCCACGGCTGAACTGGTACCGACACTTGAAGCGCTGGGCAACATGGCCGCCGTTGTTGGTCAGGATCGTCTGCCCCGGATTGCCAAAGCCTTTACGGATGTGCAAAGTAAGGGCAAGCTGATGAAGCAGGAGCTAAACCAGTTTGCCGAGAATGGGGTGCCTCTCTATGATCTGTTGGCTGACTCAATGGATAAAACGCGCAGTGAAGTCATTAAGATGGCAGAAGCGCACGAAATCAGCTTTGCGCAGGTCAAGAAAGCCATTTTCGATGCTAGTTCAGAAGGTGGACGCTATTACAACCTGATGGCATTGCAGGCGCAGACACTAGGCGGTCGAATGTCTAACCTGGCTGATACCTTCTTTGTGGCAAAAGGACGGATCGGGGATTTCTTCGAAAACGGATTGTCGAGGGGCATTTCAGCCATGTCCGACTTCATTGATGTAACGGTTGGAAGTGAAAGCGCCATCAAGCGAACCATGAACGCGCTGGCTACGGCGGCAACCGGTTGGATTACCTATCGAACAGCCGTTACGCTTTCCAACGCGCAAACGCTTATTGCTACGGGTCGAGCAGCAGATTTGTCCGTTGCTCAAATCTTACTAACTAGAAACACCGCTGGCGTAACCGCAATTATGGCCGGGGCGACAAATGGCCTCCGGGCGATGTGGGCCGCTATGGTTGCTAACCCGATTGGTGCAGTTGTTACCTTGCTTTCCCTGGCTACAACTGCCTTCTTCGCCTTCAAAACTGTCAATGAAGAAGTCGGGGAGGTTGTCGGTCAACAGGAGATGGAATTGCAGAAAGAAATGTCTACCCTGCAAGCTCTGACCAAGATTGCCACGAGTGCTAAAGAAGGCACAAAAGAACGGGCGGCGGCTATTCAGGCATTGATCAACAAATACCCGGATTACTTCGCCGGACTTGATTCTGAGAAAGTCAGTAACAATCAGCTTAAAGGTATTCTGGATCGGGTCAATGCATCCTACGACAAACGCATTGAATTGGCCCGGGAAGCCTACAAAGTTGACCAGTTGCAGAAGCGCCAGCAGGAATTGTTGCAGCAAGAGGCTGAACTCATGGAGCGCGTTGCCAAGCGGCTACCGGAAGAACTAGTGAATCGCATCGGTGGGGATAGCAAGAAGCTGCTCACCGAGATTAACAAAAGCGTAGAAGTCTACAAACAGGTGCAGGGAGGGCTTGGCAGTACGTTCGATAACCTGATCAACGGGGATATAATCAAAGCTACGCTCAGGTTACAGGACGGCTTTAAAGAGGTGCAGCAGGGGTACGACCGGCATGAACGTCGGATGGACACCGCCCGTCAGTCTTCAATAGAAGCGTCAACTGCCGCCGAAAACAAACGGCATGAGGAAGTAATCAAAAACCTCAAAAAAGGCACCCAGGCTTACGAGAAAGAAGATAAGCTGCACAGAGATACCCTGGCCAAAATTGCCGGTACCTTTCACGAAGAAGAGTTGAAAGGGATGGATGACCAGGGCAAGAAGAAGAAAGCCAAAGCGGTGCTCAATGCATCCGAGCTGGCGGTGATCGAAACGGGCCTGAATCAGAAAACCCTCGAAGATCGGCTTAAACACCTGGACGCTTTGGAAAAGGCAGAAGTTGACAAAATGAATCACAAAAAGATTTCTGTCGAGAAAGCCGAGTCCGAGATCAAAGCCATTCATCAGAAGTACAATGACCTGCGGACTAAGGAAGAATTCGACTACTGGCAGAAGTTGTCGGCCAAGATTGATGAAGTCGGTCTGTTGGAAGCCCGTGGGTTTAATGAGCGTGAGCGTTCGCTAAAAAAACACATCAAAGATGCGAATGAGGCGGCTAAGGAGCTGGAAAACTACGAGAAGATCATTCAGGAGTCTCGCAAGGAGACAGCCAGAGTTACCCAGGAGACGACCGAAATGGAAAAGAACCTGCGGGTTGAGGCGGCCCGTATGGTGCTGTCTGAAATGGGCAAAATGGAAGGTGTCTTCGGTCAGCTTGCCCGACTAGCAGGTAAAGCCTTTGATGATCTGGACTCCCTGACGGGCAAAACCGAAGCTATTGCGGCCTCCAAAGTCCTGGCGGCGAAACAGCACCTGATTGTTTTGGATGGCATGTACGCCGAAGATGACAAGAAAGGGCAGGCGTTGATTGAAAAGCAGAAAGGTGTCATTGCTGAAGCCGAGAAAAATCTGGTCGAGGCGAAGGCCAAAGGGCAGGTTGCGTTTACCGCCGTGGCGATGATGGCTGTTGAAATTATCAGCTCCATTGAAGGAGTCTTGTTTCAAATGGCAGTTTCCAGCGCCCGAGCCGTTGCGGAATCAATCACTTTCCTACGTGATGCACTGGTTGATTTTTACAATTCGGCTCTAAAACTCAATGAAAGCACCTTGAGCCTGGAACTGGAGAACTTCAAGGGCAGCTACGCCGATCGGGAAAAAATCATTCAAGACTTTTACGCCAAGCAGGTTGAGTTGACCAAAAGCCGGGATTTAGTCGATGCCCAGTTATCTTATTCATCCAGCGTTTTAGAAATTAACGCCAATACGACCGAGCGTTTGGGGGAAATCTGGGATTTCAAGAAAGGGGCTTTTGGCGCAGGTTTCTCCCTGGCTATGATCAAGACGTTGATCCTCTGGAAAGAAAGCAAAGCTGAAATGGAGGCGGCTGAGATACGGCATCAGGCCAATTTGGAGCAAATGAAAATTGCCCAGTTGGAACTGGATATGCAACGTTTGAAGGATGAGCGTGATCTGAATATTCAGAAATTGCAAGAGGAACTGGACGCGTTCACTCTAACGAAAGAGGCTGAAATTGACGCGGCAGAGGCTTCCCGTGATGCCAAGAAAGCGGCTCTGGAGGAAGAACTTCGGGCCTACAAAGAAACCAAAGATGCCGAGATTGCCAAGCTGAATGAAACCTTAGCCCTGGAGAAAGCGGCTGCTGAGCAGTTCTATTCCGATAAGCAGTTGCGGCTTCAGGAAGACGACCGGTACCGGAAACAATTGTTGGCGGAAGGGGAGGCCAGGGAGGTTGCGGCGTTACAGGCGGCCCGCGATCGGGAACTAGCCCGGGCGCAATCGGCTCAGGAACGTACTGAAATTCTCAATGCGTTTGAAAAGCTGATTATGGATAAGCACGCCGAATACCAAACGGCGGTTGGGGATAAAACGAAGGAAATTTCGCTGGCTAATAAAGAGGCCAAACAGCAGGAAGCCGATGCGATTCGTAAGCTCGAGGAGGAGACCAAAAATCAGGTTGATGCCTTGAAGGATGAGATGGCCAAAAAGGATAAGGAAACGCAGGATCTGATTAAAAAGAATAACGAAGAAACGGCGGCTGAGATCAAACGCCTAAAGGATGAGATTGCGGCGAAGGATGCTTCGATTATGGCCCAGATGACTTCGACCAATAATGCGTATAAGGAGGAAGTCAAGAATGCGCAGCGTGCCATCTTCGAGGCTACCAAAGCGATGAAAATAGCCGAATTAGAAGCAGAGATCGCCATTCTACGCGGGAAGTTTCACCTGTTTGGTATTGGTAAGGGAAAAACCAACGCGGCGATTGATCAGCTATACGAGGCCATTGCGGTGATTCAATCGCTGCACTTTGCCAAGGGTACCGAATATGTAGATTCAGATAAACATCCTGACGGAATTGATACGGTTCCGGCGATGCTGACCAAAGGGGAGCGGGTGCTTACGGTCGAGCAAAATCGGGCGCTGGGTGAAATCAGCAATGATGAATTGGTTAAAATCGTGAACGGTGCTCGCTCTTTCTTCTTTCAAGGAACGCCATCGGTGTTGGGCCTGGGGCATCCTGACGGTGTTGATACGGTTCCGGCCATGCTGACCAAAGGTGAACGGGTAATTTCAGCCGATCAGAACAACCAGATTGGCGGTGCTGGTCTATCCAATGAGGTATTGGTGAGAAAAATCAGCCTGCATGATCAGTTAGCGGCTCAGTTCCCCCAACTGCTTGACCCGACACGCTGGTCGAGCATGGCACACTCCATTAGTCTACCTGCGAATATTGATTCAGGAAGTACACCACCTGTAGTCAATTTAGGCGAAATGGTTGGCGCCATTCAGGACATGCAACGTACACTGGAGAACAAGAAACTGGTAAACGTCAGCATTGATCGAAATGGCTTTGGTATTTCCGTCGCTGGCACCCAATCAAAAGAGAATTACTACGGCAACCTTTTTCAACGCTAAAGCCGGGGGCGGCTTTAGGAGCCAGTGCTTAATCCGTTCTCGCGTTCTGCGCGAATCTTTTCAGCTTGTTCTTTTACATTATGGAACCAGCTTATTCGGTTCTCTGGGAGCGCTTCAACGTGAAAATTATCCCAACTGTTATCTAGCTCAACATAAGACCGTGTACCGTCTTTAAAAGGTCCATTTAAAGACTCATAAGGTAAGATATATAAATGCGGGCCTTCAAAATACTGGTCACCTCTTTCATCAATGTCAATGATGTTTTCATAGGGTATTATACCAAATTCTAGATATGTAGCTTTGCTTTTGTCCGGTAGTTCTGACCAAACCTCCATGTAATTCAAATGATCTTTATGCAAAGATGGAGAAAAAAGGTCTGTGTCCTGAGTTGTCCAATAATTCTCGGAAGGGAGTGCTAGAGCCATATCTAAACTGTCAATGTACATATAGTCCCAAGACTTTTGATCGTCTGCAAGGTACGCAGGTATATCTTTGAGTTTAAATAAAACACCTTGTGCATATACAGCTTCGAATTTGAGCAACCACCAACGACCACGTAAGCGTTGTCCAGGAAGTTTATTGCCATCAGCATGAGGATATCGCTCGTCACTAGCATCTCTTACTAACACAAATCTGTCTTTGTAGTTCTCCTCTAAAACTCTAACAACCTTACGCTTGGCGGCTAATTTTGCTCTAACGGATGTGGTGATGCCTCTTTTCCTTGTCTGGAGTGAGATACCAAAATAGGCAAATAGCAAGTGGTCATTTTTGGGTTGAAAGAGCTGATCTTCAATTTCACCCTTGCCCCATAAGTAAGCTTCTGCATATCCTTTTTCTCTTGCTGCGTCCCTAAAGGCTTCTCTTGCTGCAAAAGAAAAATCGCAGGCTGCTACGAAAACAACACCGTAAAGGCCGTGCTGCTGAGTATCTGGAAGATCAGCCATATAAGAAGCTAATTTACTTGGACCAATACTTTTCTCACGTTTGCATTGAACGACCCAAACCCTATCAGGTGCAGTCGGAACTTGTTCGGACGTATTTGATTCATCATCATAATTGGCCTCCTGATCAAAGTTCAGAATGGAAGCTTCTCGCGCCCTTGCATCAAAACCATGATCTGAACCAGATCGTCCAACAGCTTCTATCTCTGCCCAGTTTCGGAAATCATAAAGAAGTTGACGTACTAGATCCTCGAAGCGATGTGGCTCTAGATCTTCTAGGTGCAATGGGCCAATGGTTTTCATCTTTATATTCTTTGTGACTGCATCCAAAGTTAAATTAATATTTGAGTAGAGCTAAAGATTCTACGTCAAAGGATAATCATAGAAGCAAGCGGTATTGATAATATAAATGGTGTTAATAATAAGTTTTCCATAGAAAACTTATTATTAACACCATTTATATTTGTGGGCTATCATTTCTAGTCGATTCATCAGATTAGAGTCTACCAATCAACAAGAAGCGCTATGAAATACCTGCTAGACGAACTGGAAATTGAAAGCCCACTCCAATCGGATGGGCTTAAGTTCCGAAAAGAGCGAAACCGCCGCTATTGGGGGTTTCTCTATCGCAGTATTGGCTACGTCGAAGGCTTAGGAAGTGTTACATTTTCGGAGGCAAAAGCCGTTCGGTTGCTCCGGGACCGCTACAAGAAAAGCAGTGTTCAGGCTCAAACTCGCTTTCGGATTATGGACGGAATCGAAACGGCTTATGATGGGGCAATTGATTATAGCCAGTATTCCGACGATGGGGAGCGCATTTCTGTTGCGCTTCGTGACCCGAAAGGGATTGCAGAATTTGAAGCCAATCTGACAACGCGTTACAGCATCGATGCTGATACCAGTGTCTACCTGCACGCCCGGCGTTTATCTGGGGCCGCAACCTATACGCTCAATCCTGACATTTCAACCGTACGTGGCTCAGCTCCTTTCGGTGCACCGTTAACGCTAACGCACAGCGTCCCAATGCGGAAGAAAGACGAACGGGAACAGCCAGTGCCGGGAACGTTACTGAGCGTTGACCGCCCTGAGAAAAATACGGAGTTGTACCAGAATACGACGGATCATCCGCAAAGCCTGATTATTACGGGAATGATCAAGTTGGATGCTTCGGCCAGTACCAGCCTGACACCGATGCTGCGCGTTCGCGTCGGAGGCCTGGAACCTATACCCGTGGGTACATTCTCCGTGACAAATTCGCCTGAATTAATTGCGGCGGTAGTGAGCATCACGGCCGTTGTGCCGCCGAACGAAAAGCTTTGGTTGGAATGGTACAGTACCAATCAGATCAGCAGCTACACGTTTGCCTACCATTCCGACACGGCAATAACCGTCCGGGAGTCGATCAATGTCCCGGATTCTTTCGCTGGTTGCCTGACCGCTGGTTCATTACTTGCTCACCTGGTTAACCGAGCGTCGGGCGGCTCACTGACATTGAAATCGGATTTCTTCGCGACCGGCCCGGGGAGTAGCCTGCTTGTGACCAACGGGGCAAACCTGCGGGGAGTTGTCAAGCCTGTCGTTACCAATTATCAGGACTTGTTCGAATCGCTAGACCGGATTTTCAACCTCAAAACGGACGTCGTTGGTGATCGGGTTGTCGTCGAGAAAAAGCAGTTTCAAGGCGTTTCGCGCATCAAAGAGCTGAATAGTTTTCGGGAGGTACCAAACCTTGAAATGCTGTTTTCTGAGGTGCTGGTCGGCTACGAAACGTGGCAGGGTGAATCATTGGCCTCCGGGAACGAAGTAAACTCCTTGCGACAATACCGGACTGGCATTACAACCGTGCGCAAATCGCTGGATCTGCGTTCGAAGCTGATTGCGTCTGGTACATTGATTGAGGAACAGCGCCGGAAACAATATCAGGCTGATACGGCATCAAGCACCAAAGCCGACACTTACGACGAATCGCTTTTCCTGATTTGTGCGCACAAAAAGCCTACTGGCTGGCATAATGAGCGTTTAGAGGCTGTTGACTTCATCACAGGAATTTTAGAGCCAGAAAACGCCTTAAATCTGCGTATTACGCCCCGGCGCAATCTTTCGCGGTGGGCCTCCTTGCTGATCGGATGCGGCCAACTGGTTATGGAATCGGCAACGGGCAATGCCAGCGCTCAAATCAGCTATGATTCTGACTTGCTTAGTGAATCGGCTGCTATGCTTCCAAGTACTGCTTTAATCGGCTCTAACCTGACAACGCTGGAAGCACCTCTGTCCATGGTACGCTATCGACAGCTAGGAGATCACATTGAATTTTTTAGCCCTGTTACCGGAGCCTGGAAAACCGGCCTGCTCATGGATGCCTCATGGCGACGAAGCCAAGAAGGTGATACTGTAACTCTTGTCCTGTACACATGAATAAATTCATTCATTTCCTGCGTTTTTTCTCCCTCGTAAACTGCGAGAAGAATTACAATCAGCCTGCGCTGAATCATTACGAATTGCCTGCGGTGCCAGGTGATCTCCTGCGTTTTCTGGTACCGCGCTCAGACCTCGGAGGCGTGGACTACGACCGGCTTCAGATTCGATTACTTCCCTGCAATGCAGAAGAAGTTTTGCCCCAAGCGATCGGAACACTTCGGCCCCAGCTAGGCGAGACAAGCAGTCTGATTCGGTTGCGCGTGAATTCGGCCCCACAAGGCGAACACCGGCAATTTGCTTTGGAATGTGATGTGCCAACACCCCAGGAAGTTAAACGCATCCTGTCGATTGGTAAGCCTGTACTTTCCAGTAGTGAAGCGGGTGAGTTTTGGGCGGCGGCCAATCTAACAGATGGTCTTTTAACTTCTCAGATCGGGAAATTTGGCTGGTCTTCGGACACCTTTTTAACTAACCCCAATCATACGGAATACGTGGTTGTCGATTTGGGGAAAGTAGCTGAGATTGACCAGGTAATTCTGGTGCCAGTGACCACGCAGGGTTATCCAATCGACTTTACGATTGATGTGTCGGATGATTATGCGACCTGGCAAACTGTCGTAACGAGAACTAACGCGGTTGAAGTGTCAACGCCCCAGGAATTTAGTATCAATACTCGTGGCCGCTACGTGCGTGTGCAGGCGACCAAGTTACGGTACATTTCGGCCGGTGATCCGTATTACCGCTTTCAACTGGTGGAGGTGCAGGTAATTGGTGTATTTGCCGATACTCCCAAGATTACTACGCGCACGCTTGGCGGTACCTTCAAAGGACAGCAGACAAGCCTTCCTGACTACGTCCGCGCAATCCGGAATTTCTTTATCAATAATCCCTACACGCCGGTTTCGGTTGTCGATGACGGGAACGAACTGGAAATTCGATTCCATCATTCGGAGCGCTTCAAGCTCGGTTACGCGCCGGTGCGCGTTGGCCTGGGTTCGGTTATTGAATACAACACCAACCAACCAGCACTAAACGCCCGAAAGCTGGAGACAATTACCGTGGCCAGCATGGATACTTTTCAGGTTATTGTTGGGGATGACATTGAAAGCGGCAATGTTTACAAACTTGGCTCAATATCCTACACCGCCGTTGGCAATGAACTTCCCATTGCAATTTTAAAAGCACTTGGCGTATCAGATGGTAAACTGACTGTTGTGAGTGGAACGCCGGTGCCGTATGCGGTTACCAGAGGAAGTTATGTGCTGGACAATACGAACCGGCCCCGCTTGGAGTTAGCTTACACGGGAAACAACGGAGGCGGTTTTGATACGTACCAGGGCAAAGTAGCGGCTGATGTGCAGCCGGGGAATCTCTACCAGATTTCGGCACCCGGCATGACGACCATTACCAAAGTTGCTTCAGATAACGATACAAAGGCAACGATTGACGCTTTCTTTAACCTGGTTGCCGTACCACAGGGTCAGACTCCCACAATAACCATTTTGCCCGGCGTGCGCACCTATCAGAACACGAACAATCCAGTTCTTACTCTGACTGGAAAGACAACCGTAGCCAGTCACAAACGAGATCGATACAGCATCATTATCGGTTCGTCCATTCGCCGCAACAATGAGTTTCGTTTGCAGGATGCTCGTGTTGTCGCTCAGGAAACCGATACAGTAAAGGATATTGCCCGAAAACTCGGCTATGCAACGCACCCGTTCACGTTCGACGTTCCGGAAAATCAGCCGGTGACGGCCTACGCCATACCAGGGCTGCTATACGATGAAACCAACATTGCGGATATCGATGTGATTGAAGGCGCAACCTGGGCCGGCCAACACGCGCAGGTAATTGCTGAGGTATTGATTCCTGATGATCTGGAGCCAGGCCAATATTCGCTTGTGCTTTGGGACTCAAAAGCAAAGAAGGTTGTCGCCCAGTCGAACCGGCTGGATGTGATGGACGAAGACGACGAAGAAACTGCCTTAATTCGGTACCGGGATGATTCTTCGGTTTTTGGCTACGATTACCACGAGCCGGGCTTTTTCCAGCAACTTCGTCTGCCAGTCTACATTGGTGAAGGCCGGATTCGTCAGGAGGAAAACTTGTGGTCAACCTTAAATCACGAAATGGTACGCGACCGAACAAGCGGTGCTCTGACTCGGAATCTGACAACCCGTGCCATGCCGGAAAGTTTTCACCTGGCACTCTGGGCCGCCCTCAAACACCGAAACCTGCTCATTGATCATTATTCGGTGCGTTGTGAAGGCGACTATCAGCAAAGTGCGCCAATTGGTATACAACGATTGATGAACGGAAATGCTATACTGGTCGAAACGGATTTCTGGTCGAACAAAGTTGCAGCAACCAACGGCGGCTACGTATACATTGAGTCGGTTTGCGCTGAATTGACTTGCTGGTTAGAAAACGATGGTACACTGTCCCGGATCAAAACAAATCAGGTGGTAGTGGCGAATGCCTACCGGCTCATGGTTGAAAGCGTTACTGAGCAGTTGGAGGTAATTGTGTACGTAAATGAAGTGGATCGTGGTCGACTGCTTACCAACCCACATTCATTAAACCGATTGGATAAAACCTTAATGCTTGATGCTGGTAGCAAAGTACGTATTGAAGTTAAACTAGTGACGGTAGATAGTAGTGTATCAAAATGGCATAATCATCCGGTTGATCTTGGGGAAGGAGCATTCGGGCCAGAATTTAATCCTGATCAATTCAATTAGGCAACTGGGTAACAAATAGAATGAAAATTTTTAATAAATTTCGACTGTTAATAGTAATATTAACTATTGAAGCTAATATTGCTCTGTCATCCAAATTAACTCCATGACTCCGCTCGAAGAATACTACAAAGTCGTTGATGACTTACTTCCCGACAATGTAACGCGTTCAATTACGCCCTCCGATTTACGCACAATTCTAAAGCAAGCTGGTGATCGGATATATACCAAAGCAGCAGAAACTCATTCAGGGTGGACGCCCAGACACGCAATTGTTGAAGATGGGGATCGGCTTGTCTTAAAGGTAACAGACTGGTATGGTGGGGAAGTAAATAAACCAGCAGCTCCGGTCTATGTTGGAGCATCGGGGTTTGTGGTTAAAGTAGAAGATGCAATCGACATTCGCGGAGGGCAGGGTTTGCCTGGTGATAAAGGGGCGCCGGGTTTTAAAGGCTGGACGCCTTGGTATACTACAGAATTCGATGGTGAGCGAAGAGTTTTAAAGTTATCTGGTTATATCGGCGGTGAAGGTACAGCTCCGACTGCTGATGTGGGCAAATATCTCGGCTTATCGGAGTATGTCGTTAACAAAGCGAATGCCATAGATTTTCGTGGGCCAACGGGCGGCATGACCCCTGAACTTCAGCAATTGGCGCAAAACACCCAAGCGGCGGCCGTAACGGCAACCCAGTCTAAAGACCTTGCCGTATCTGCGGCGCTGAACCTAACGCTTTCGGTCGAGCAAATGACGGCTTCCAAGACCCAGACACTCGCCAATTTCAGCGCTTTTCAATTCGCGGGTACTGAGACGGTCGAAGTGCGCCTTATTGGCACCAGCATTCTCAATAATTCGAATTCGGCACCGAAACACTTTTTTGCTTCTGCTACCAAGATACTTGGCGATTCGGGAAACCAAACCAGACATCTAGGATCTACAGGTGGCTCGCTCGCTTCGTTAGGCTGGGATTATCAGGTTTTTGGCGGCCACGTTTTCTCGCGTCTTGTGAGCAAAGCTGGCTCCCAAACCCTAAAATTCCAACACAACATGAAGCGGTATGTGCTTCGCTATTCAAAAGAAATAGGGGGCGGCACCTTCGAAGTGTGGGCGGACGGTGTGCTGAAACAGACAGTAAGTTGCGCGGGCGCACAGGCATACGGACAAGAGGTTACGCTTACGTGGCCTAGCGCGGGAATGCACACGGTTGAGATCAAGAACATGGTGGGAACGGTCTATATTGAGAGCCACGACGTTTGTCTGGATCGGCCTGGTTTGTATATCGTTGATGGTAGTTACGGAGGTAGTGCGATTAACAACTACCTAACCCTGAAGGGGAAAGAGTATAACCAAATCGATGGGATTGCCATTCAGGGCTGGAATGGCATCGACGCAGCCTTTGGTTTTAATGCCACTATTAAGCCAAAGGTAATTTTCCTCCACCATCTGGTGAACGATGCGGGCCGACCAGCTAGCCTTTTTGATGATTACTACAAGCCGGGCATCGAATACATTGTTCGAAGATGCAACGAGCTTGGTATACAATTAATCGCGGTCGTGGAAATGGGCGGGCATATGTCCATGCCCGCCAGTGGTAGCTACCAAAACTTCCTGAAGCACCGGCAACTCCTATTGGATCAGCGCGGAAAACCGAACGTGACGGTGCTGGACTGGCACGCAAAAAGCGGCCTGATGACTACGGACCTGGTTGAACTGGATCGGCTGGCGAAACGCTACTACAGCGTTACCAACCTAAACGTTGCGGCGGGAACCTATGCGGGTGATTTCATCCACCCCAATAACGTGGGTTACGCGCCTGAATTGGATATGCTCCACGCGGCTACGGGGCTGAATTTTGACGGAAAACAAGGCGAAGCATTCGACGTGGCGTTGCTGAACAACCGACCGCGAACCGCGCTTTCAACCAGCGCCAAGCTATACGCCGAATCGTATGTAGGGCTAATTGGCACACAGCGAACGCTTAAAAACGCCTACGGTGCCTTGAACACGTACCGAAACGTGGGCATTTCGACACACGTCGCTTCGGGGGATAACGAGGCGGTTTGGGCCTGTGCTGAAGAGATCAATTACCTGCCTGAAGTGAACAACCTGATCGCGACCGGCTTAACTGATGGAAACGGAACGTATGGAACGTTCACCTTCAACAACTTCGGATTCAGTATCAGTAACGCGGCCAGCAATCCAGTTATTTTCACGATTACACTCATTATCGGCAAGGGGACGGCTTCGGTTCGACTGAACAACAACTCGAACACGGTGGTGCTGAATCAATACAGTAAGGGGGTATTGTTTACACCAGCCCACGCACTGACGACTGGTTTTTCCATCAAGAATGAGTCAGACACAACGATGGTCTGCCACTATACAGTCGAAGCCATCGGGGGCGCTTTTCCGTTAATCACGCTATCCGCCAGCAAGATTTATGGGTTCTACCTAACGCCCACCGATCACGCTTGTATTCCTGGGCGTCAGCTGGATAAATTGCGCGACCTGATCCCCAGCGCCTATGTGGCGGGGGAAATTCCCGTCGAGAAAATCAACCTCTTACAGCGTTACGTGGAGAATATTAATGGTAAGTTGATCAAATCGATCGCGATCGGAAAAGAAATCTACAAGCCATTCCAGGCGGGCTACTACGGGCTGTATCGGCTGCAAAACACAACGGAGATAGATATACGCGAATTCACCATCGTGGGCAACGTTGTGAACAACAACTACTCCGAAAAGTACGGTTCGAACCTAACGACAGTTGATTCCAACCAGGCTTATGCGCAGGCATCAGGCAATTTCGATAGTACCTACGCGGGCAAGACCTATACGCTGGTGGGTGCGATTCCAGGTGAGGCGACCGGCATATCCGTACAGTTATTTGGCAATGCTACCTATCTGGGATTGCGCGCGGATGGAAGTTGGGCGAATGACGGTGGCAACCACGGCACCGCACCGGACGTATTGGCCAACACGCGTCACTACCGGGGTAAAACCTTTGCCATTACGTTTCAGATGCCTCCTAGTGAGCTATTTGCGGGGGCAAACAGAGTCTTCCGGATTTACTATAAAACGGGGGGTGGAAATCATGCGTGGTTAGATGGTTGGGCGTTGTGCGAAGGGTCAAAAGCGACAGTTTACTAAACTCATTGACGGTGAAAAAAACCTACAAGCCTAAACTGCTCAGTGTCGATCAAACTGCTGGTACAGTTGTCTTAACCACCAGAGCGCCGGATGGCACCCGGATTCCGATTAGTATCGACAATAAACAATATTTCGGAACTGCCAAAGATGGTCAGGTCTGGATCAAAACCGTTAGGCCAATTATCGACACATTTTCTCTTAATTACTAACCATGTCGGCACTGGCAGAAATCATTAGCGGTGCAACCGCAGGCAGTACGCAGGTGAAAGTTACTCGTACGGTAGCCAACACAACGACAATTCTAGTCTACAGAGGCGGATTGTTACTCGGTCAGGCTGGTGTTGTTGGAGGTGTGGCCACCGTCACACTTTCGACTGCACTGGCAACGGCTGACATTATTCAGGCATCCGTTGCCAGTAAGGGCAATGAGTGCGGAAATCCGGTTTTGGTCGTGGCTAATCCTGTGAAAGTAACCGGTTGGAAAACACCCACTGAGGTTGAAGTCGTAAGGGCTGATGGTATGCAGCTCACAATGCCGGTGGATGTGTTCGTCCAAAACTACGGCTTTCAACCAGCTTCGGTCTATGATCCGATCGGGACAAAGGCAATTCTACAGCCCGAATATGTGCAGCCGGACGTTTGCCCGATTGGGTTCGACCTGGTTACTGAAAAGCAAGCTGGTCAGACAGTCGTAACGGTAACCAATATTCGTCACACGAAAGGCAGCATGCTGGTACGCTGGAATGAAGGTGGCTGGGGTAATACCCTGGCTCAGACGTATACCGACCCTCAAACAATCAAGATTGATGTTCGGGGAGCTGACGACGAAACCTTCCTGCGCCGTACGGTTACGATTGCCATTCTGGAGGCTACGCCGGAGAACTCAGCTATTACCGGGCTTAGCTGGAAGTTTGATTCTGTTTCGAGAGGCTTCAATGGCATAGCCCATTGCACGAATCAGCTTCAATTCCGGCTTGAAGGGTACGATAATGATTGGAAGGATGCCTATTTCTATCCGACCAGTCAGAATGAGGTAGTGTACGTTCCGGTACCGAACGGCAGCTACACGCTTTGGGCGCGTCAGAAGAACGATGCGAATGACCTGAACTGGGCTTCGCTCACATTTAATCTAAGTATGTAATTTCTTATTTTTCACTAATAATCAATTTGTTAAATGGGTGCTTTAGAAGATTTCCTTGAGTGTGCAGAAGAAAAAACGCCTGTGCTTAGCCACTCGACCAGTAAACACGCCAAAAGCAATTACATTGCCTTAGCGATGGTACTCAGTGGAACATTACCTGAATTTGGGGAGAATTTCACCCCTCCTGGTGGTGGCGCTCCTGCCGCTTTGACGGCGGCCAATCTTGTTTCATCGTTAAAGGCGCTGGCGTTTGTCAGCAAGTGCTGGTTCTTCGGTAACGAAACCATCAACGGCAAAAAAGGAAAGCCAGGTGAATTAGCAGAAAGCGCGACTTACGGTAGCCGCACCGTAGCGCGGCCAACTGGCGAAGTAACCGAAATGGTAGAATTTACTTTCGACCGATTCTACGGGAACGTTGAGTTCTTCAACCAGCTTCGTTTCAACAAGAAGAAGTATGATTTGTATATGTTTACAGATCGTACGGTTGTCTGCGTTCGTGCGAAAGAATGTAAGCCGACGTTCCATTCAATTGGTCACGAGGTTACGGGCAACTACGCTGAACAGATTGCCGGTTCGTTCTCAGTGAGCTACCGTGGCAAAAAGGGAGAATTAGTGCCTGTATTCGGTATCAGTGAGGCCGAACTAGATGCCGAAGACCTGCGCTACACATTTGCCGCTCCGGGTGTGCCATCGGGCATTTCGCTGGTTGTTGGCACAACAGACCGGTATACCATGGTTACAGGTACGGGTGGAAACTTTACCCGCGCGGTTGTTGAAGGTGGTGCACCGATCTACCAGCTTTTCAAGGACTGCAATAAACCAGTTCCCGTTGCTGAATTGATCACCATCGACAGCAACACCGGCAAAATCACCGTGGCCAACGGAATGCCAAACGGAAACTACAGCTACACCGTCCGGGCGGTCAACTCGATTGGGGTTTCTGGCGTGTATACGTTCACGTTGCGCGTAGGAGCCGCTTAATTTTTAACGTGTTTGTTAATAGTAATATTAATAATAAGACAGAGCCACATCGGATATGCTTGATTACAGACGCGACATTTTACCATATCTTGAACAGGGGGCGGCTGGTACCGCCCCCGGCTCTGGCTTATTACATGCTTTTTACGGCCAGAGCGTTGCCCATAAAAATGAGATAAAAGAGGTCTTTGGCAAAACCTTTCCTACATACCTGGATGTTACCCGGCCCAATGAGCGCAAGGTTCATAAGGAATACCGCAAAACATTATTTGAGAAGCAGGGAAACCCGTTCCGGGGCATCAAATCGCGCGTTATTGACGTTCTGGATTACATTCGCCAGGCTGACGATTTTGCGGTTAAATTCCCGACCACTGAAATTCGGGAGGAGATTAACCTGCAAACATATTCATCACGTTCTACTTTTTCGGTGGACGGAGATGCGGTTAGGTGGTTCTTTCAGCGTATTGCTCCGGATTACGTCAACGATCCGAATGCGGTTTTCCTAACGTTACCTGAAAGAGCGCCAATTTCAGAATTGGAATATCCAGAGCCTAAGTTCTGGCTAATACCTTGTGAAAACGTCTGGGCGCATCGCAAGGGAAAATTTGCTGCACTGCTTAGTCCGGAAAAAAACTGGATTGCTACCCCAGAAGGTTTAAAGCTGGAGGGAATCACTATTTATTTTGTCGACCACGATAGCTATTCAATAGCCCGCCAGGTAAAACGATTCACCAATGATCAGGGTAATAAGCAGTCTCAGTGGGAAGTTCTCGGCTTGGAACCTGTCTTTAATGATGAGGGTGCTGAAGTAGGGAAAGCCTTTTTCCCCCCATTACACTACTGCGAAACGATGCCGGCCGTACGGATCGGGAAGAAGGTTGCCGAACGAAACGATAAAGGGGAAGAGCTTTACGAAAGCATTTTAGCGGATGCCTTGCCTTATATTCGGAAATCTCACCAGAGAGACAGTGACATTGAAATCGAAACGAATTTCCATATTTCCAGTCAGGAATGGCGTAAGGCACAGCGCAAGTGCCAGAATGCTAAGTGTAAGGATGGGCTGATTATTGAGCGCACCCCAGCAACTGAAGATGAGCCGGGTGGGCACATCAAAAATGTTACAGCGTGTCCAACTTGTAAAGGCACTCATTTTGATATTTCTGGATCAGGAATGGATATTTACTGGGTGGCAGGCGCTGAACAGGAAGGCTTCAACAATCCAAATGGCGGAAAAGTCTCTCCTGGGGCTCCGGGAGGTTTTATACCGCGCAATATCGAACCGTTGACAAAGTTGGTCGAGGAGTTGAAGCGGGATACCGAAGAGGCTTACGCCTGCTTAAACATGCAGTTTATCCGCAATACACCTTATGATCAGTCCGGTTTATCAAAACGCTATGATCGGGAGGAATTGTATCGAGAACTAAATACGCAGGCCGGTCACTTACTGGAGCTTTTAGAAGAAGGTTACCGTTGGCTAGATTCAATTCGCTTCGGCCCTAGCGGTCGGGCGGGGGAGCAGGTGCCAGAAGTATTGGTTCCTGTCCGTTTCAATTTGGAGAATGCCGAATTGACCCGGGAAGAACTCAATGATGCCAAGGTGAAAAAGTATGACAGCGCCTTAGTGGAGTCCTACGAGTTGAAAATGCTGCAATACACCGTTGGGGAGCAAAGCGATGCATACCGGCGCTATGTGCTACGGATGCAACTGGACCCGTTCAAGAATATGAACTATCAGGAAAAGCTACTGCAAACCAATGAAATCTTTGTAAAGACTTCTCCGGGTGAGGCGCGAACATTGGCCATGGAGCGGCTTTATTTTTCCATCAACTTTGACGGTTTAGTAACGGAGGCCTTGATTGATGATCCTGATTTCTGGCTTAAAGAAATCAAAGAACAGCGTGCTATCCTGATGGGAGCCAATAAAAAGCTGGTAGGTGAGATTCGCGAAGAGCAGTTGGCAAAAGAGCAGTTACCCCAATCAAATCAGATCGTAGCTCAACCAGGTGTTGATTTACAAAATGCAAATCAAACAGTTGGTATGGATTAAAAAAATTTACATAACTTTCGACTGTTAATATTAGTATTAATTTAACTTTCGATTGTTATGGATAATCCAAATGAAAATGAGGGCGCATCAACCCCGGAAGATGCTTTAGCAACGGTGGAAGCCAGTGCTGAACCTACACCGACTTATGAGGAACTGCTCCCTCACGAAGAGATTGTAGTGAAGATTGGCCCACGGATGCAGCAGGTTGGCCGCAAATCGGTCGAGGTTGAGCCTGAAAAGGAAATCGTCATGACCAAAGCTGGCTTTGAGTCTTTGGAGCGGGATGATGATGGAGAACTTGTACACGTAGATGCTGTACCCGTTGGAATTCCTGTTTACTCCAGGGTAAAAGATCGTAGAAGCCCTAGCGGTTACCGCACGGAACTAAAGACTGCCTTATTTGAGGAAGTAGAAGTTGCTACCACAAAGGAAGCCGCTAAGTCAACGTCCGAAGACAAAGATTCCGCTCCAAAACCCAACACGCGTAGCCGGTCAGCAAAACCAGCTACGGAGAACAAGTAACCAGCTCACTGCCTATGCGTAGGCTCTGAGCTTTTTTTGTGTCACCTGGGGGTATCTGCCCCGAAACCAACTACCAAATGAAACGGAGAATTTTTCTCGAAAAACTTGCAGTGAAAGCCGGTCTGACTGACCAGGAATTTGCAGACTTTATGAAAGACCCAGATGCAGACTTTGCCGATGAACAGGCAAACAAAGCGCTGGAACTGGTAATGACTGCGGATGAAGCGGTTGGAAACGACGTAGTATTTGGTCGGGCTAAAGGCAAAGCGAAAGCAGAAGCCTTAGATCCAATTGACGGCATGCTGAAAAAGTATGAACCGAAATTGAGCGCCACCCAAAAAACCGCTTACACAAAACTCGGTACTGATTCTTACAAGAAGTACCAATTTATTCTGGACGCATTTTCGGAAGCCGATACGAAAACCGGAGATAAAAACTTCGATGATCTACAGGCTGATTTCAATGCGTTGAAAAAGAAAATTGACGATGGCGATTACGTGGATAAGTCGGAGATCGCAACGCACCAAACCGCGGCTCAGGCAGCTCGTCAGGACGCGGCTCACGTAAGCTTACTAAATAGAGCCATCCGAAGTGGTAAACTCCGTGACGTATCAACTGACCGTCACTTTGAGCGCAATTTCGTTGCTGATGCCCAGGACTTGTTGAGCAATAAAGGCATTGGCGATAAAAAGGTTAAAGGAGTCATTGATTACAGCACCGGAAAAATTATGCGGGCTGACAGCCCAGATCAACCGCTTATGATCGGTAGTAACGCGGCAACTCTGGCTGACTTGGCCGAACTCACAATCACAAGTTACGACTGGGCTAAAAAGTCTGATTCTGTCAACGCAGATACGACGATCACCAATGACTCTACTTCTACACAGGGGATGAGTCCGGCTCAGAAACGGATGAGAGAACAAGACAACGCTGATAAAGCATAAGCACCGCTTGCGGTGACTTGTTAGACAGCGAATCTAATCACTTTACAAGCATCATTTGTCAAATGGCAAACAACGTCAATTATGGGGCGGCTCGCGTCATGCGGGCCGCAATCATGCATACGACTGGCAACGGTCGTAAATTTACAAATATCGGTACGCTTCAGGCTCTGCGCTCACCACAGAACTCCACACTAACTACGGCGATGAGTCCGGAAGTAGCTACAGGAGAAAAGCGTTTATCTCTTATACAGGGAGCCGGGGGTGAAGAGGATATTTTTGCTCGGATTCAGCTCAACTACTCGAAGCAGTACACCCCTTCTACGGTTAAAAATACTCGGACAGTATCACAAACGGGCGAAACTCCTAAAGCCCCAACAGTTCTGGACGTAGATTACAAGCTGCACAAGGAGTATGATCTGCATTTCAGAACGGTCGATTTTGCAACCCTGGAAGACGAGGCCGAGAAATACTTCACCCAGACGAATCAAGGAGGGCTTAATACGACCATCGGTGAATTTAAGACGCTTGGCTTAATCGGGAAAGAGTTTATGGATTCGGTCGAGGGAGGCTTGCTGATTCCAATGAACAAGTCGCTCGTTGCGCCGTTGATCACTGGCATTGGTAACAACCTGATCACTGGCACTACGACTGCAACGGATATCGCTTTGTATAACACGGAAGGGCATAAGTTGGAGGACTTCTTCGACTTCCTGAACAATATCAAAACGGTGCACAGTATTACCGGTAATCTGATCGTCATTGGTGGCCTTAAACTGGTTACCTACATGCGCAAAGCGAAGATTGCGAGTCCTAACGATTTGGGTACTGATACGCAGAAAATGTTCGCTGAATTGCCGGTTGAATGGTATTATGACCCTGAAATCGATGTTCAACTTGGTCAGGATAAAGTACTGATCATCGACCCGAACTCTGCCTGTTTCCAAACAATTCTGGAACACGTTCACGTCGTTAAGCAGAAAAAAGTAGCGCAAACTAGCTTCGGCACTGCCGCAGTTCAGGTTTCGCAAATGGAAGCTGAGACGGTTGTACTGGATATTGATATTCGTGTTCGGGAATACGATGACAGCAAGTATCCGAAATGGATTGTCACACCATCGGCTCGCTATGGAATGTTCGTGCGTCCAGCCGGATTCTTCAAAAACTACGGGGGCTGGAATACCGTTACGGGTATCTTCCAAGCCAAGCTGCACAACACGGCGACCACGTTCCCAACAACGCCATAAGCTTTCTGATTTACTCACACCATGAAGCCGGGTCAACGTGACCCGGCTTTGCACTTACCAGTTTTCTCACTCTAATTCTCTGATACTTATGTATGAATGGCCCATGCTTTTGTTAATAGCGGGTTTAATCTGTCTGGTTGTTTTCCTAATTTTTAAAATACGGCTCATCAAGGAGGAGGCCAATTCTCCTCACCGGCCAATAGAGGAAAAACACCCGGAGCAACGCTACAGCGAGCGTATAGCTGCTCAGAAAGCAGCCGCTACAAATCCTGCCCCAGCTCCCTACCTTGACTGGATGCAGAACATCAGCACTGAAGTGCCAACTGTCCCTCCAATATTGGTGCATTCGGTTGATGCAACTGAATTGCCGATCGGTGAAGCTACTGAACCGGTTGAATTGAAAGAAGAGCAGGAGCCGAAACAGGAAACCTACATTGGAGGCTACCGACTGCGAGTGTTACCCCACCTGAAGCCAGCTCTGTACATCGTTTGTGGGGCTATCATCTGGATTCTGATTACTGCCTGGTACAATAACCTGAGCCGGTACATGCCACCCAGCGCCAACGCTCTGGGAGACTTCCGGATTCTTTTTCTGAAAAAAGCGGTCGGTGCACTGACTCCGTGTCTGTCAGCCGTATTCGCGTCAATACTCATGTTCTTTAGCTTTTTCCCCAAAATCTACAACTACCTGAACGGATGGACTTCCAAAGGATTCGACCTGTACACCGATCTCCAAAACATCGAGCAGACTGGCCCAGCACGTCGCGTTATGTTTTTCTGCTTTTTGTTTACGCTCTTTTTCTTGGCGTTCCTGCACTTCTTTCCGCTCAGCCTGGCAGACCTGACCCTGTAGCCATTTTAAAGCAGGAAAATTACGTCCGGGAGAAAAACAACCGAAATGACCACCCGCGCATTACGGTCTTCAACCGGACACACCACAAGATACCGGAGAATTCGGCTTACTGTGGAACCTCCTGTGAATGGGCAATTCGGGAATCTGGTTGGCGTCTGGACGTAGATTATCCGCCAATTGCGGCAAACTGGGCCAAGAAAAAGAAATACATCGTCTGGTCCCGTTCGGGATCTATCCCGGGCCAAACCCCAAAACGAAACGATGTGGTCGTCTTTTACTATCAGGGGCGCTGGCACGTTGGCCTGCTTGAAGATTGGCAAGAAGGCTCTCTCTACTGCAAAACTGTCGAAGGCAATACCTCTGACCGGGGCGTTGCTACCATCAAAAAACCTACCGGCCGTGAAGGCGTCTACGATGAAAAATTACGCTCTAAAAAGGACATTTACTGCATTGTGCGTCCTTACATTCTGTAGTCTATTTTCCTGCGTTCAGGTGATCGATGATCCCCAGGATGCCAGATGGACAGATACCACGTCAGCCGCTATCGTTAGAACGGTTGAAATCGATAGCACGGCAATCTATCGTTGCGATTCCTGCGCGTTTGCGAAGAAATACAACCAGGGCGCACCGAAAATGTACGTTCGGAATTGTCGCTCCTGCGATTGGAGAATGATGAACAAAGCCAAGCCGCACAACGTCGGAGATTTACCCCAGCCGGACAATCCACCGGCTAATGCGATTCTGGAAAAGCACAATGACATTGAGCGATTCCAGGAAGAGGTAGCTGAAGAAATTGCCCAATCCAAACAACCTCAAGACGACGGTTTCTAATGAAAACTAAAATCCTCTCTTTTTTAACCAGATTCATCCCGGGCCAAGCCACACTGCGTATCATCGGGAAATGGATTATTGACAATTTCGTGAAGCTCTGGAATTGGTTCTGGTCACCGGTACCGTTTTCCATTGGGCCCTTATTATTCGTTGGGTGGATTGGCCTACGGTCCTGCGATACGATGAATACCAGCTTCACCGATTACGTGAATACGTTACAAGATACCATTTCTGTACTGCAAGGGCAGAACTACTTCCTGAAAGTCGATACTGCTATCCTGAATGGCGAAATCAGTGACCTCAAAGCCAAAATCGAAACCGATTCAATTACGTATGCGAGCCTTACTTATTTTCAGTATTTGCGTGGCCTGTCTCAGCCCGATCTGCAAAGCGAAATCGACAGAGAGTTTAACTATCTGCTGCCATCTGGACAGCCTGCCGAGTTTCCAGCCGTTGACCCCGCATCCGGTGCAGTATACATTAACCCGGGAGGGAGCGCTGGAGGCCTTGTACGCAAAAAGAAGAGCCAGTGATTGTGAAGCGAAAAGCGTCATTCTGAAAAGCCAGATTGCGAGTCGGGACCAAACGATTAACAGCCTCAGGAACACCATTGCGGAACTGGCAAAAAAACCGCTAATCATTCAACCACCAGCGCCAGTGCCGAAACAAATTAACTGGGCAAAAGTGGAAAACTGGGGTTGGCGGGGTGCATTTTCAGCACTGGCTATTCTGGCAATAAAGACAGTAGTAGCGAAATGAGAAAGCCCCGGCATAGGTCGGGGCTTTCTCATTTCGCTATGATTCTGATTCATCATTAGCAAGAAAAAACCTTTTGAAGTCGTCAGGATTATCATGGAACATTCGGTCATAACTTCTAGCCCATGAATTATTTCTAATACATTTAGTTGTTACTCCTAGACTATCAAATGATGGTTTTAGATATTTGGATACTACTTTTCTAACTGGCAAATTTTCATTTTTATACATCATTGTAATTGTATCGCTAGGTAAATATGCAGTAAGCATTTTTAGGTGTTCAGTTATATCAATACGACCTTCACTTGTTTCTAGCATAAGCATAATTCCACCAACTGTTTCGCCGTCATTGGATGAATAATTCTTTTCAAACTCTTCTAGCGAAGTATAGCAATGTCTATGAACATATTCGTTGTTTTGCCAATGACAAGGATTACATCTTGTTATTCTTATGCTTTTGATTTCATCAGATAGCAGAATTTCAGTGTCAAATTGAAACAGTATTGGGCCGTAGTAGTTTGGCCTTCTAAATCTTTGAGAGAGATCTTTGCCATCTAAAAAGATAAGATCCCATATTTTGAATTTTTTGTCTAGGTCATCCGTATGTTGAGCTGTCTGGAAAAGCCCTCTGTCTTCTACGTATTTGCGTGATAATAAGCCCTTTTGATCTAAAAATGTCTTTGTAGTGGCTACAGTATTAGCATGAAATAATGAATTCCATCCATTGCGTTTAAATATCTCATAAACCTCTATTGGAGAAAAACCTTCTGCCAATTCATACTCTTTTTCTTTCGGCAAATACTTTAGTATGTCTATTTTTTTCATATTATCATATTAGTTTGACACGAAAACTAATATGAATATTAAAAAGTTCAATAGCTAAAAGCGGCTCCTATTTTAAAAGGGAGCCGCTTTGTTAATTAATAATGCACTACAAACCGCGTAAATCTTCCCGCTTTTCAGAAACTACTCCAACAAAGGATTTCGATTTGGTGACCACGTGGACCGTGTAGTATTCGAAGGTTACCGCTTCGCCGTCAGCATCAACGTAAAAATAGGTCGGTTGATCATAATGCGGTTTTTCAACCCCGTCAACCTTAGCAGTACCTATCTGCTTTGCTTTGGGAAGCTTCACCGACGCTTTGTGTATCTCCTTGCCTTCTGCATCTTTCAGGACGATTCGAACAACCAGGTTCTTTAAATCCCTGCGATCCCGCCAATTGAAGAAATGTCGGCAAAATTCCTTACTATTCTCAGTCAAAAGTTTAACTGTTACCGAATCTAAATTTACGGATGGACTATTCATACTAGAATGGAGATAAAGAAAAGTAGCAGTGCAAGCCAGATGCCCAGAAACACAAATGAGAGCGCAAAAAACCAAATCCAATTATGGCCACGATTTCGGGCTTTCCGAAAGAGTAAGTATGCTGCTCCAAGCAAAGATATTGTATAGAGCAGCATAACTACCAAGTTATCGTTCGTCATTGCTCGGACGGAGGATAGGAAAATGGAGGGATAGTCGTGGCGAAAATTGGCGGCTGGGTTTTACCCGATACTACGCCAATGTAGATACGTCGGGTAACCAAGAGCAACTCAACTTCTTCGTCCGTAAGCTGCCAACACGAAACACAATTTGTACCGTCACGGAAAACCGGCAACGGCAAACAATTGTCCATTCCCTGCGGTGCCCCTAATGTATAATTTGCTTCTGGAAAATCTACAGGTAACATGCTAGTAGGGGTTAAACGGTTTCACTTACCATAAACGGGTCACTCTGGAACGAGTGTGCAAATTCGATTTTAACGGCGCCCACACTCAATAGAAATTGCCCAGCCTTGGACTGCTCAACCTGAATTGATGTTTCATCGGCTCGCAAAGCCAGCTGGCCAATGGTATAATTTCGCTCATCAACCAGGTCAAATTTTAAATCGCTGGGTGGCTGGGGAGCTTTTAGTATAATGTTCTCCATGTAGCTCATCATACCTCCTTCGAACTCGGCTTTGACTGTGCATTGGGCCTTTTCGCGAATGGCAACAGTCAGAATGGCAATAAGAATCTTTTTCATCTTGGTTTGATTGTTAAGTCAGGCGGCGTTGTACCGCCTGAAAGTTTATAGTACTATTAACTATGAAATGCTAATTATCGATAATGATGACGCATGACTGAACGCCGGTATTACTGTCTTTGAATGAGCCTCCGGGTAGATCGAAGTAATTACCGTCTACGTCCTCCATCCATTTCCGGAACTCCTTACTGATTTTATCGCTGCCAAATTTCCAGTGGGCAGACACAACTGATACCAAGCGCCCTTCGTCCGCTAATAGCTCATACATCTTGCGTACATGCAGCATGTCCTGACCTTTGGTAAACGGTGGGTTGGCAATGATTCGATCATACAACTTTCGCTCGTCAGCTAACCGAAAGTCATAACCCCAAAAGTTTACATTCCCCATTTGGCGTAAAATGTCAGCATTTCGCCCCCAGAGTTCATAAACATCAATTTGCATTGATGGAAAAACACGCCAGATGGCTTTCAAGATATTTCCAGTCCCTGCTGAGGGCTCCAGTACTGTGTGGTGTTCTTCTAGTTCTAACCTTATCACTAGCTCATCGGCAACATTATCTGGAGTGGGAAAATACTGGTATTCCGCAGCCAGGTTACGAACCCCTTGTTCTAGCAAATCCGCAATTGAAGCACTGGGATCATGTTCGAATACAAACGCCTTGGTTTTGCCGCCTTTCCAGTCTCCACCAATACCAGCGAGAATCTTCTTCAGCTCGGTGTAAAGTTTACGATCCAATTCGGCATCTGGCAGATAAAGTAAGTTGCCGTCTAAGCGAGATTGGGAAAGAACGTCGTGTACTGTTGTCATAGATTAGTTAATTGTTTTGAGTTGTATAAAAGTTAAAAAGGTAAATCATTGGGAATGCGGCCCGGAAAGATTGCGTTCAAAACCTTATTTTTCAGGTGTAAGCTGTAGTTGAAAAACTTGTAAGGGCCCCAATCCTGCGGCCTCGTTCGGTACCAGTAGTCGATTAATGCGTTCGACGGATATTGTTCATTGAATCTATGCTTCATTGCTACAGGGGGGGCGTTCAGTTATTTCTTGCTGACCAGGCATTTTGTAGGTTTCGATGTATTCGGGCTTGCGTCGGTGTTTAACGCAGCCACACTTTACGCAGGTCGCCTTCTCACCCCAACCCGGTTTTGAGTCCCATCGGTGGCGTTCGTTCCCCGGTACTACTCGTGGTGGTTTTATCTCATTGAGATGTACCAAGCCAATACCTTCAATGTGTCTAAAGCTCATCTTTTGTTAGTATTTAAAATCGGTCCAATGGATGAGCTTGCAATTGTATACGCCTCCGTTTTCGCTAATGAGTGGAATGAACCATTCATTGAAAGCCTGCTCCGAATCAAAACCGTCATTTTTGATAAAAGCCAATCGTTCAGAATCTGCCAGTATGCGACGATCTACCTCAATAAGCAACATTCCTTCGACAAGCATTAAAGCAACCGCCTGCGTGGCCTTACAGGTGCCAGAATGGAATTGATTGTAGTAGATGGTTCTGGTACCAGTTGCAAACTGGATCGTATTGCCGGGCTTCCAACGGTTTTTTTTATCAGCTCGTAGCGTATGAATTTTCTGGCTGCCGAGAATCTTTTCGACAAAATTGGTGGGCCGGTTCGTGCCCCGCCACTTGATTGTGAATCCGAGTTGCATATTATTCTTGGTCTAAAAATTCATCCGTTTCTATTCCCATCTCGATCAGTTCACGCATGAGTGTAGCAAAGGCAATCTGCTTAGCCCGGGATTTAATCAGGCTTTGAATTTCGCCAGGCTGCTCATTAAGCGCCGTTGGTTCATTGAGTAGATTCGCAATGCGTTGAGCTTCCTTGTGGCGGTCGGTATTCCCGGATTGAGCTAATTTGGAATTTTCCTGTTCAATTTCCTTTTGAGCCTGTTGCAACATTTCCATTTTACGCTCATAGTTGAATGGGATCTTCTTGATACTGAAAAGCGAATTGTAGAGCAGATTCCCATGGTCACGATATTGACGGCCTTGCTTGAAAGTCTGATAGGCTAGTCGTAGGAGTTCCCGACCTTTTTTGTCTAATTCTTCCTCACTAGGCAGTGGTTCCTTTGGCTCCTCTAATTGCGGCACCTTCCGGGTAGTGATAGTTGCTTTCCGAAACTCCCAGTAAGCCTTCATTACCTTACCGAATGAACGGGCATTTATTTCGGCAAACATTTCGATACCCAGCTCATATTTGCAGCCAAGATGGTAGGCTAGTCGTACATCACTAAGCCGAACAGTGGGGTAAGCATTCTGCAAATACAATGCGAACTCATATATCCGTTTGTCGTGAGCGTCCCTTTCTCTATCGGAAACTTTTATGTCGAGTAGGCCAATGATTTCATTCAATAACTTCTGCATCTCCGTCGTCGATGCTTCTTTCATCGTTAGCGGCTTCTTCGCTGTTGCCAGTAGCGAATCGGCTAAAGTCAACGTGGCCGGTGCTGCGTTCTTTGCTGTTGGTAGATTGTTGTTTGTTGGGTGCATTTCGTTCCTGTTTTAATTTCATCGGCTTGAAAAATCTCTCATAACTGCTTTTGAGTCGTTGGCCAAGTTCAAAATACTTTTCACCTTCAAATCGCAGAATGGTATTGTTCAGGTTTGTCTCAAGCCAGTACTTGAGGAATAGCTCAAAAAATTCGTCTGTGTAATAGGCCGGTACCGAGTGCTTTTGCCGATAATCTTTAATGCGATTTTCAAAAGCTGCCTTACGTTCCTCCAGAGTTGCTTTCGGTGCCTTAGGCTTTTGCTTCAGGTACCAAGCGCGAACCAAGTTGCGCAACTCGTCCAGATCGTTGTAGCTCCGGTTATTATTTTCCCCGACAAACGGAGCAATTTTGTCGTAAGCGATTCCTCTGATTTTAAGATATGGCCCTAATTCATCCGGGGTAATTCGTGTTAGACCGACATGGATGCTAGGAATCAGTGTTTCTTTCGGCGGCTCACTTTCGCGATTTTCAGGCAAAGAAGAAATAGTACTTACAGTATTATCTAAAGAATCTTTAATATCACTATTAATATTTAATTCATTTAATAAACTATTACTATTATATACCGAGTCTTGCGAAACTTCGCCTAAGTTGACGCAAGATTCTGCGTCAGGTATATTTTTGCTCTGATTATCAGTGTTTTGTGTTTCATTAGTTGACGCAAGAATTTGCGACAACATGACGCGAAACTTTGCGTCAGGTATAGTTGACGCAATAATCTGCGCGAACTTGACGCAAAATTCTGCGTCAACTGTTAAGTATTTCTGTGCTAGAATAGGAGATGGCGCAAAAACTTGCGTCAACTCTTTTAGCTTAATTGTGCGCTGGTTTGCCTTCTTCTTACGATCAATGTCCAGGTCTATCAATTCGGCCCGGTGCAGGTTCGTTATGAACGCACTGGCAGTACGTTCTGAAATTTTCAAGTACTCGGCCAACTGCGGATTATCCGCATTCGTAGTCCCTGACTCACCGCAGAAAACCACCAGCTGAGGGTACAGTAATTTCTCACTGCTGGTTAGCGACTCATGGTTAAGTATTATGTCAGGAACAATAATCGTCATTGAGTGTAATGTGTGAAAATGCCCCTTGCTGGTGAATCCGGTTGGCGACCGGGCGTGCAGACGAGGATGCACTTATTCACCAGCAAGGGGCTGTTTAGATACCTTGCTGTTAACTCTCGTCTATGTCTTAATTCGCTGCCAACGAACCTTTGTGCGTAAAAATAGAAATGCCGTTGTTAATAAAAAGGCTTTCCGTCGAAAAAATTTACTTAACAATCTAAGAACCTACTTTCATAGCTTTTTTTCAGTCTGAAATTAGTTTTATAGCTTTGTAGACTGATTGTAAGCTTTTAGCGGTTTTACTTTCAGAATAATGGCACGCACGGCTGGCAGGCTGTGCGTGCTTCTTTTTTATGCTGACAGTAATTGCTTCCAGGTTACTAGATTTTCCGGCTTATCGATCCAGTCAAGCAACGCATCCGCCTGTGACTGGCTATGCTGCATAAACGCTTCTGATTGCTCGCTGGTGACCTTTTCCTGATTCGGATTGTAGTTGATGAGAACCAGCTCGGTTTGCTGGTAGGAAAAGCCTAATTCACCGGCTTTTCTAAGCAGTAGTGCAAACTCACTGGTTAGAGCTTCAACCTGATCTGGCTTCAGGTTAAAATACGTGTCGCGGTTAACGCGGTTGAGTTGAAGGCGTACGCCGTCTGGACTAATGCGGTTTGCAATAGCGATTTTCATAATTGTAATTGATTAGCGGTTTTACTTAATTCACTTTCACTTTGAGCTGGCAGGCTCAATGTTTTTTTATTTGTCACTAGATAATCTCAATGGAGACCACTAAAAATACATTGAAGTACAGAGAGTTAAATGTTACACTTTTTGTTAATATTTTATTTTTGGTGATAATAATTTGGTCTTACAGTTGGTACATAATTAATTATTATGATTATGTCAACAGAGGACTTAAGAGCTTTATTCATAAACTAGCTACACCTGAGTTACGTCTTCTAGGAACATTTGCTATTTTCCTTATTGGATGTTTCCTTTATTTACTAAAAAAGAAAAGGCAACTTTTCTATGGCATGCTTGAAACAGGATTTGCTATGACAAGCTGTTACATATCTTTCACTGTAATACAAAAAGACTTCTTATTAGGGACAAATAATACTGGAATTGGCCCATGGATCGCAATCTTATCATCAATATACCTTGTTGTTAGAGGAGTAAACAATGTTGATGATGGTTTAAAAAAGGTGCTGGCACCTTTTCGAGTAAAACAAATATTAATTGATTTGGACAAACAAGAAAAAGTGCAAACAGGCCTTCTTCTCGTTCTTGTTGTTTTATTTGTATGTTTTGCAATTTATTACACTGAACGGATGCTCTTTATTGAGTCTCGAGCATCGATATATTCAGATCGCAAACTACTGGAAAGTGAATCCTATTTTCGCGTCCTTATGGCTTTAACCGGAGTGTTCTTTTTTTATTGGCTGATATCTTACACACTTCAAAAAATTCGTTCTTTCAAGCGTTAAGTGAATAAATAAACGATTGGTAAAACATTAATTAGAACCAACTTTCAACGGCATTGTCCTAAAATCAGCCAGGTTCAAAAAGAATCCACGGTTGGCCGTCATTCCGCTCCTGAACAAATTCCAAAGTAAGGCACTGCCTAGATTAGCCAACGTCGAATTGATAAACAATTCCTGTTTGGTCAATGCTTCTGCCAGTGAGCAGCTTGGAGTGTTACCTTCCTGCCCTGATTGTTTCAGGATGTCTCCAAATTCATCGGTTACAAATGGGAGTTGGCCAACGGGTAGGTATGTTTTCGACTCTGGCTGAGCAATGGCGCCCACGGTCGACAGAATTACTTGTCCTGAATCTTTTCCGTTACCGAAATCAAGCCAGTAGTACGGCTTATCTCGGTGTAACCCGCCTTCTTTTAAGCCTTGCAAAATACTGCTCACTTCAAATCGAGCTTGTACCGTATCCACGCAGGTTATAATTAGATTGGCTGCACCATTCGTTTTTAACCTATCTAAATTGTCCTTAGCAAACAGGTGTGGCTTTGCTTTCCAGTTCGTGCCAAAGAACCGGTTTGTGCGATTGATAAGAGCAACAGACTTCGGTAGGCCAAGTTCAGCACTGGCAAAAAGTTGGCGGCCAAGATTAGCCTCTGTTACTTCATCATTATCCCAAACAGTTACGTGTAGCCCGGGATGATTTAACTGCATGAAGGCATGATTCATTCGAGCCAGTGCAGTAAGAACCTGAGAGCCGGTGCCACCCGCGCCAATGAGATTTACTGTAACCGGATTGGTTGGATTGATTAGGTAATTAGCCGTGAAATGGACAGAAGTCATTTGATTAAGGATTGAAGGGTGAATTTATTTGCTCTCAGTACACTAGTTGGGAACGGCTTATTTGTGTCAACTAACTCTTTCCAGACATGAATAATATTGCCCTTAACTAATTCTGTATTTAACGAGTGTGAGAAGTAGCTATTGAAAAAATAGCTTTGCCAAGCTTCTATAAATTTCTCCAGTGAAATACTTTCGGTAATATCACGCTTGACAGTTCCCATGCATACAACACCTGATGAATCAATGTTGAAAAAAGGTGCATAATACAGCTTGGTAGTAAGCTTTGGGCGGCTATTTTGCTTTAAAGCAAATAAGGTTAACTGCGTTTTACTTGCCTTCCAAAGAAGTGCTGGAATATTTGCCTTTCCATTAGGTATAGTCAGGCCGTCTACGAAAAATAAAGGTTGCTCCTGGGTAGGAGTATACCAGATTGCAAATCCTTCACGCTGGTTTATATGCAGCACATTCTCCGGGTACAATCCTTCTGCTTGTAGAAAGGCATCTTTCTGTTTTTTTTCGGCAGAATTTGCCAAGGATTTAGCGAGTTTGCTGGCTTCTTTTTGTGATAATGGATGCGCATTAATCGGTTTTCCATCTGGTCCAATATCGCAAGATTCAACGTAATAATCATTTTCGCTGTCGGCATGCTGATAAACAAGTAATGCCTGAACTGGAAGGTATGTTTGCCTAAACAGTTTGGTTACGTTATTCATTTTCGTTCAGTTCGTAGAGATATTGAATAAAATCCTCCAACAATCCGAGTAGCTTTTGCTCAAAATCAAGGGAGTGAGTAACTGATTCCTGGGGCTGGTCAAACAGTTGGACGCTTTTCAACTGCTCAAACTGACCTTCGCTAAAATCAGCATCGAGGGATTGAGAAATCTGCTCATACGTTTCATCGTCATCCGTCCAGAAAAAGGATAAGGATGCACTGTAATGAAAACAAGTGAAGCCAATCTCATCTGGGTTTAAGGCCAGGCCATCTGTTTCCATTATTGATTTCCTAGGGTACTGCTCATATAAAGCCAGAAACTTTGTAGCTATCCGAATCAGCACGCTATCGCTGCCTTTTCGAGAAGTAAAGTTCTTTACACGATTGGCAAAATCCAGTAACGCAAAAGCATGATTAAATCGCTTGTGGCAATATGTAGCTGCATAATCAACCTGTTCAGCTAGTTGAGTAATATACTTATTAAAGGAGTCATCCTCATCTTCATCACCGAAGTCTACAAAATCCCTAAGCATTTCATACTGGTATGCTAGATAGCCATCACCGTTTTTCTTTGTGAAATAAGGAATCTCAACAATGTGGCATAAATAAGCCAGAACGGATTCAATGAGAGCAATTTGGGATCTATGCTTTTTACTGCGTACTAACTTCCAGTAGGGTTTTATAGGGATATAGTAAAGTGTATTACTCCCTAGATCGGTAGTCTGTACTGTTGCTAGTGTAGCTGGATGGTTATCGTCCTGAATAATAACCAGCGTTAGGTCTGGATTTATCTGGCTAAGGTGCCATTGTGCCAAGTCGAACGAAAAGGCGATGTTCAACGGATAAGGTGCTTTGCTTATGATATTATCAATAGGCCATTTGTAAAGTGATGCCAGGTGGGATAAAGACGTAAAAAAGCTTTCTTCCCTAGATTGCTGATCTGCAAACTCCTTTTGATCTGATACACAAATTGGCTGAAACTGATAATTTAAAAAGGCATCATTAGTTGATCGATTGGAACGCTGCGTAATTTCTGTTTCTGCACATCGGCGGCGTCGGCTAACTTGTTGAATTTCCTTACACATCGGCCTATTTCTTTATGAAGGTTTACAACACTATATTCTCTTGTTTCGACTACGCGGGCGCTCTGTCCGCTAGTGAGGAGCGCCCGCTGTTCATTTTGGTTTGTCATCCTTTCGTACCCATGACGCTTTCGAACTTGTATTCTACTTTGTCGCCCTTAATTTCTGGACCGGACACTTTAGCAGTGGTTAGCTCCGGGTAAGTATTGGCGTAGAAATTAAGTACGGCATCGGGGCTCATCTCTGGGCCGGGGTCGGCTAGATGCACGATTTGACCTTTAACTTTAATCTGAAATTCGCGGGGGAGTTCGGTTGTTAGTAGCATGTCTATTCTTCGTCTTCTAGTTCAGGATCATCGTTTATGTCTAAGTCGGCAAAAAGCGGTGCACTCGCAGGAGCAGGACTAGTTTGCTTTTTCGTTTTAGGCTCAGATTCTGGAGCTTTTTGCTCTGGAGCCTTCGCATCTTTGTTGCCTTTATTGTCCTTTGCCATCTTCGATTGCTTTTCCGCATCGGCAGTCTGTTTCAGGTGGTTTTCCATGCTGACCATTAAGCCAGATGTTTTCTGAATTGGTGCTGAAATCCTTTCGATGAATCCGGCATCCATTTCGGCGGGTGAGCCCTTCAGGATGAGAGGGGGTATGCTGTGCCGGGCATTGTCCCCGCATTTCTCATTAGCGAGTAAAACGCTAACCAAGAGCGAGTTTTGGGCGGTTGTGGTGACTACAATCTTTAGATCGCCTTGCAATCCGAGATCGTGGATTTCTTGAAAGAAATTCATTTGAAATTGATTAGGGTGAAAATTATACCCCTCGTCCGGACGGTATATAAAACACACGACATTGCAGGTTCCTACACCTGTGGTTAAGTTGAAAAAAGATATAGTCGCCCGAACGGGGGTAATGCTGGATTCAGAGTGATTACTCTGGATTGTTGGTATTTAGTAGGAGCGGGGCGCTGCCTTCTGTTAATGGCTTGGAAAGGTCGGAAAGGGCAAGTTGTACCAGGTTCGCCTCCGGGTGTTGTCTGAGATACTGAGCCAGTTGCAAGCCTGCCTCTAAACCAAACATTGGCACGATATCCACAACCGGATAGGTACGAGTATCGCCCGGCGTGTTGGATTTCACTTTCTTTACGGTCAATGCAAACGGCAAATAGCTGATACGATCAAATGTCTTGATACATTCATCAAACTTGTCACGCAGGTTCGGAATGCTGGTTTTAACGCCTTTAGTTGTGAATTGCCAGTAGCCAAGAATTGCCACTTTCTTGATGATAAAACGAATCGTCAGCTTGTGGATCCACTGAATATTATTCGCCTTGTGTGGAGGTAAATCTTTTTTGAGATAAGCTTCAATCGCATCCATCAAATCCGCACGTTCGTGGATCGTTTTCTGGACATACCTATCTCTGTTCCAGACTGAGAATGTTTCCCCGTCACCGGACGCATAAAGCTTGCCCTGATGGTCACGGATCTCCAAAAATTCAGAGCAAACTTCATTATAATCGTCTGAGTGAAACAGTATCGGCAGTTCAGTTGGCTTTTCGCCGTAAACGTCTGTTACCTTGCTTGAAAACCGGGAGTTAATCACAAAATAATCAGTTGAGCGAAAGCCATCTTTACCATTTGATAGCGGGTATTTTTCACCTATTGCAATGCGTCCAGCTTCACCCAGTGGCCGTTTCGCTTCCTGTGCCGGTGCGCTCTGGCGGCCGGCAATCGCATCGTGTTTAATTCGCATGTGGATTAGTGTTTTTCGATTGTGTCAATACATTGTTTGACCTGTTCCAGCATATGGGAGTCCTTCACGCGCTCATATTGAGCTTTGAGGAAGTTTAAAAAGTCCAGTACGTCTTTTACGTTACCGATTATGTACCCAGACTCTTTACACTTTTTGCATTTAAAACTCGGAGAGATTCCCTCCGAAGCTGACCCTCCACCTATCCATTTAGGATTCTCGTACCAGCCTCGGCCTTCACATTTTGGGCATTTCATAAATAGAATCCAGTTAGAAATTCAAGGCAACTGCATCCGAAACGTCCAGCAATTGATGACGTTCTGCGATTGGTTGTCCGGGCCGAACAGTACCCGTGAAGCGGTGAATGGTCTTGCCTTTCAGTTCATTGCCATACTCAGCCTGATAAATCGCCAAATAATGATCAATGAGGGCAGGAGTATAGATTGTTTTCGTTTGGTTAGCGAGTTCGTAGGTCGGCTTATCTCGGAAATCCTTTGGTGACCAGGACCAGTTTTCGTCGATTTCCAGATGCGGGAAATTCTCTTCGAAAATGATCTTATTGATTGCAAGCTGCATCTGGGCTGACTTCTGAATACTCCCGCTTTTGAAATCAACGCTTACCAGTATACGTCTACCCTTTACGGTGGCATAAGCAACCAAATCCAGTGTGCCGGCAATCCCTAATTCCTCACTCGCCAACATGCCTTCAATCAGTACGGGCTCAATTACAAAGTCTTCGCAGAACTTGGCGTAACTGGCAACGGCCTTGTTAAGCTTTTTAGTCCAATCACCCAGGCGGCTTTTGGTGCAGGCATAGCCAAGATCAACCAAATATTTCTTTACTATCAAGGTCGTCTTATCGAAATCGTAGCCGGTCAGATGGTAGTCGGCAAAGCAGATGTGCATGAGTGTACCGTAGTCGGCTGCCTCATCGCGTATCTGGTCGGCTTTATCGCCCATTTTCTTAAACCATTCTATCAGGTGGGGGCCGGTCGGTGTGACCTTCTTGATAAAGCTGGTTGTCGAAATAAAGAACGTGGCGACGTTATTTTCGAGATAGTAGTAAAACCGTTCGCCAAGCTGATCAAGCCGTCTGATCAAACGTGGCTGCGTTAATAGTACGTTTTCGTCAGCGAATACGTAAAGCAGGTTATCAATTAATTCCTGCGTAGCTACAGGAGCTTCATTTATAGTCATTGTTGCGAACCTGTTTGGTGTGAACGAACGTCCAGAATATTATCCATCCAGTTAGGAGAGCCATAAGGTAGCCAGCGTCTATGAAGTGTAGATTTTTGGCCAGGCCGTAAATGCATTTGGCTAGAATGACGGTGCCGGTTGTGCCGGTCACGTCGGCGGGAATGTGACGGATGATCGTTTTCATTCGCTAAAGAGCCAGAAACCAGCGAAAATTAGTATCCAGAGAACAGCTACAAAAAAGTACATTACCCAGTCCGCGCCTTTATCGGTCGGTAGATCGTCTTTTAATTCGTCGTAAAAAGATAAATCGTCGAGTTTCTTAGTTTGATTTTCCATGAGGTTGGGAATTTGCGGGTTCGAAAAAGGGACCCGTAGGCCCCTGAGTTTTCTTAGAAGTATCTTCCTGCAATGATCTGGTGTGCCAGTATGCCGGTTTGCAGTGTGTCCTGCGGATGTTTCTCTCTGGCTTCAACTAGGAGGTTTTGAATCATTACCCGGAACTCGTCTTCGCAACCACGCACTGCAACTCGAATTTTATCTCGTATCTGATCGATAACAGCGCGATTCGATGAAGTTAGCAAAACAGTTGCTTCGCTGTAACCCGACTCAGACGTTAAGGCCATCACGCAATAGGTATGCGTGATTTCAATAATCGTAGCCGAATCTGCTTTGCCTGAGTCTATCAGGTCAGCTTCGATCTGAGCAATTTGCAGGAGCGCGTTCATGCGCTGGAACTGGCTGGTTGATTTCGTCGTTTTCATCCTAGTTAAATTTGTTTTGAGTATTGCAGAATGCTGCTGTCAGTTGATAGTAGCATTTTTTATTTGATGCTCAAAGTTAATATTAATATTAACAATGATGCAAGAAAAATGTTAATAATTTTTTTTCGACGAACACAGAATTATTAACCGGCGCTGTATTTCTGACTGGCTAACTGCTCTCTGATCAAGATACGCTTGACAGGACGCTAGGCGAAAGAGAGGCTTGCTTCCATTCTTTGAATACTCAATGACATTATTTTTCATTAGCTCCCAGAGCTTCGTTGAGCTGCAACAGAGAAATTCCATTGCCTGTGGTCTGGATAGCCATTCTGGTTGATTGCAGGATTGCCAGGCCTGCATTTGACTTTCTAATTGTTCCAGGCGCTTAACTAAGCCTTCGTATACGTGCCAAGGCACGGCTTGCATTGGTGTTCCGGTACCGCTCACAGCTTTTCTCGTTCAGGTAAAAATTCGCGTCTCCACTGCTCTAATTCTACAAGTTCCTGCTCCAAGTCAGCAATTTTTTGTTTGCCTAATAAAATCATGGCATCAATGATTCGGTGCTTGGTTGAAGGTTTCTCATTTGATGCACGATTGGCAAATTTGCTAACCGTCTGGTAGGAGGCTCCTGCATGTTTGGCTATTATACCGTACTCTAAAGATTTAGCCAGAAGCAAAAAATTTTTGACGGTTTTTTTCATAAATATCTATACGTTTGCTAAGTTGTTAACATTGTTAATGATAATATTTGCGAATATTAACAATCGAAATGATTTGCGCAAGAAAAGTAAGGTAATTATTAATCAAACCTGCACGCCATGATTACAACCACGTTTAATATTAGTACTCCAGAAATGACCATTAATGAAAAGATTGTAGGACTCCGAGAGAAGTCTGGCCTGAACAAATACAAGTTCAGCCAGCTAGTCAAGGTTGCTGCCTCCACCATGGGTCGCATTGAAGAGGGAAAGCCAGTTTCAGACGACACACTCGAAAAAATTGCCAACAGTTTCGACGGTGTGACATTGGAATGGCTCCGGGATGAATCGCGCAACGATATTCCTGAGATCCGCTTTAGTGACGAACTATTGGAGCGTTCGGGTGATCCGAAAAACGAGGGTGCCTGCCTACGCAGGTTCCTGCTTCGCCACGACATTACCCAGGTGTCACTGGCTGAGGAAATGGGAGTTTCACGCACGCAGGTGCATTATTACAAGAAAACCGAACGATTCCGGCGCGATGTGCGTGATTCGATTCTGGCTGCCATCAAAAAAATCTACCGTCCTGACGTGTCGGAAGAGGAAATCTTTGGTAGTAGGAGTACACCTGAACAGCGCGTTACCGGTGCTGATCTACGTGCCTTGCCGACGGTGACGGCCGCGCTGCGTAAATCAATCACAACTGCCATGCTGCACGATATCCGCGTAAACTTTTCGCCTGTGTTCCGTCCTGAATCAGCTACCTACGTGCTAAAGGATATGTTCACCGACGAGGAATTTGAGCGGGGCTATGCGATTGAAATTACCCACCAGGATCATATGGAGCCGCTTCTTCCGGCTGGTCATAAGGTACTGGGTGTTTTGCTTGATTCTTCGGAATACAATGACGTGACCGATGGCATCATTGCGGTTAAAATCGCCGGTGCTGAGGGAGTGCTGGTGAAAAAGATCGTTCATAACAATCTCCGTACGTCCGGCATTCTTGAACTCTCTTCTTATGACACATCCCGGGGCGGCTCTATGCAGCTACGCCGTCAGGACATCGAAATGCTTTTTAAGATCCGCCGCTCACTGGGTGGAGAATTGTAATTGAATTGATCATCTGCTTACCGTACCCCTTTAATGTCTAACGTTACGCTTAAAATCATACTGAACTCAAAACCCCGCGAAGACGGAGAATTTCTTGTTATGCTACGAATAACCTATTGTCGAAAACATGCCTATGCCGGAACGGACGTTTACGTTCGGGAAAAGCTGTTTAACGATAAGGGGAGTGCTGACAAGTTCAACTGGATTCGTACGGGCCATCCTCAGTCTGGTTTACTCAATTCGCTCATTCGTGCGCGGTTTGAGAAGGCGCAGCGCGTTATTCGGGAGATTCGGGAATCCGAAGCTTATTTTTCCGTCAAGGACATAAAAAACCGGCTCGAAAATAACGCAGGTGATAGTTTCATTCAATTCATTCAAAAGCGGATCGGGGAGTATGTTGCTAATAAGAAGCTAGGAACTGCCGACTGCCACCAGATAGCACTCAACAAACTTTTGGTTTTCATTGCTCCAAAAGACGATCTGTTATTTGGGGAGGTCACTACCGAATTGGTGGACGGCTACAAAGCGTTTATGTTTAACGACGGTTTAAAGGCTTCTACGGTGCGTGAGTACCTTTTGAAGTTGCGGACCAATCTGATTAAATACATTAGCGCCAAGAAGCTGCCAGAGAACAAAAACCCTATGTTGGGTTATGAGCTACCTAAGGAGGCCACGGTGCAGGTTGAACGCCTGACTACCTACGAACTGGAACGCATCATGGAGGTTCAATTGCCGCGCAACCAGGAAGAGCATTTCCGGAACGCTTACATAGCGGAATATTTTCTGCACGGTATGCGGTCGGGTGACCTTATCCAAATGCGCGTTAATCAGCTCCAGCGGGATCATGTAATGCTTGAAGGAAAAGTTAGTGTTCAGTACCGGATTGTTTACGCGATGGACAAAACTGACAAACCGAAAAGCGTTCTGGTGCCAGCTCAGATTCAGCCGATGCTTTTGGCGTATGCCGACGGCAAGAATCCCGATGATTTTTTATTTCCATTTTTGCGAACTCAGGATGCCAGCTTGTCAGAGGTTGAATTGCGCAAGCGCCTAAAGGGGATTGTCTCCTACGGCTCTAAAGTAATTCGCCGGGTAGCTAAAAAGGCAGGTGTAGAAAAATACCTGAAGCTGCACACGTCCCGGCACTCGTTCGCTAACCATCTTTATGAGGTCACTGGCGACATCCGATTAGTACAAATGTCCCTGGGACACTCGACTGTTTCGACAACGGAACGGTATATGTCTCGTTTCTCTCAATCCGTCGTTGATCGTGCGAACACAATTTATGGGAGAATCCGGGTTGCAGATGGCCCTGCTGAAACAATACTGAAACATTTTTCTGAAAAAGACGAAAAAAATCCTTTCGTCGATAACTCGGAGAAGGTCAGTATAGTTGCGGTCTGAAACCCCCGCTTTCGTCACCTTTCGGAATCTGAGTTTAGAAGAAAAATGAAGATTTTATAAAAAAAATAGTTGACAAAGTGGAAAAGATTCACCTATCTTTGTGCACTCAAATCGCTCAACGGCGCTGAGAGAACGGGAGAGATGGGTGAGTGGCTGAAACCAGCAGTTTGCTAAACTGCCGTACTCGCAAGGGTACCGAGGGTTCGAATCCCTCTCTCTCCGCGAAGTCTAAAGAACACTAAGCGTTATTTAGAACTTCGGTAATACACACTCGGGGTGTAGCGCAGTCCGGTTAGCGTACCTGGTTTGGGACCAGGTGGTCGCAGGTTCGAATCCTGCCACCCCGACACTAAAAACCGTCTAAATCGAAAGATTTGGACGGTTTTTCTGTTTTACCCCTATTAGTACCGCAAGCTTTTCGTTTATCTAAACATAAAATAGCGAGGAGCCGCTAAAATTGCTTTCTACAAACGCGCTTATTGTTTCCACTCTGCTTACAAAGTGTTTAAACACTAGCAGTAAATTGAGCCTTACTCAGTAGATAAAGAAGATGTGGGCGAGAAAAGAGGCTTAGGGATTAGTTAATGGCACCCAATATAGATAATCAATAAGTTGGTAGTTGAAGGCTGTTTCTAGCCTTTGCTTAATAATATAATAAACCGAATTGACTGAGGCAGATTTGGAAAAGGGCGGTAATTAGTCTAATTTTGGCACTCTTCTACATAGCTCTGAGAAAATTTTGACTCTCTGTTGCTCTGGATGAATAAATTAAGAGATAAGCAAGTTTAGCTTATACTTCTAAAAATTTCCAGGTCCCGTAGCTCAGTTGGATAGAGCATCTGCCTTCTAAGCAGACGGTCTTTGGTTCGAATCCAAACGGGATCACCTTAAAAATCAATAGCTTGCAACGCCCGTTGTGAGCTATTTTTGTTTTCCGCCAGCGTAAAGTGAAAGGAGCAGCTACTATCCCGCTGACCGCTCTAAAGGTTAATGCTGAAGCTGGCAGCAAAGCGTCTGGTAGCAACAAGCTAACGACTTCTTCCATTATGCTTTACGCTCGAGTTTGTATAAATTCGGCCACTAGCTGAATTTCAAGTCCAACCAGGGCACTTTCGCAGCCGAATCGCTTAGTTATCGACATTAGTTCTGTATGCCTTTTAACTATACACGCTATTACTTATTGCTGTTTTTTTTTAGTCTATTGCAGTCGTTTGCCAATGGACAAAGCCCTTCTTTTCGGCAATTAGAGCAAAAAGTATATCAACTCAACAACGAGTTTAAGTATACAGAATCGCAAGCTTTATTACTCCCAATCTTGCAAAGTGACGCGTTTAGGCCGGATGAAAAATACCAGGCGGCACTCCTGCTTTCACATACCTACAAGCGTGTGTTCGATTATGAATCTACTCTGAAATTCTTGGGCATCGCCCGGCAGTATGCAGAAGCAACCCCAAAAAAAGAGTCTTACATAGCTACCATTCAATCCGAAGCGGCCTTTGCTTTTTTCGATACCCACGACTACAAAAAGGCTGATAGTCTGATGGATAGGCTAGAAAAAAACAACTTTAGATACATAAGCCTGGAAAATAAATCGAAGCTGGTTATGCAGCAGGGCTATTTATTGTTTCTTAATAAAAAGTATGCGGAGGCGGAAGCTACCTACGACAAAGCCATTCAGTGGATGCGGGCATCAACACCTTGCCATCTGCCAATGATTTATGTCAAGAAGATGCAACTTTATGATGCGATGCAGCGATTCGATTTACTGGATAAAGCGTTGACGCAATCAACCCATTACACAGATTCGTGCCGCATAATCAAGTACCATCTGTACGCATATGAAGAGCTGCTGCACATCTACGAGGGACGTAATAACCTGCCTGGCATTGCGCTGGTCCAGAAAAAACTGGATAGCCTTAATAAAGAATATGCGCGCGAAACCAAAATTTCCTCTCTGCACAATCAAAAGGAAGCTATTCTGATCGCCGAAAAAAATCAAAAGCTACAGCAGGAGCAGACCAATAAAAAGTATCTCACCCTCGCGCTGATTAGCCTGTTGGTTGTTGTTGCTGCGTTGCTGGGCTGGCTCTATAGCTTTCGTCGTCGACAGCACCGGATTGAAAAAGAATCCTTGCGGATTTCTTCGGAGTTAGAAGTTCAACGCTCCCAGCAGAAGCCTCTGCTTTCCGCCAAAATTGATTGGGAAAAGGAACCCTGGAATAAGCTTTCAGAGCGGCAGCAGGAAGTATTGGAGTGCCTCGCACTAGGGATGTCTAATAAAATGATTGCTGAGAAATTATTTATTTCCGAAAATACAGTGAAATACCATATCAAAAATATCTACCTACTCTTGGATATAAAAGACCGTAGAGAATTCCTTCTTATGCTCAAAAAATAGCGGACTACCCATCCGGGTAGTCTATTAAGACCTAAAAACTACTCATTCAGGTAGTAAATACGCCTTTCCAACTAGCTAGATTTGCTCTTCGGGATACGCTCTCCGTATGCTACGTTCTACTTGCTTTTCACTTAGTAAATCTACTTAATTTTGTTGCCTTCTAGCCAATCAGTTGACCTGATTGGCTTAGTTGCATCTATCATGGAAGAAAGTAGGCTTATCTCTATAGACCCCTCAATAAACCATGAAAAAAATTGAACTTTCCTATCTGATTGGCGAAGGAAATTATACTTGGTTGCATTACCCAGATGGGCAGAGATACTTAACCTCCAAGACTATAAAGCATTACGAATCCCTTTACCTTCACTTTATTCGGATTCATAAAAAGGTATTGATAAATCCGGCTTACATAAAAGAAATTAGTCTCTTGCCGGGTAGCCAGGCAAAAGCAGTTGTGCTTAAAAACGGACAAAAATTGTCAATTAGTCGTCGTCGCTGGGCCACCATCAGGCCACAGTTACAAAAAGCGGTCTAAGGTGTTTTTAACTGATAAAGTCATATGGTATAAACTAGACTTGTTTTCCCGGACAAGGTCATATAAGAAAACCCACCAGCAGAACCAGCGGGTTTTGCTCCTTATTTTGTAAAGTGAAAGCTTGAGGGCTTTGGCAATAATACATTTTTAAAACGATTAATTCCTAATTAAAAGGCCGCAAGTGCGCCAATGGTCCATTGGTAATTTGGTAAGTTATTGAAAAGTCACGGGCAAAGACATCAAGAATCCTGTGTATAAATCTTGGTTTATCAGCCTTGTAAGGTGGCTATACTGTACTAATTGTCAGACAAGAATAGCGCAAAAAAAAGATCTTCGTATTAATTCCAGGAGGGGGGAAATGAGCCAGTGGGGCAAGGTCAAGCTAGGTGAAGAGTTTCCTATTCATTGGTTCTAATTGGTATGTCCGTTTCGGCAGAATTACTTTACTCCTAACGTTTGGTCAATCAGTTGACGTAGCTCGGCCAGACTGGTTGGTTTGTTATAAATTCGCCAGATTCCTTGCTCTTCCATGCTCTCGGCTGAAAGTGCCTGCACCTGACCCGTGAGCAAGACCACCGGAATTGACGCCAACTGGGGTTGCTTTTTCAACTCTTGGAAGGTTTCCAGACCCGTTTGAAGCGGCATCCAATAATCCAGAAAAATGAGTGTAGGTAATGAATCCGTTGTTTGCAGAGCCGCTAGAAGAGCATCTCCGCTGGGAAAAGAAGTAAACGCTACGCCAGGAAAATGCTCCTGAATAACCGCTTGAAACAGGTAACTATCATCTACATCGTCGTCGGCAAGATAGATTCGATGCTTTTCGAAATTAGGACTGTCCATAACCAATATACGTTAACCATACCAAGTGAAAAGCCAGTATTCAAAAATTGAAGACAGTTTTATCTGCAAAATAACAAAAAATAAAAGGTGTCCTGACTAAATATTTAGTCGGGGCACCTTTTATCGCTTAAACGGGACTTATTCCCTAAAAAGTAAGAAATTTCTTAAGGGCTCCGGTTCTTACTCTTCGATCAAAACATCGTCCTGGGCGTTATTTGCAAAGGCGTTCGTGCTCGTTGCCTCTTCATTTAGTTTGCCGCCGAAACCGACTAGAATACCATAACCGCCGCTCCCGGCAATGCGTGTTCTTTTGACAGTAATGCTGGCTTGGTTGCCGTAAAGAGCCAGATTCGCTTTTTTGCCCGCAATAATCGAATTACTACCTCCGTTGCTAATTTCGGCGTTCTCAAGCTGGTTCTTTGCGCTGGGCGAGTGGCACAAAATACCCGTCCAGTAGGCAGTTGTACCACCAATGCCCGTGAAACGGATCTTTTGGTCGGCAGTTCCCACGGCGTTTAGATAGGCTGATTCGTTGATGATGATCACTACATCGCGGGACGACTCAATTGTAACGCCTGGACTCAGTTTCCAGCCAGTCCGCACGGCGATATCGTTCAAGAGGCGGTAGGGAGTTTTATCAGCAAAACCACCCCAGACAATTTCGTCTTTCTGACCCGTTTCGCCAATGTAAGAGCCATTGATTTCTACGACATTGCGTCCGTTACCACTTGTAAAGACCGATGCGGCGTCTAACTTGGCAACATTTTCCGTAGAAAGAAGAATGCCAGCGTCGGTATTGCCACTGAACGTATTGGCCGAAAACTCCCGCAGAACGGCTTCGTCACTCGCAAACAGACCATAACCATCATGCTGGCCGAAAAGGGAGTTTTTAATGGCCATCTGGCTGCCTTTAAACATAACCATGCCTGCTTTTTTATTGTCCAGCATAATACGGCTACCAGCGTGCAAGACTTCAACATGCTCCATCAGATTGACATTACTTTCCGAATTGAGCATAATTCCCGCCCAGTAACCTTTGCTTTGATTAACACCCACAAAGCGGATCTTTTGGTCGGCAGTTCCTTTCGCAATCAAAAAGCCACGATCGGTGATTGTAAAGGTCACGTCCCGTTCAAAAGCAATCACCACGCCCGGATTGATGGTCAGTTCATGCGAAACGGCGATGCTTTTGGGAACAATATAATCCGGCAGATTTGGGTTTACGATGCGGTCTTCCAGCACGGTTTTGACCGTAATGTCTTTGTTAAGCGTAAGCGGTTGCGCCGCCGAAGCGGTAACCAAGACTTTATCGGTGTTTGCCTTTTCGCCATTAGAAACCGTTAAAGTCAACTCGTATTCGCCAACTTCATCGGGTACGAAGGTCAGGCGGACGGTGTTAGGTACTGTTAGAGCAACGCTACTTTTTGCGGGCTTCTGGGTAATTGCCCACTGGTAAGTCAGGGGTTTTCTCTGACCGTCTTTAGAGGCACCACCGTCGAGGGTGACGGTTTGCCCCACCTGAACGGGTTGGTCAGGCCCAGCGTTAGCCACGAGTGCATCAATCGGATTGATTTCAGGGTTATCTTTTTTACAGCTGGTAACCAGGGTTAGCAATGCCAAAAAGAAAAATACGAATCTTCCCGGATTCACTAAATACCAGGAAAACGAAACTACTGGGTTTCTTGAGGTGCGCATCGATTTGTTGTTTAACGGGTAAATGAAAATAGAATAGGTAGTTGAATGTATAATTTGAGTTAACGACGCAGCCAGAACTGGCCACTGATCGGCACTAACTGGCTCATCTGGTGCAGGCAATTACTAGACAAAAGGAAGCCCGTAAATCTGCCTTTGGCTAGTTTACTGGTTTCCTGCGCTTCAATGTGCACCGCTCCCTGGGCTTGTAAACTGAGATCATGATGCGCGGGGCAGGAGGAATAAACGGCCTGATCGCGGCCATAGGTGATCAGGCTAATTCCCGGAAATAAAGAGGCTTTGTTACCGAACGGAAATATTCCTTGCCGGTTGCCGGAAACAGCGATCGACAAAAAATGATCACTCTTTGCTCCCAGGTTGATGTACCACAACTGATTGGCGCCCTGTCTGGTAAAAGTGCTGGTTTCCGCACTTTTGTACCGGTATGTTTTTTGGGCAAATGTGATGCTGATATACGTTTTATCGGACAGCGAGACAGCAGCATCAGTTTGACTTTCGAGACCCAGGCCAAAAATGAGAAATTGACTAAACATAAGCATAAACGTTATGATGCAAAGTTGGGTCAAAAAGGCTGGGAGTGCCTACGCATAACGGATTAGAACATACCTCAAACGGATTATGAATTTTACAGAACAGGCGCTTAGCAGAGGCGGCCTGATTGGGTATCGACCCTATTATTTAAGCGTAGATTGAGGCTTATCTGTTCTAATTCGACCAGAAAACCGCAATCTACGCTTAAGAAAAACGACCAGTAAAGGCTACCGAATCAGCTTGCCCGACGGTGTTGGTAGTGGGAAGGGGAAAAGCCGGTGTATTTTTTGAAGGCAATCGAAAAATGTTGGGAATGTTCATACCCCAGCCGATCGGATACTTCATCAATGGAAAGCGAGTGGTGACGAAGCAACTGACCGGCATAGTCCATGCGTAGTTTTCGCAGGTAGTTGAAGACGGTTGTGCCAAACAACTGTTTAAATCCTTTCTTCACTTTAAATTCGTTGAGTCCGCAATGGCGGCTTAGCAGGTGCAGTGAGTGCTCGGCGAGAAAATTGGTTTCCAGGTAAGCCTTGAGGTGATAAAGTTTCTCGGCTTCGTTGGCCGACATGGTTTCGGAAGCAGCGTATGGAGTCCGGAACTGGTCGATTTGCAACGCCACCAGCTCCAGCACCCGCGACTGAATCAAGAGACTACGCATGGGTCCGACAGCCCGGCAATTTTGAATATCTTCGATCAGATGACGCATCTGAGGTGTAATGGCCTGCGTACCCTTCACCCCCGAAAAAGGCCGTCCTTGCTCCAGGTTATTAAGTATTGCTTCACTCCAGGGATCGTTATGCCCGATGGAGGACATGAAAAAATTTTTATCCAGCCCAATCAAAAGCATCGACAGGTTCTGCCCGCCCTGGATTCGGTTCTGGTGGCCTGCTTCGGGCGTGTGAATGAGGTTGTGCGTCTGGCTTCGCATGGGCAATTCATGCGAAAGTCCCTTGAACCGGGAATCCAATTCACCGTCCAGCACGAAATTAACACTGATGGCATCGACGGGCGTAGGGTCGAATAAAACAAAATCCTTTTCCGTCTGCCAGCGCATGTCCATCACTTGTAGGTGTGGGAATAGGGTATTTTTCATCTGCACCTGCCCCATTTCAGGATGCCGAAAACAGGCTTCCGCATTAGTTTCAAAAGCGGGCATTACCTGCAAAGAAGGGTCGAAAATGTCACTGGCTTGTAGAACAGGTGCGGTCATCAGCGTATAGGTTAGGCATAGCTCCCCGTGCGGGATACATCAAAAATAACCTGCCGCCGCTCCGATAACGACAGATGTTTGCTGAATTGGTGTATTCGTAACGCTGACTGTTTAATTAGCTGGATGGACTGAGAAATGCTTTTAGGAGATACGATGGATTAGGCGAGCTTTGGGCTTTAGCTTGGTTCAACTTTCAAAGAGGCAGGCGAATGACCAGTTGAGTGCCTTCGCCTTCGGTTGTCTCAACTTCCAGTTGCCCCCCGTGTCCTTTGGTAACAATATCGTAGCTAAGCGACAAGCCTAAACCGGTTCCCTGACCCGTGGGTTTGGTTGTAAAAAAAGGTTGGAATATTTTCTGTTTCGCACCTTCGGGAATGCCCGTGCCATTGTCGGTCACGCGGATCTCAATAAACTGCGCCATTTTTCGGGTAGTGACCGTGACAGTGGGCGTATAGGTAGGATCGGCTTGTCGCTGCTTTTCAAGCACGGCGTAAAATGCATTGTTGTAGAGGTTCAGCAATACCCGGCCTAAATCCTGAGGAACTACTTTCACTGGCTCTAATTCAGAAGCGAAGTCGGTAACTAGCTTGACATTCACATCGGATGACTTAGCCCGCATGCCGTGGTGGGCCAGTTTAAGGTATTCATTCACCAGGGCGTTGAGGTCGGTAAGCTGTTTTTCGCCGCCACTGCTGCGGGAATGTTCCAGCATGTTCTTCACAATACTGTCGGCTCGCTGGCCGTGGTGATTGATCTTTTGCAAGTTCTGCTGGATATCGTCGGCCAATAGTAGGGCCTCGTCAAGCGAGCCGTTGCGCAACTCTTCCTGCATTTCCTCAAAAAGCTCGCGGGTTACGTCCGAAAAGTTATTGACAAAATTTAAGGGATTCTGAATCTCGTGCGCAATACCAGCCGTCAACTCACCCAGAGAAGCTAATTTCTCTTTTTGAACAAGTTGATTCTGAGTAACTTTTAAGCTTTCCAGGGAGCTTTGTAACTGGGCTGTCCGTTCTTTAACCTGTTGCTCCAGGCGTTCATTCTGACTGGCAATGATGCGGTTGCGTTCGATTTCGCGTTCTTTTTCTAACTGCTCTTTTTCGATGGCTTGCTGGGTTACCCGCTTGCGAACCAGGTTGTAGCGGTTGATCAGAGCGCCGGAAAAGAAAAGAATCAGCCAGGCAAAACAGAAGCTTTCGATGTAGCCAAAACCATCCCATAGCGATCTAAACACGGCATGTTCAAAATAGATATTCGTCAGGCGGTCGATTAGGGTAATGGTCCAAAAAACAAAAAGGGGCAGGGTGGCCAGCAAAACAAACCGGGCATCTTCCGAGCCGCGCTTCAGCATTTTCAGGGTTAGGACGATGCATAACGCGTAGACGATTCGAATCAGGAATTCGATGAGTATGACGGATTCATAAATTGGAAAAGTGGGAAAAAGGAAGGCAAAAAACTGGAAGAGATTAACAAGGGTAGTGAGAGCCAAAAAAGCTATAATGCTGTTGTTTAAGCCCTTCAAATTTGGGGCGGGCCGAATGAAATTTCGAATCGACTGAATAAAGAAAATGAAAAAGATGATAAAGAAAAAATTGGCTAGTAAGCGGAATATATAAGGTTGCTCGTCAAAAAAAGCGAGTTGGATAAGAGACGCGTTACGGTCTAAGGTGAAGAAAATCAGGCAAATGCTAAAATATAAATAAACCCGGTCTCTAATAGAAATAAAGATAAAAAGATTGTAGCAGATCGCCAGAAAGAGAATACCGATCATAATCCCGCCGAAGAAATACTCTTTCCATCCATTATCTATCTGAATCTGTTTATAAACAGACTGAATACGATGCGCTTCAGGTTGTAGTTTAGGCAGTAGAAAGCTCAGGGGCTGTTGCCAAAATAGGTTTTCAGAACGTTGGTAGATCGTGGTTTCCTGCCCCGGCAGCAGGGTTACCAACAGTCGATTCCGTTCTTTATTTCCTTTTCGGTCTGGAAGTTGGCTGCCGGGAATAAGTTCGCCGGTGCGCTGGTGCTGCCATTGCTGATGCGCGTCCAGCCAATAGATGTCCAGGTAACTGCTATAAAAATCACAGAGATACAAATTCAGCTCGCGGGGCAAGGTATTCTTGATGCGCATCCGCAGCCAGCATACGTGCGATTTCCGGCTAGGATTGTAATAAGAATCATAGTGAAACGAGGCACTTTGGCGGACTTGCTCAAAAGGCAAATCGCCCTTCACATCTTCCAGAACT